>NZ_BAABFD010000005.1:0-397499 GCF_039540635.1 Nonomuraea ferruginea | reverse complement strand
GTCTGCCGGTGGGGCCCGGAGGTGGGCCGGTCGCCGGGGTGGGCGGGCTGGGGGAGCGGGGGGAGGGTGGCTGGGGGGCTGCTCGTGCGGGGGGATCGGCGGCTGTGGTGGAGCATCTGGGGCTGGCCGCCGACGGCTTCCGCGCGACCGGGCACGCTGGTCTGGCCGCGCTCACCTCGTTGCGTCTCGGCTTCGCGCTGGAGGAGCGGGGCGACCTGCGCCGGGCGAGGAAGGCGCTGGAAGAGGGGCTCAGTGGCGCGGTGACCGGGCCTACGGGGGACGCACCGTACGAGGTGATCCCGGTCGGGGGAGCGGAACCGGCCGTGCTGGTGCGGCTGGCCGAGCTGCAGTTCGCGGCTGGGGAGGTCGCGCGGGGGCGGGCGGCGCTGGCGCAGGCGCTGGCCGCGGTGCGGCGCGGCGGCGCGGACCGGGAGCTGGCCGAACGGCTGGCCGAGCGCGTACGCATCGAGGAGGCCGAGGCGGCAGGCGATCTGTCCGGGGCGCTCGCGCTGGCACGGCAGGCGGCCGGCGCCGCCGCCGACCCGCGCCGCCGCTCCGGGCTGCTGGCCAAGCTGTGCGCGCTGGCGCTGGAGGCGGACGACCCGGAGGCCGCGTACGAGTACGCGAAGCATGGGTGCGACCTGCGTGACGGCCTGCTGAGCGAGCACCTGCGCGGGCGTGGCGCCGCCGCGCTCGCGCTGGGGCGCACGGCCGAGGCGATCGGTCACCTGGCGGAGTCCGTCCGGCTGGCGCGCGAGTCCGGGCAGGCGATGCCGGTGCGGCTGGTGGCCGCGCTCGGGGCGCTCGGCGCGGCGCTGGCGGAGGACCGGCGCTGGTCGCACGCCGGGGCGGTGCTCGCCGAGGCGCTCGCGCTCGCCGCCGGCCCCGCCTGGCGCGGCATGCGGGCGTCTCTGCTCGCGGTACGGGCGAGAACGCGCTTTCGCCAGGGAGACGTGGACGAGGCCGCAACTCTCTACCAGGAGGCGCTGGCGCTCGGGGAGGCCGTCGGCGACGACGCGACCGTGGCCACCGTGTGCGGGGAACTGGCCCCCGTGCACGCGGCCAGAGGAGAACGCGACGGCGCGGCACGGCTCGCCGAACGGGCCCTGGACATCGACCGGGCGCGCGGACGGCAGCGGGCCGTCGTGCGCGACCTGATCGCACTGGGTCGGCTGGGCGACGTAGACCGCCTGGCCGAGGCGCTGTCGCTGGCGCAGCGGATCGGCTTCGGCGAGGGCCAGGCCGTGGCGCTGGCCGAACTCGGCGCTCTGGACCTGCGCGCCGGCCGGTTCAGCGCCGCCCGTGCCCGCGCCTCGGCAGCCATCGACCTCCTAGAGTCCGGCACCCAGCCAACAACGGGGAACGTTCAGCGGCCGACGCCGTTCAGCGGCGGCACCCAGCGACCGACTGCCGCCGCCGGCGGACAGCCGCCGGACCTTGGTGTCGGCGGCGCGCAGTGGGCGGATCCTGATGTCGGCGGCGCCCAGCGGGCGGAGCTGTTCGGCGGCCTACACCAGCGGGAACCGGCCGGAGATGAGCCGCAGGGCTCCGGGCCGGTGGTCGAGGGCGCGCGGCGGTCGGATGGTGAGGTACAGCGGCTGGCCGTTGAGGGCGCGGGGCGGTCGGATGGTGAGGTGCAGGGGTCGGCCGTCGAGGGCGCGGGGCGGCCGGACTGGGCTGGAGGCGAGCAGAGGTCGGTTGTTGAGGTCACGCGGCAGCCGGATGGTGAGGTGCAGAATCCGCCCGTCGAGGGCGCGGGGCGGTCGGACGTGGTTGCAGCTGAGCCCCAAGGGCCGGTTGCTGTGGGTGAGGGCCGTCTGAGTGGGCCGGGGGCGGCTGTGGGTGGGGGGTTGTGGTCGGACGGGGACGATGGCGGGGGGCGCGTGCCGGGGCTCGGCGGGGCGCATCGGGCGGAGCTGGCCGCCGCGTATGCGACCAGGGCGGCGGCGGGCGAGGAGCTGGGTGAGCTGGCGGCCGCACTGGCGGACGCCGAGCGGGCCGGTGAGCTGGACGACACGGGTTCGGCGGCGGCCGAGCGGCTCCGTTCCAGGGCGGTGGGGCTGGCCGTCCGTCTGGGGCGCGGGGCCAGGGCCTGGGCGCATGCGGAACGGGCCAAGGAGACGCTGCTCGGGCTGGAGGAGAACGTCGCGCGGGCCATCGGCGTCGACCCGGGCCGGCTCCTGGACCTGCTGCCGGAAGGAAGCGGCGTCGTCGCGTTCCACACCGGCGAGGCGCTCGTCAGCGTGGTGGCGCACCGCGCGGGATGGGCGAGGCCGCGCGCGTTCGCCACCTCGGCAGGGCCGGAGCTGCTGGCCGAGTTCGCCGCGACGGCGAGGGCCGGCGACGGCGGGCGGAGGCGGGCCGAGCTGTGGCGGGTGGTCGCCGACCTGCTGCTCGGCGAGGCGATCGAGGCGCTCGGCGACGATCTCGACGTGCTGTATCTGCTGCCGCACGGCGACCTGCACGGGCTGCCGCTGCACGCGCTCGCCCCGGGCGGGCGGCTGCTGCTCGACCGCTACGCCGTGGCATACGCGCCGTCGGCGGCCGCGCTGGCCCGGCAGGCGCTGCGCCGAGCCGGTCACGGCGGCCGGACGCTGGTGGCGGGCCAGGGCGAGGACGCGGCCGCCGTCGCCGCGGTGCTGGGCAGCCCGCCGGTCACCGCGGCCGCCCGCGATCTGGAAGGCGTCTGGGACACCGTGCACCTGGCCTGCCCGGCCTGCTACGACGGCGCCGACCCGTACGGCTCGGGGATCCGCCTTCCCGGCGGGCTGCTGAACGCCCGCGCGCTCATGGACCTGCGGATCGAGGCCCGGCTCGTCGCCGTGAGCGGCTGCGGGCCGACACCCGGCGGCGCGGGCGTGACAGCGCTCGGGCACGCCCTGCTGCGCGCGGGCGCCGCCGCCGCGCTGCTGCCGCAGTGGCCGGCGCACCCCGAGGTGGCGCGGGAGCTGCTGCCGTCCTTCCACGCCCGGCTGGCCGCCGCGGGCCCGGGCAGGGCGCTCAGGGCGGCGATGCTGGAGTCACGCGAGCTGTACGGGTCGTCGCGCCCGGACCTGTGGGCCCCCTACACCCTGATAGGACTGGCCGCCTGAAGGGCCACGACAAGCAGGCCGGGCCGTCAGAGGTAAGGCCGCGCTACCGTCACCAGCTCGGCCGGGGCGTCGCGGGTGCCGATGTGGAGCGCCGTGTCGGGGGTGCGCTCGCGGACGTCGCGGTCGCGGATGGCGAACACGGCGGGCGGCGCGCCGGCGTCGCCGTAGCGGACCGAGACGGCCGCGCCGATCGCCGTGCGCAGGTCGGCCACCACCTCACGGACCGGATGCGCGTCCCCCGAGACCGCCAGGTGGCCCAGCATCCCGGCGAAGCGCGACTCGGTCTCGGCGGCGGGCCGCTGCCCGGGCAGCACCGGGCGGTCGAGCCAGAACACCTTGCCCGACAGGAAGGCGTCGTAGCCGAGCGTCCGCGCCGCGCCGGCGACCAGCTCGCCGAACTCCGCCAGCTCGGCCCGGGGCGGCAGGTCGGTGGTGACGAACAGGGGCACGATCAGCGAGTCGAGCATGGGCCATCCCTCCGTGAGGAGCCTCATGGTAGGGCCCGCCACCGACAATTCCCCGCGCCGACACCCGGCGTCTCAGCCGCCCGCCGCGTCGGCCAGCCTGCGCGCCAGCACCCGCAGGTGCGCCGCCAGCTCGGGCGGCTCGCGCACCTCGAAGGCCATCCCCAGTGACACCAGCCAGAACGCCAGCTCGTCCAGCGAGTTGGAGCCGCTGGTCAGCAGGCAACCGCCCCCGTCGAGCGGCTCCACGGCGGCCACCGACGGCGGCATGCGCGCCACGACCGCCTCCGCCGGCGCGTGCACGATGACCTGGCACCGGTAACGGTACGGCGCGCTGGAGATCCTGTGTGAGGTGTAGGCCGCCAGGTCGTCGGCAGGCGGCTCCCGAGGCGTGAACCGCGGCCCGTTCGGCGTGCGCAGCCGCAGCCGGTCGACCCGGAACACCCGCCAGTCGTCCCGCCCGGGGTCGAACGCCACCAGATACCAGCGCCGTCCTGACACCACCAGCCGGTGCGGCTCCACCAGCCGCTCCGTGACCGTCCCGTCCCCGGCCCGGTAGTCGAAGCGCAGGCCCTCGTGGTCGCGGCAGGCGGCCGCGATGGCCGACAGCGTGCCCGCCTCGACCGCGGGCGCGCCGCCGGTCAGCGGCACGGTCATCGACTGCAGCGCGTTCACCCGGTGGCGCAGCCGCGACGGCAGCACCCGCTCCAGCTTGGCCAGCGCCCGCACCGAGGTCTCCTCGATGCCCGCCACGCCGCCCTGCGCGGCCGTGCGCAGCCCGACGGCCACCGCCACCGCCTCCTCGTCGTCGAGCAGCAGCGGCGGCAGGTCGCTGCCCGCGCCGAGCCGGTAACCGGGCACCCCGGCCGACGCGTGCACCTGGTAGCCCAGCTCCCGCAGCCGCTCCACGTCGCGGCGCACCGTACGGGCCGAGACGCCGAGCCGCCCGGCCAGCTCCGCGCCGGGCCAGTCGCGCCGCGTCTGCAGCAGGGACAGCAGTTTCAGCAGTCGAGCCGAGGTCTCCAGCACACCTAGGACCGTACCTGTCCTAACCGGCTTCTAGCGTGGGCGTCATGGACAACGACATCAGGCCCTTCCGCATCGACGTCCCGCAGGCCGACCTGGACGACCTGCGCGAGCGCCTCGCCCGTACCCGCTGGCCCGACGAGCTGGACGGCGCCGGCTGGTCGTACGGGGTGCCTGTCCCGTACGCGCGAGCACTCGCCGAGTACTGGCGCACCGGCTACGACTGGCGCGCGCACGAGGCGGCGCTCAACGCGTTCCCGCAGTTCACCACCGAGATCAACGGGCAGAACGTGCACTTCCTGCACGTGCGCTCACCCGAGCGGGACGCGCTGCCCCTGCTGGTCACGCACGGCTGGCCGGGGTCGGTGGCCGAGTTCATGAAGGTCGTCGGCCCGCTCACCGACCCCCGCGCGCACGGCGGCGACCCGGCCGACGCGTTCCACGTCGTCGCCCCGTCCCTCCCCGGCTTCGGCTTCTCCGGGCCCACCCGCGAGCGCGGCTGGGACATGGCCAGGGTCGCGGCGGCGTGGAAGGAACTGATGCGCCGGCTCGGCTACGGGCGGTACGGCGCGCACGGCGGCGACACCGGCGCCGTCATCTCCCCGATGGTCGGCAGGCTCGACCCGGAACGGGTCGTCGGGGTGCACGTCAACGGCGGGCTCGGGTTCCCGAGCGGGGATCCGGCCGAGCTGGAGGGCCTGACCGAGGCCGAGCGGGCCCGTCTGGCCGTCTACGGCGACCAGGACGGCTCCGGCTACGCGATGATCCAGTCCACCCGGCCGCAGACGCTCGCGTACGGCCTGCACGACTCCCCGGCAGGGCAGCTCGCCTGGATCGCCGAGAAGTTCAAGGAGTGGACCGACCCGGCCCGCGAGCTGCCCGAGGACGCGGTGGACCGCGACCAGCTCCTCACCAACATCAGCATTTACTGGCTCACCGGGACCGCGGGCTCCTCGGCCCGGCTGTACAAGGAGAGCGCCGCGTCCTGGGGCCGCGGGCAGGAGCCGTCGGCGCTCCCGCACGGGGTGGCCGTCTTCCCCGGCGACCCCGGGGTCCGCCGCGTCGCCGAACGCGAGCACAAGATCGTGCACTGGTCGGAGTTCGACCGCGGCGGGCACTTCGCCGCGATGGAGGCGCCCGGCCTGCTGGTGGGGGACGTCCGGGCGTTCTTCGGGCTGGTCCGCTGAGTCAGCGGCCGCGCCACTCGTCCTCGATCGCGGCGTGGATCACCGAGTCGCGCCAGCCGTCGGGGGCGGCCACGTGGTGACGCAGGCGACCCTCCTCGACCATGCCCGCCGTCAGCATGGCCAGCTGGGCGGGCAGGTTGGCGGGGGCCCGCGCGCCCCAGATGCGGTGCAGGCCGAGCTGCTTGAAGCCGAAGGTCAGCAGCAGCCGCACCAGGTCGGTGCCCATGCCCCGGCCCCAGTGGTCGGGGCGCAGGCCGAGGCCGATCTCGGCGCAGTGCGGGCGTTCGGCGTCGATGTGCAGCCGGGCCACGCCGATCACGCTCCGGTCGTGGGCGTCGAGCACGGCCAGCGCGTACAGGCGACGCGGCTTCTCGGCGGCGGCCGCCACCGCCTCCCGCACGACCTCGGCCACCTGCCCGACCGTGCGGGGCGGGAACGGCATGTGCTGGGTGGCCGCCGGATCTCCGTAGATCGCGTGCAGTGGCGCGGCATCCGACTCGGTGACCTCACGAAGCCACAAACGCTCACCTTTGCACACGACCTCGCACATGGGCCGACGGTAACGCTACTTGAGTGATCTCTACAAGCCCTTGTCAAGTGGCCAGTTGACTGCCGTAAGCGCGGGCGACAAGTTCGGCGATCATGCTGTGCGCGCCGATCGGCTCCGCGTGGCCGGCGCCGATCGCCTCCGCCGCGCGTCGCCCCAGGTCAGCCGGGGCCTCGTGGCCGATCACACACGGCGAGAGCGCCAGCCGCTGGGCGCCGGCCGCGCGCAGCCGGTCCGCGGCCACGGCGACTCCGGGCTCGCTGTCAAGCGAGGCGGCCACCACCGGGAGCGTCAGGCGGGAGGCCAGCAGCACCGCGGTCGCCTGTGCCGCGTGCACGGCCTGCTCGCCGCCGGTCGTGCCGAGGATGACCGCGTCGACGGGGCTGTGGACGTTGAGCAGGCGCACCCGGTCGGCCCTGGCCAGGCCGCGTTCGGCCAGCTTGATGTGGAGCGCCTCGGCCAGCAGCGGGTGCGGGCCGAGCGCGCCCGTCACGACGGCGCCCGAGCCGCTGTCGGCGACGGCCCGGCCGATCTGGCCGAGGACGGCCGGATCGTCCCAGGTGAGCAGGGGCACCACGATCGCGTCCCGGCCCTCCGGCAGCGCCGGGGCCAGCTCGTCCACGGTGGTGAGCCGTACCTCGATCTGGGGGTTGTCGACGCGCACCACGGCGGCGATGTCCGCCGCCACGCCGGTGGCGCTGCCGGGCGCGGCGAGCACGAGTACGGGCGCGTCCGGCGGGAGGGACGTGGGGACCGGCCGCCGGTGCCGGCCGCCGCCCGGGCGGGGGGAACGTTCACGTACAGGGAGGCTCACAGGCGCGCAGTTTATGCGTAAACGGTCGATCAGGTTCTGGGAATCGGCGGCGATTGCGTTACAACGTGCGAAATGGTGACCGAGATCACATCGTGACGCTCGTGAGCGTTGACTTGCGCGCGTTCACCAGCAAACTGTGGATCTACTAGAAACGCGTTCTAGAGCGACCCTTTGTCCCGCTCGTGCCCCGGAGGTTGGGGATGAAGCCGTTCTACGTCCGCGAGCTCAGCGTCTATCCCGTCGGCGCCCGCCGCGTCCGCCTGCTCGCCATCGCGGTGCTCGCCAGCCTGGTGGCCAACTTCGAGACCACGATCGCCACCATCCTGCCGCTGCTGATGACCGACCTCGGCATGTCACTGGAGGAGTACGGGCTCATCGCGGCGCTCTCGGTGCTGGTGGGGGGGTGTCCGCCGGGTTCGGCGGCATCCTGTCGGACCGGTGGGGACGGGTCGCCATCCTGGTGCCCACGCTCACCGTCACCGCCGCCTGCAACTTCCTGCTCGCCACCGTCGGCTCGGTGAGCGGGCTGCTCGCGGTCCGCTGCCTGATGCTGTTCATCGAGGGCGCGGGCATCACCATCACCGCCTCGCTGGTGCGCGACTTCTCGCCCCGGATGGGACGGGCGCAGGCGTTCGCGTTCTGGACCTGGGGCCCGGTCGGCGCCTCGTTCCTGGCCTCCGCGCTGGCGAGCCTGACGCTGCCGCTGTTCGGCAACGCCTGGCAGTCGCAGGCCATCCTCATGGGCGTCGTCTCGCTCACCCTCTGCGCGATCATCATCTGGCAGATCGCCGAGCCGTCCGCCGCGCTGCGGGCCCAGGTCATGGACGCCGAGGCGGAGGTGAGCGCCGCGGAGAAGATCGACCCGGGCAAGCTGAGAGAGCTGTTCCGGCACCCGCACCTGTGGGCGCACGTGCTCGGCAACACCGGCTGGCAGGTGCTCTACTGGACCTTCGCCATCTTCGGCCAGACGATCCTGGTCACCGCGTTCGGCATGGCCGCGGCGGCCGCCAACGGCGTGGTCGCGCTCGGCATCGTGCTCAACGCGCTGGCCGTCATCGCGGTCGGCCGGATCTCCGACCGGCTGCGGCTGCGCAAGCCGTTCACCGCCGCCGGGACCGTGCTGACCATCGCCGCGCTGGCCTACTTCATCGGCCTGGTCGGCGCCGGCGCCTCGGCCACCCACGTGGTGGTCGTGTACGCGCTGCTGTTCCTGGCCCTGGGCATCGCGTACGTGCCGTGGATGGCCAACTTCTCCGAGAACGCCGAGGACGTGGACGCCCGCCTGCAGGGCTCCGCGCTCGGGCTGTGGGGGATGGTCGTCCGCGTCATGATCGTGGCGATGCTGGTGGTCTCGCCGCAGGTCGTCGCCGCGGCCGGCTGGGAGACGTGGCTGATGGTCGGGCTGGGCGGCCAGGTGCTGTTCCTGCTGACCCTGGCCGCCTTCAAGGGCCCGTGGCTCACCCGTGCCCCTGTTCCGGGCGAGCCCCGGGCCTAGCGGGTGGGCACGACGACCGCGTCCTGGTTCCCCGGGGCGTAGACGGTGATGCCCTGGGGGAGTGACTTCAGCTTGTCGATCTCGGCGCAGGCGGGGCACTTGTCGTAGCCGTCCTGCCTGGCCTGGTTGGCCCTGGCCTCCGCCTCGGCCTGCGCGACTCTCGCCTGCGCCTCGGAGACGGCGGCGCCGGCCGCCAGCGAGCGGTCCACCGACTTCTGCACCTCGGCCGGGAGCGTGATCCGCGACAGTGAGAAGGTCATGCCGGTGAAGAACGCGCCGCCGAGCGTGCGCGGCAGGTCGCGGGCGAGCGCGGCGTTCACCCCGTCCTGCACCGCCCTGATGTTCGTGTTGCTGTCGCGCGGCTTCAGCGCCGAGCTCTCCAGCAGCGCGCACGACGGCACCAGCTCGGCGCAGCGCCGGGCGCCCACCTCGGTGCGCAGCGCGTTGTCGATCACCGGCCGGACCGCCTGGCCGAAGAACGCGGTCCACCCCTCGTCGCCCTCCCACGCGTACAGGAAGGAGTCGTCCTGGCCGCGGAAGGTACGGGTGCCGTACTTGTCGTCGAAGGTCTTCAGCGTCGCCGGGTCCAGGTTGAGCGTGAAGTACAGGGTGCCCTCGACGCCCAGGTTCACGCCGTCGCCGCTGGGCACCGTCACCACGTCGACGCCCAGCGTGGTGGCGCGCCTGGCGTCCGCGGTGATCGTGTAGAAGCGCTGCTGTGCCGGGTACGGGTGCACCGACGACCACAGGCCGGCCCAGGTCAGGCCGGAGCCGGGCGGGATGACCGCGCGCACCTGGTTGTCGTCGAACCAGCCGCCGTCGCGGACCACGGCCACCTCGCCGGCGTCGGTCCTCTCCAGGCCCCCGACGAGTCCGACGAGCGTCGGCACGCAGATCAGCGCGGCGATCACGAGCAGGGCGGTTCGCATGGTCGTCCTTCCCTCCGCGGGCGGCGGTGGCAGCCGCCGCCCGCGGCTCTCGCGGCAACTCCAGGAGGGGCGGTCTCAGGTGCGCTGCGGCATCGGCTCGGCGGCCAGGTCCAGGTCCCGCGTCTCCGGCGCGATGGCCAGGCCCAGGGCGGTGATCGCCAGCGCGATCACCACGTACACCGACACCGCGAGCGTGGTGCCGAACGTGTCGACGAGCTTGATCGCGATGACCGGGGCGAGCGCGCCGCCCGCGATGCCGGCCACCTGGTAGCCCATCGAGGCCCCGCTGTAGCGCAGCCGGGTGCTGAACAGCTCGGCGATGAACGCCGCCTGCGGCCCGTACATCGCCGCGTGGGTGACGAGCGCGACCACGGCGGCCACGATGATCAGGAACGTGGACCGGGTCTCCAGCAGCGGGAAGAACGCGAACACCCAGACCGCGGCGCCCACGACGCCGGCGAAGTACACGGGGCGCCTCCCGTACCGGTCCGAGAGCGAGCCGAACAGCGGGATCAGCCCGAGCTGCAGCGCCGAGGCGATCAGCACCGCGTTCAGCCCCACCTGCCGGTCCAGCCCCAGCGGGCCGGTCAGGTAGACCAGGATGTACGCGGTGAAGGTGTAGAAGGCGACGTCCACGCCGATCCGGGCGGTGAAGGCCGACAGCAGCGCGCGCGGGTGCGTGCGCAGCACCTCCAGCAGTGGCATCCGCGCCTTGGCGCCCTTCTGCTCGACCTCGGCGAACAGCGGCGACTCGGTGATCTTCAGGCGCACCCACAGGCCGACGAGGACCAGCAGCCCCGACAGCAGGAACGGCACCCGCCAGCCCCATGACATGAACGCGGCGTCGGGGAGCGTGAACGACAGGATCGCGAGCAGGCCGGTGGCCAGCACGTATCCCGCCGGGACGCCGACCTGGGGCCAGCTCGCGTTGAATCCGCGGCGGCGCGGGTCGCCGTGCTCCAGCGACATGATCACGGCGCCGCCCCACTCGCCGCCGAGCCCGAGCCCCTGCACGAACCGGAGCGTGGCGAGCAAGACAGGAGCCAGCACGCCCAGCGTGTCGTATCCGGGCAGCACGCCGATGAGGAACGTCGAGACGCCCATCACGAGCAGCGTCACGACCAGGACCGTCTTGCGCCCGGTGCGGTCGCCGAAGTGGCCGAACACGATCCCGCCCAGCGGCCGGGCGACGAACGCCACCGCGTTCGTGGTCAGGGCCAGCAGGGTCGCGTTCAGCGGGTCGAAGGTAGGGAAGAACAGCTTGCCGAAGACCAGCGTGGCGGCGGTCGTGTACAGGAAGAAGTCGTACCACTCCAGCGATGTGCCGATCAGGCTGGCGAGGATCACCCGCCGGGATTGGGGGGTGGAGCCGGACATCGATCGCTCCTTCGTTCAGAGGGTCACCGTTTCAACGTAAGGATCGTTGAACGATTCGACAAGAGGTTTGTTCGATGATTTCCTGTTGCCTGTGGACGACGCAGTAGCCGGCCTCGCACAAGACCGATCCCGCCTCGGGCGCAGCAGCACCGCCGAGCGGGTCGCCGACATCCTGCGCGACCGGATCATCGAAGGCCTCTTCATGCCCGGCCAGCGCCTGTCGGAGGAGTCGATCTGCGAGGCCCTCGGCGTCTCGCGCAACACGCTGCGCGAGGCGTTCCGGCTGCTCAGCCACGAACGGCTGCTCGACCACCGGCTCAACAGGGGCGTGTTCGTCCGCGTGCTGTCGGCCGAGGACGTCTCCGACCTCTACCGCGTGCGCCGGGTGCTCGAAGGCGCGGCCGTCCGCCGCCCCCCGACGCCGCAGGCGCTGGCGCAGATCAGCGAGGCGATGACCGACGCCGAGCGGGCCGCCGAGGCCGGCGACTGGCGGGCCGTCGGCACCGCCAACATCCGTTACCACCAGGCCCTCGTCACCCTCAACCAGAGCCCCAGGCTCGACGAGGCGATGCGCCAGCTCCTGGCCGAGCTGCGCCTGGTCTTCCACGTGATGGAGAACCCGCGCGACTTCCACGAGCCGTTCCTCGACCGCAACCGCGAGCTGCTCAAGCTCATCGAGGCCGGCGAGCCCGACCGCGCCGCCGCCTATCTCGACGGCTATCTCGACCACGCCGAGCAGCTCCTGCTCCGCGCCTACGAGCCGAACCGCTAACGTTCCCGGCTATGGACAGGCTCTTCTCCGTCGCCGAGGCGCGCTCGCTGATGCCGCGGATCCTCGCCGAGGCCCGCGAGCTCATCGCCGCCCGCGCCGACCTCGCCGAGATCACCTACGACCGCGACACCGGCGGCGTCTCCCCGCTCGGCGGGCTGCCCGAGATCAAGGGCATCGAGGCGGGCATGCAGGAGATCCTGTCCCGCTGGGCCGGCCTGGGCCTGGAGGTGAAGGGCATCGCGCCCGTGCTGCTCGACTTCCCCGCCGTGCTCGACGGCGCGTCCGTACGGCTGTGCTGGATCGAGGGCGAGCCGGAGCTGGGCTGGTACCACCGCTCGGAGCTCGGTTTCCCCGGCCGCCGGCCGTTGCCCCGAACGTGACGCATCCGTGATCCGCGGGTACGGCCCGCCGGTTGTCCAAGTGAGCATGAGAATCTGCTCGGCGACCGCCGCCCTCCTGGCGTCCGCGGTCCTCGGCGGGGTCGCCTGGGCGCCCGCCGCGCACGCCAGGCCCGCTCAGGTGGGCCTGGCGTGGATCCCCACCTGTACGGAGAGATCCGGCATCACGGTCCCGTGTCCCACCTGGCGGCTGCTCGCCCCCGGCGGCGGCGTGACCACCAGCTCCGCCGTCGCCGGGGTCAGCGTCGACCGGCGCGGCAGGAGCACCGGCGAGGCCGCCCCGCTCGCCGTCAGCGCCGACGGCCGGTCCGTCGCCCACCAGCGGTCCGGCGACCACCGCCTGGTCGTGTGGCACCTGCCCAGCGGCCGCCGCACCGCGCTGCCCAGGTCGCTGCTGCCCAAGGGCGCCGGCACCGACCTGGTCTCGCTCACCCTGTCGCCCGCCGGCGACCGGGTGCTGGTCGACTACCTCGACCAGGCCGAGCGGGTGCCCACCAAGCTCTACACCCTCGCCACCCGCCGGACCGCCGAGCTGCGCGGGGGAGACACCCCGATCGGCTTCAGCCCCGGCGGCGACCGGGTGCTCACCGAGCGCGTCACCGCCGACAACACCACCGCGCTCGTCGTGCACGAGCCCGACGGCACCTCCGTCAGGCGCACGCCGCCGCAGGTCGTGGCCAACGCGCCGGTCAAGGCGCTGGCCCGCGACGGGCGGACCGTCGCGGTCGTCGTCTCCGGCCACCCCGAACGCGGCAAACCGCCCAGGCTGCGCCTGTACGACCTGGCGACCGGCAAGCTGACCGAGGGCGTGGACCTCGCGCTCGCCCCCGGCGACACCCCGTTCACCGCCCGGTGGGGCGAGGGCGGCAAGCTCACGGTCGCCGTGCCCGGGAGAGGGAAGGGCGGCACGGCGGTGGTCCGGGTGCTCACCGCCGACCCCGCGACCGGCGCCGTCAAGCAGACCGAGCGCTACACGACCGGCAAGGACCCCTACTTCTACACCGTCGCGGGAGAGTGACATGAAGGTCATCCTGCTGGCCGCCGCCTTGCTGGCCGTGTCCCTGACCGCGCCCGCCCAGGCCGGGCCGCACCACGACGCCGTCCGCTACGCCTCCATCAAGGGCTGCGACAGGGGCGACGACGGCCGGCTGCCCTGCGGCCCGTGGCGGCTGGTCATGCACAGCGGCGAGCAGCGCGTCCTGGCCGACGCGCAGACCGTCGCGCTCAAGGCCGACGGCAAGCCCTACAAGTACCTCCCCGCGCCCGTCGCGGTCAGCGGCGACGGCACGAAGGTCGCGTACTTCGCGAAGAACTCCCGCCGCCTCGCCGTCCGCACCCTCGGCGGCGGCGTCACCCTGCTGCCGGCCGGCGCGGTGCCCCGGGTGCCGCAGTACGAGGTCGGGCTCGTCCTGTCCGACGACGGCGGCCGGCTCGCCGTCACGATCGGCACCGGCCAGGTGCGGATCTTCGACACCTCCGACGGCGCCCGCCTCGGCACGCTCCCGCGCGGCGAGACCCTGGTGGACTTCAGCGGCGACGGCGGCGAGGTCCTCACCACCGTCGACGCCGACGAGTCCGTGACAGACGTCGTGGTCCGCGCCGACACCGGCGAGCTCGTCTCCCGCGCCACCCCGCCGCAGCTCGTCTCCGCCAACATGCCGCTCGCCCTGGCCGCCGACGGGCGCACCGCCGCCGCGTTCGTCGCCGGCAAGTCCCAGCTCGTGCTGTACGACGTCGAGACCGACCAGGTGCTCGGCCGGGTCCCGGTCAAGCTGCCCAAGGGCGACCTCAACGCCATCGACTGGACCGGCGACCGGCAGGTCACGCTCCACCTCACCACCCAGGCCGGCCGGATGAACGTCGTCCAGATCGACACCGAGACCGGCGCGGTCAGGCTCAGGGACCGCTACACGGTGCTGAAGGACTCGCTCGTGGTCGCCGCCTGCGGCGGCTGACCCTCTACGCTCGGGAACGTGGAGGATCACTCGACCAAGGCGATCGCGGCCAGGGCCGTCGACCTGTGCACGGTCCTGCTGTACGAGGACGCGACGGCGGAGTCGGTGGCCCGGGTGCTGCGCGCCCACGGGGAGCGGGGGCCGCTCGACCTCACCGGGGCCGACGTGCGGGCGATGCGGGAGGCGGCCGGGCGGCTCGTCGAGGTCCTAGCCGCGCCCGGCCCCGGCGCGGCGGCGGCCCTGCTCAACGGCCTCCTGGCGACCGCCGCCGGGCCGCCCCGCCTGACCAGCCACGACGGCACGACCGGCTGGCACGTGCACGTCGACAGCCACGACGACGCGCCCTGGGGCGAATGGTTCCAGGCGTCCTCGGCGATGGCCTTCGCCGTCCTCCTGGCCGACCACCAGCGCGTCCCCGGCGGCCTGTGCGCGTCGGCGACCTGCCGCCGCCCCTTCCTGCACGCGGGCGGCGGCAGCCCCCGCCGCTACTGCACACCACGCTGCGCCACCCGCGAACGCGTAGCCGCCTACCGCTCCACCCGCCCAGCCTGATCACCTTGCCTGCACCCAGCCCGATCGCCCGGCCTTATCGCCCCTTGCCTGCATCCGCTCATGTCGCCCGGCCTGATCACCCCGCCTGTGCCTCTTCGCCCGCGGCTTCGTCAGGACCGTACGGCGTAGGTCCTTCCAGGGCCGACCGGGGGAGCGAGAGCAGACCGTACGCCGCCACGGCCAGAAGCTGGACGCCCGCCCCCGCGAGCAGCGCGGCTCCCGGGGACAAGGCCACCAGCGGCCCCGCCAGCGCCGAACCCGCCGCGAACGAGGTGATCTTCAAGCTGGCCCCGGTCGTGAACACCTGGCCGCGCACCCGTTCAGGCGCCTCCCGATGCCGCACCGCGAACAGCGCCGTAAGCTGCGGCCCCTCACCCACGCCCACCACCACAGCGGCCAAGACCGCCACCGCGAACGACCCCGCCACCGCCGCCACCAGCGTCCCCACCCCGATCAACAGGGTGGACACGACCATCACCGTGTCCCACCCCATCCCCGCCCGCGCGACCCCGGCACTGCCTTGCCGTCCCGCCCGGAGAGGCCGCCACCGTAACCTCGCCCGCGCGTCCACGGCACCGGCTTGTCGTCCCGCCCGGAGAGGCCGCCACCGCACCCCCGCCCTCGCGACGCCAGCTTGCCGTCCCGTGCGGAGAGATTGCCATCGCACCCCGACCCGTGCGATCACGGCGTTGGCCGCGAGGGCCGCTCCCGCCGTCACCGCCAGCAGGAGCGCCCCGTACCCGGCGTCGCCCGCGAGCCGCAGCCCCAGCAGCGGCGCGGCCACGATCAGCATGGCCAGACCCGCCATCGACACCATGGACGTCACGGTCGCCCGCCGCAGCGCCCGGTTCCCCGCGATGGCGCGGAACCCGGCCGCGAGCTCCTCCCGGACCGCCCCTGGCTTCCCGAGCCTCTCCTCCCGCGCCGGCAGCACCCGGGCCGCGGGCATGGCCGCCACCAGCAGCACCACGCCGGCCACGACGGCCGCCTCTCCTCCGGTGGCGGTCGCGATCACCCCCACCAGCGCAGGCCCGGCCAGCGCGGCCACGTTGTAGCTCATCGCGTCCAGCGCGTTCGCCCGCGGCAGCCGCCCGGCCCCGACGACCGACGGCAGCTGCGCCGTCCACCCGCCGTTCAGCGAAGGCCCCAGCAACCCCGTCAGCACCGCCACCCCGATCAGCGCCGCGTCCGGCAGCCGCCCCAGCCCGGCCAGCACCACGAGCAGCCCCGCGCCGTAACCCACCAGGCACCACCCGAGCACCCGCCCCGGCCTGCGGGTACGGTCGAGCATCACGCCCAGCAGCGGCCCCCCGGCCGCCGCCGACACGGTCAGCCCCGCCAGCAGCGACGACGCCAGCACCGGCGACCCCGTGACAGCCAGCCCGGCGACCAGCAGCGCGGGCCCGGACATCTCGTCGCCGGTACGGGAGGCGAGGGCGCCGAGCATGTAACGTGTCAACACCCCGAAGACGTTACACCGGCGCGCTCAGGCCGTGCTGGTGATCACCGCGAACCGCGCCCCGTGCGGATCGGACAGGTACGCGATCCGCCCCACCCCCGGCACGTCGTCCACCGGCGTGCGCACCGTGCCGCCGAGCTCCTGGCACCTGGCCACCACCCCGTCGCAGTCGGGCACCTCGAAGAACGGCACCCAGTGGGCCCGGTCACCCGGCGGCAGCCCCACCAGCCCCGCCATCGACGAGTCGGCGCCGCCCTCGGCCGGCGAGACCACCGGGTAGGTCAGATCTCCCATGTCGACGTCGTCGAACCGCCAGCCGAACACCGACCGGTAGAAGCCGCGGATGCCGTCGGTGTCGGGCACGAACAGCTCGGCCCAGGCGAACGACCCCGGATCGGTCACCACGTCGAGGCCGCGCGTGCCACCCGGCTGCCAGGCCGCGAACTCCGCCCCCGCGGGGTCGGTGAACTGCGCCATCCGCCCCTGCCCCTCGATGTCGAACGGCTGGGCGCGGACCAGCCCGCCGGCCAGCTCGACCGCCTTGGCGGTGGCGTCGCAGTCGGGCGTCTGGAAGTAGACCATCCAGGACGCGGCGGCCCCTTCCTCCATCACCGACCCGGCCGCGGCGACCGTCTTGCCGTCGGCCTGCCAGAAGCCGTATCCCTCCATCGCCGGCTGGAACCGCCAGCCGAACAGGTCGCTGTAGAAGCCGGCGGTCGCCTCGATGTCGGGGCTGCCGACATCGACCCAGCACGGGCTGCCCGGCAGGAACTCAGTGGTGAGCATGACGTGCTCCTCGATCGGATGTGGCGGCCCCGCTGCGGCCCGGGACGACGCCACGCGATTCTTCTCGTCCTTCATGCCCCGCCCGCGGGATCCGGCACAGTCGAAGACATGTTTGAACGATCACCTACACTCGGTGGTATGGCGGCTGTTTACCAAGCATCTCTGCTGAGCCTGAACGAGGAACTCGCCGTGGGGCCGCTCGGCTCGACGGTCCGCCGCGTCCCTCTCGACCGGGGCGCCTGGGTCGACGTGCGGCCGGGCTGGCTGTCGGGAGCCGACGAGCTGTTCGAGCGGCTGGCGGAGTCGGTGCCGTGGCGGGCCGAGCGGCGCAAGATGTACGACCGCGTCGTCGACGTGCCGCGGCTGCTGAAGTTCTACGACGAGGGCGAGACGCTGCCGCACCCGGTGCTCGCCGACGCCAGGCGCGTCCTCGACGAGCACTACCGCGAGGAGCTGGGCGAGCCGTTCGCCACGGCCGGCCTGTGCTACTACCGCGACGGCCGCGACAGCGTGGCCTGGCACGGCGACACCATCGGCCGCGGCGCCGCCCACGACACCATGGTGGCGATCCTGTCCGTGGGCTACGCGCGCCCCCTGCTGCTCCGCCCGCGCGGCGGCGGCTCGTCACTCCGCTACGACCTGGGTCACGGCGACCTCATCGTGATGGGCGGCAGCTGCCAGCGCACGTGGGAACACGCCGTCCCCAAGACCACCCGCCCGGCGGGGCCGCGCATCAGCATCCAGTTCCGCCCCCGCGGCGTCCGCTGACGGCCCGGGTCACCGGCCCGCCTTAGCCGCGCGGCCGCGGCCCACTCGCCCGCCATGAGGGCATGCCCGGCCGAACCCGTCGTCACGCGACGGCCGCCGCGTAGATGAGTGCGCCGTCGCGGGTGAAGGGCACCTGCGTGCCGTTGAGGACCACTTCGGTGGCGTGCGATGCGTCGATCGCGATGGCTCGCGCCCGGTCGGTGCTCGCGGTCAGGCCCGTGCCGTCGATGCGGACGGTTCCGTCCGCGCCGATGCGCACGGCGAGGTCGGCCACTTCGGCCGGGGACTCGACCAGGGTCTGGCCGTCACGTTCGACGGAGGTGCCGCGGACCATGACGATGGTCCGGCCGGTGGAGCCGTTCTCCGCGTAGAACATCTTCCCGTCGTAGGTGTAGGGCCCGAACGAGCGCGAGGGCTGGCTGGACCACGACTTGTAGTAGACCGCGTCGCCCCGCGCGCCGAGGTCCAGGCTCAGCGCGGTCGCCCGGTACGGCGAGGTGCCGCTGACCGGGAGCCGCTCCACCGCCGCCGCCGGGTCCGCCGCTCCTCTGGAGGGCAGCAGGAGGGTGTCGAAGGTCGTCCCGCCCTTGGCCGTCTTGACGTACGACGCGTACGTGGCGTTCTCCACCCGGTACATGTACGGCGCGTGGTGGCCGTCCCGCAGCGAGGCGCTGATCTGGCCCGGGTCGGCGGGTACGACGCTGATGTTCGGACCCGTGCCGTCGAAGGCCGTGGTCGCGGCCTTCGATCCGGATCGGAGAGCGGGGCCGGCCTCCGCGCCGAAGTGCCAGTTCTGCTCGTAGCGGTGTGCCGCGCCGTCGGTGGGCTTCAGCCGGTCGGAGACGAGCCAGAGGCCCGAGTGCAGGGCCAGGACGGATCGCTCGTGGCGCGCGCCGCCTGAGGCTTCGGTGTGGGCGCCGATCCGGTCGAAGACCGGGTTGGTGACCAGGTGAGTGATCGCTCCCGGAGCCTTCGAATCCTGTGCCTGGTTGTCGATCTCGATGGTGTTGTGCGCCTCTGTGCTGAACCGCAGCCATTGCGCGCGCAGGTCAGAACTGTAGGTGTATGTCCCCATGTCGGGCAGCAGAGCCCTGCCGTACGCGTAGGCGGTGACCGCCAGTTCGTCCGTGTGGCTGTGGTTGCCCCGGTCGATGTTGAGCCGCAGGTGGGAGTCGTCGCGGCTCCAGCCGGACCTGGACACCGCCACCCGGGTGTCGGGATACAGCGACGAGGTGTGCGCGGGCTTCCGCCCCGAGGCGCCGGAGGTGCCGACGTAGATCAGCTCCTGGTCGCCGAGCAGTTCGCCCAGCCGTCTCAGCGTCGAGCGGATGTCCCTGCTCTCGCCGTCGCCGTACCCGGGCCCGTAGCCGTTCGGGTAGGTCTGATCCATCAGGAAACGGCCCAGCTTGCGCAGCTTGGCCTTGGTGGCGTCGCTGAACTCGATCCCGTGCGGCCGCATGAACAGGGCGATGTCCACGTACTGCGAGGCGTAGGAGCGGGCGTAGCCGTCTGTCGCCTCCCAGTAGCCGCCGTCGGGGTAGGTCGAGTCGTCGAGTTGCGACCCCAGGAAGTCGACCGCGTTGCCGCGCCACCCCGTGGCCGCGCGGAACTCCGGGAAGTACACCGCGGCGTGCAGCAACGTGACCTTCTGCGTCTGCTTCCAGTTCGGCGCGCCCTGGACGCTCTCTTGCAGGTGCATGCCCGCCCGGTTGAACGCCTTGAGGATTTCGGCGTTGGCCTCGGCCGTCAGCGACGGGCTCTTGCGCAGGATCTCGTACGCCGGAATCCAGTTCTGGACGCGGCGGGCCACGGAGAGGCTGTTCGGGTACGAGCCCGCGCCCTCGTCGGAGTCGTAGGTGTCGGCGTCCTCGATGAAGTCGGTCATCAGGCCGATGAGGGCGCGGGCGTGCTTCTCGTCACCGGTCCGCTGATAGGCGGTGGCGAGCGGCCCGGCGAAGAAGAAGCGGGGGAGCTGGACGTGGTACTCCTCGTCGGCGCCGGCCGGCTTTTTCCAGTCGAAGCCGCCCGGGTCACCCTCCCAGGAGTACGTGTACTGCACGGTGTTGGACCAGGTGCGGGTGTCCTCGTCGAAGGATTCGCCGTTGCCGAACAGCATGACCTGCTTACTGGCGTCCGCCCTGGCGGTCAGCGTCAGCTCGGCCTTCTTCACCTCGGGCAGGCCGTCGAGGTCGAACTGCAGGTAGGCCTTGCGGGTGGCGGCCGTGAACGGGCCCGCGCCCTGGTCGCTGACCTGCAGCAGGTACTTGTCGCCGTACACGTTGCCGGGATGGCCCGCCCAGATGTGGGTGTCGTCCGTCGGGTGGAGGCTCTTGGTCGAGCCGTCGGCGAAGGTCAGGCGCAGGGTGGGTTTGCCGGAGCCTTTGCTCCTGCTGTGGACGTGCGCGACGACCGGGTCCTTGTACCGGCTCATCAGGAAGAATCCGCTCCGGCCACCGGTGACGCTGCTCGTCACGTCGGTCGTCACCGTCGTCTCCGCCGTGCCGATCGTCAGGGTCCTGATGTAGACCTCGCCGCCGTCAAGCGTCCAGATGTGGTCCGGAGTAAGCTCCACGGCTCCCGGCCAGTCCGGGTGGGAGAAGCTGCCCGCCGATATCGCTGGACGTGTCCGGAAATAGTCGAGCAACCGCTGTTTTGCCAGGCCGTAGTCACCCGCCTTGACCGCGTTCTGCATGTCCGTCAGGCCCGGATGGCTGTAGGACAACCGCGATCCGATGTCCCAGGCGCCATCCCGCCATCGTCCGAAGAAGCCTACGTCCGACAGGGCCTTCGCCCCGGCCTGCGGACCTGTCACGAGCATGGGAGCAGCCAGGATCAGGAGGGCGAGACCTCTGATCCAGCGATCGTTGCGAGACACCCGCGCAAGCTTAGGAACGCCCGGTATGTCTACGGTATGCCGAGGCGATCACCTGGAACGGCGAAGCGCTGGACGCATGCCGAACCCGCGACTTCGTGGAGATGGTGGACGATACTGGGATTGAACCAGTGACCTCTTCCGTGTCAGGGAAGCGCTCTCCCGCTGAGCTAATCGTCCGTCGAGGTGGAGACGGGATTTGAACCCGCGTGCACGGCTTTGCAGGCCGCTGCCTCGCCTCTCGGCCACTCCACCGGGCAACCTGTCCGAGCGGAAGACGGGATTCGAACCCGCGACCCTCACCTTGGCAAGGTGATGCTCTACCACTGAGCCACTTCCGCGTTGCCCGACTACTCTAGCGAATTTCCCGCCGCCCCGCCTCACCCGTGCGAATACCGCTTCCCGCCGGACCTGCGCTACAACTTCAAGGATGAAGATTGGGCCGATCGAGGTGTGGCCGCCGGTGGTGCTGGCGCCGATGGCGGGCATCACGAACGCGCCGTTCCGGGTGCTCTGCCGCGAGCAGGGCGGCGGGCTGTTCGTGTGCGAGATGATCACCTCCCGCGCCCTGGTGGAGCGGAACGCCAAGACCATGAAGATGATCCGCTTCGCCGAGCCGGAGCGGCCCAGGAGCCTCCAGCTGTACGGGGTCGACCCGGTGACGGTGGGCCGGGCGGTCAAGATGGTCGCCGAGGAAGACCTGGCCGACCACGTCGACCTCAACTTCGGCTGCCCCGTACCCAAGGTCACCAGGCGTGGCGGCGGCTCCGCGCTCCCGTACAAGCGCAACCTGCTGCGGCGGATCCTGCGTGCGGCGGTGGCCAACGCGGGCCCGCTGCCCGTCACCATGAAGATGCGGACCGGCATCGACGACGACCACCTCACCTACCTCGACGCCGGCCGCATCGCGGCCGAGGAGGGCGTCGCGGCGGTGGCGCTGCACGCGCGCACCGCGCTCCAGCACTACGGCGGCACGGCCGACTGGGACGCCATCGCCCGGCTCAAGGAGGCGGTGCCCGACATCCCGGTGCTGGGCAACGGCGACATCTGGTCCGCCGACGACGCGCTGCGGATGGTCGCCCGTACGGGATGCGACGGCGTGGTCGTGGGCCGCGGCTGCCTCGGCAGGCCGTGGCTGTTCAGGGATCTGCGGAGTGCGTTCGACGGCAGCGCCGAGCGGGCCAGGCCGTCGCTCGGCGAGGTCGCGCGGACGATGGCTAGGCACGCCACGATGATGGTCGAGGCGTTCGACACCGAGCGCTACGCCATCGCCGACTTCCGCAAGCACATCGGCTGGTATCTCAAGGGCTTCACCGTGGGCGCCGAGGCGCGGCGGCGGGTGACGACGGCGGACTCGCTCGACGAGCTGCGCGCAGGGCTGGCCGAGCTGGACCCTGACCAGCCGTGGCCGCCGCACACCGACACGCCGCGCGGCAAGTCCGGCGAGCGGACCAAGGTCCACCTGCCTGAAGGCTGGCTCGACGACGCCTGGGACACCGTCGTCCCCGAGGACGCCGAGTCCGACATCTCCGGCGGCTGAGCAAGCGGGCTGCAAGAATCCCTGCATCGGCGGCTCGTACCATCGGGGACCATGATCTCCATACTCCTGTTAGCCGCAGCGGTCGCCATTCCCGACGGTTTCATGCTGTACGAGAAGGCCGCCGCCAAGAAGGATGACAACCCCGAGCACAGCTGGGCGGTGAGCGGTCGGACCGCCGCGCGGCTCGTCGTCAACCCGTGTGACAGGGCGACGCTCGCCCGGTCCGGCCGGAAGGCCGCCAAGACCCTCATCTACACGGCCGTGCCCGACTACTCGAAGTCCGAGCAGGTGATCCTCTACACCTCGAAGGCCGGGGCCAAGAAGGCGATGCGGGACATCCGTTCCGCGGTCTCCGCCTGCGGCACCAAGAGCTACCGGTTCACGGGCAAGCGGGTGAAGCTCGGCGACGAGTCGATCGCCGTCACCGGCCAGGCCTACAGCGGCAGGCGGGTGGCCATCGGCGGCGAGCGCGGCATCGTGACGCGGCGGGCGAACGCGCTGGTGATCTACACAGTCGCGGGGGAGTGGAGCAAGCCCGCCACCTCGGACTTCAAGATGCAGATCAAGGACAGCAAGAAGATGCTGGGCAAGATCTGCAGGATTGCCGCCTGCTGAGAGGCCCGGAAGGCCGAAATGTCACGATCTTGGGACATTGTCATGACGAGACGCCGAACATCGTGAAGCGATTATGAATTAACAGGCGTGTGCCGGAATGCCCTTGCCAGTCCATTCCGGCACACGGCTTTTTCTTTCCCCGCCGGGAGCCGGGGCTGCTCTTCGCGGGGGCCAGCCCAGGACCCCGGGGAGAGAGTCTCCCTCCGTGAAAACGCCGAAACATCCCCTTAACGCGGGAGATGTACCGTCAATCGGCGAGCGGAGGGGGCGGCAAAAATGGAGATCGTGGTCGACGACCTCACCGGCGACGAGATCGCCAAATTCCTGGACGAGCACGTCAGAGAGATGTTGTCCACCACGCCGCCCGAGAGCAAACACGCCCTCGACCTCGACGGCCTGCGCCGCCCCGAGATCACGTTCTGGTCCGTGTGGGACGACGGCACGCTGGTCGGCTGCGGCGCGATCAAGCGGCTCGACCCCGGACACGCCGAGCTCAAGTCCATGCGCACGGCCACCGCCCGCAAGCGCGGTGGCGTGGCGTCCTTCCTGCTCGCCCACATCATCGCCGAGGCGGAGCGGATGGGGATCCGGCGGCTGAGCCTCGAGACCGGCTCCGCCGAGTTCTACCTGCCGGCGCGGCGGCTGTACGAGAAATTCGGCTTCACCTTCTGCGAGCCGTTCGCGGACTACCGCCCCGACCCCAACAGCGTGTTCATGACGAGGGCGCTGACTTCCTAGAGCCGGTTGAGCCCCTGCACGTGGATGACGGCGTGGCCCTCCTCGTCGGACGCCGTCAGGTCGACCTGGGCGTCGATGCCCCAGTCGCCGTCGCCCGCGGGGTCCTTCACAGTCTGGCGGACCTTCCAGACGCCGGGCTCCTCCTCGATGCGCAGCAGCGCCGGCCCGCGGGCGTCGGCGTCGGTGAGGATCTCCTCGTGCTCGTCGTAGTAGGCGTCGAGCGCGGCGCCCCAGTCGACGTCGGGAGCGAGCTCCTCCAGCTCCGCCTCCTTCTCCAGCGCGCACAGCTCGGCGAGCCTGAACATGGCGTTGCGCACCAGCACCCGGAACGCCCGCGGGTTGCCGGTGACCGGGCGCACCTTGGTCTCCAGCTGGTCGCGCCGCTCCAGCGCCTCGCCGGGGTTGGCGAGCTTCTCCCACTCGTCGATCAGGCTGGAGTCGACCTGGCGCACCAGCTCGCCGAGCCACTCGATCAGGTCGACGAACTCCTCGGTCTTCAGGTGCTCGGGGACGGTACGCGAGAGCGTGCGGTAGGCGTCGGCCAGGTAGCGCAGCACGGTGCCCTCGGAGCGGGCCAGCTCGTAGAACTGGATGTACTCGCTGAACGTCATCGCCCGCTCGTACAGGTCGCGGACCACGGACTTGGGGCTGACGGTGTAGTCGCCGACCCACGGGTGGCCGCGCCGGTAGGTCTCGTACGCGCCGAGCAGCAGGTCCTCCAGCGGCATCGGGTACATGATCTCGGCGAGCGCCTCCATGCGCTCCTCGTACTCGACGCCGTCGGCCTTCATCTCGGCGACGGCCTCGCCGCGCGCCTTCTTCAGCTGGGCCGACAGGATCTGGCGCGGGTCGTCCAGGATGGACTCGACGATCGACACCATGTCGAGGGCGTAGCCGGGCGACTCGCGGTCGAGCAGCTCGAAGGCGGCCAGCGCGAACGTCGACAGCGCCTGGTTGAGCGCGAAGTCCTCCTGCAGCTCGATGGTCAGCCGGGCGCGGCGGCCCTGCTCGTCGGGCTCGCGGAGCTGCTCGACGACGCCGCCGGCCAGCAGCGACCGGTAGATCGCGATGGCCTGGCTGATGTGCCGCCGCTGCCACTTGCGGTCTTCGTGGTTGTCGGTGAGCAGGTGCTTCATCGCCTGGAAGCAGTCGCCGGGCCGGTTGATGACGGCCAGCAGCATCGCGTTGCTCACCTTGAACCGGGACTGGAGCGGCTCGGGCTCGGCCTGCTGGAGCTTCTGGAACGTCTCCTCGCTCCAGCCGACGAACCCCTCCGGCGGCTTCTTGCGGGCGTAGCCGCGCCGCCGCTTCGGGTCGTCGCCGATCTTGGCCAGCGCGCGGGCGTTCTCGATGTCGTGCTCGGGGGCCTGGCAGGCGACGTAACCGATGGTGTCGAACCCGGCGCGGCCCGCCCGGCCGGCGATCTGGTGGAACTCGCGGGCGCGCAGCCGCCGCACCTTGTTGCCGTCGTACTTGGACAGCGCGGTGAACAGCACCGTGCGGATCGGCACGTTGACGCCCACGCCGAGCGTGTCGGTGCCGCAGATGACCTTGAGCAGCCCGGCCTGGGCCAGCCGCTCGACCAGCCGCCGGTACTTGGGCAGCATGCCCGCGTGGTGGACGCCGATGCCGTGGCGGACCAGCCTCGACAGGGCGCGGCCGAAGCGCGTGGTGAACCGGAAGCCGCCGATCATGGTGGCGATCGCTTCCTTCTCGGCCTTGGTGCACATGTTGATGCTCATCAGCGACTGGGCGCGCTCCATGGCGGCCGCCTGCGTGAAGTGGACCACGTAGACGGGGGCCTGGGAGGTGGACAGCATCTCCTCGAGCGTCTCGTGCAGCGGCGTCATCCGGTAGGAGTAGACCAGCGGGACGGGCCGCTCGGCGTTCTTGACCACGGCCGTCGGGCGGCCGGTGCGCCGGGTTAGGTCGCGCTCGAACATGGACACGTCGCCGAGCGTCGCCGACATCAGGACGAACTGCACGTGCGGCAGCTCCAGCAGCGGCACCTGCCAGGCCCAGCCGCGGTCGGGCTCGGCGTAGAAGTGGAACTCGTCCATCACCACCTGGCCGATGTCGGCCCTGGCGCCGTCGCGCAGCGCCACGTTGGCCAGGATCTCGGCGGTGCAGCAGATGATCGGCGCGCCCGGGTTGACGCTGGCGTCGCCGGTCATCATGCCGACGTTCTCGGTGCCGAAGACGGCGCACAGGTCGAAGAACTTCTCCGACACCAGCGCCTTGATCGGCGCGGTGTAGAAGGTCCGCTGGTCGCGGGTCAGGGCGGTGAAGTGGGCGCCGGCGGCGACCAGGCTCTTGCCGGAGCCGGTGGGGGTGGCCAGGATCAGGTTGCTGCCCGAGACCACCTCGATCAGCGCCTCCTCCTGGGCGGGATAGAGCGTGAGCCCCCTCTCGGCGTTCCAGGAGGCGAACGCTTCGTAGATGGTGTCGGGATCGGCGTCGATCTCGTCGGGCAGGCGGTCGATGAGAAGGCTCACACCTCTATCCTGCCGAAGTCTGCGGGATGCTAGGACCCCAGGCCGAGTTGGAGCAGCGTGGTGTCGATCCAGCGGCCGTGTTTGAACCCCACCCGGCGCAGCCGTCCCGCCTCCACGAACCCGAAGGCGGCGTGCAGGTTGAGCGACGCCGTCTCCTCGCCGCTGCCCGCGACGACCGCGACGAGCTGGTGGGCGCCGGCCTGCCGGGCGGCGGCGATCAGCTCGGCCAGCAGCATCCCGCCGAGCCCGCGCCCGGTCGCCCCGGGCGCGAGGTAGACGGTGTCCTCCAGCGTGTGCCGGTAGGCGGGCTTGGGCCGGTAGCGGGCGGCGTAGGCGAACCCGAGCACCTCGCCGTCCTCCTCGGCCACCAGGAACGGCAGCCCCGCCCCGGTGATCGCCGCCGCCTTCGCCCGCCACTCGTCCACGGTCGGCGGCGTCTCGTCGAAGGTGGCGACGGTCTCGGTGACGTAGTGGGCGTAGACCGCGGCGACGGCGGGCAGATCGGACTCGACCGGCGGGCGGATGGTCGTCATGGCGTGTCATTCTGCCCCGGCGAGATGACGGGCGCGTTTCGGCGCGCTCACCCTCGTCAGCCACAGCCCGCCCGCGATCGCCGCGACCGCCGCCACCGGCGCCGCCCCAGGCGCGAACCCCGCGACGGTCAGCGTCAGCAGCCCGCCGCCTATCAGCGCGGCCGCCGCCAGCGCGATGCCCCAGCCGGCGATCCCGTACGCGAACGCGGGCGGCTCCTCGTACCGGGCGAACCACCGCATCAGCGGCCACAGCACCAGGCACAGCAGCCCGAACCAGAGCGGCCACCCCGCGAACCAGTCCCCGCCGCCGGGTTCGGGCGTGGGCACGCCCAGCCCCACCACGACCACGCCCGTCACCGCGAACAGCGCCGGCATGTGCCACAGGTACGCGGTCATCATCCGCGGCCCCGCCCAGGCGAGCAGGCGGCGCAGAGGCAGCCGCAGGATCCGCTCCCGCAGCAGGACGGCCAGCCCCACCTGCCCGAACCCGACGGCCATGATCGCCAGCGTGGGCGGCGCCATGTTCGAGGTCTCGGCGCCGGGCAGCCCGATCATGCTGCCCGGGTACGGGCCGAACGCGACCAGCAGCGCCGCCGCCCCGTACCCGCAGGCCGCCATCAGGCCCGGCCGCGCCAGCCGCCCGTCCGCGTACAGGAATCCGAGCTGGTGCACCGCCAGCCACACGAAGACCACGTTCAGGTAGCCGGCCGCGTCGATCCCGGACGCGAACCGGGCCACGTCCGTCAGCACCGCCCCGGCGGCCAGCGCCATCGGCACGCGCGCACCGTACCGCTCGTGCAGGCCCAGCAGGTACGGGGTCGCGACCACGGCGATCAGGTAGACGGCGAGGAACCACAGCAACTGGCCCGTCAGCCGCGCCCCCACCTCCAGCGGCTGCTCGGGCACGCCCAGCGCGAGCAGCAGGTGCGGCAGCGGGATCCAGACCGCGGCGAGCGGCAGCAGCGGCCAGGCCAGCCGCCGCAGCCGGCCCGTCAGCCAGCGCGGCCCGCCGGCGGCGGAGCGGCGGAAGCTGATCGCGTTCGCCGCCCCGCCCGCGAAGAACACCAGCGGCATCACCTGGCTGATCCACGTCACCACCCACACGCCCGGCGTGGCCAGCGC
The DNA here is from genome assembly GCF_039540635.1 of Nonomuraea ferruginea. Taxonomy (NCBI): domain Bacteria; kingdom Bacillati; phylum Actinomycetota; class Actinomycetes; order Streptosporangiales; family Streptosporangiaceae; genus Nonomuraea; species Nonomuraea ferruginea. Next base: position 369,963 of record NZ_BAABFD010000005.1, on the reverse strand, counting down.
GTTGCCGGTGGTCAGCCGGGCGCCGTCGTAGCCGAGCACCGGGATGGTCCAGTGCTGCAGCACCACCAGCGCCATGCCGAGCACCCGCAGGACGTCGATGAACGGATCGCGTGCGGCGGGCTGCGCGGTGCGCGGCCGCTCCAGCAGGACGGTCATCGGGGATGCCTCGATTCATCGGGGGAACGATGGGTTCAAGGCTTCCGTGCACGGCTCCCGGGCACACTGACGCGCGCCACCGTCTTCCGGGCAGGCCGGCAGGACCGCCGGGGGTAGGGCTGTCCCCACCCCCTGACACTGGCAGACCGGGTCGAAAAGGGCACGCGGGGGCCTTAGCGTTTGGGGCATGCGCTCCCTGACAAGGCGGGTTCTGCTGGACACCCGCTACACGCTCGTGGGGTTCCCCGCGACGGCGCTCGCCTTCGTGATCTCGATCGCCGGGCTGGCCGCGGGCCTCGGCGGCATGGTCGTGTGGATCGGCGTGCCGGTGCTGGCCGGGACGATGCTGGCCGCCCGCCTGTTCGCCGACGCGGAGCGCGGCTGGCTCTCCGACGTGCTCAAGCGCCCGCCCGTACGCCCCCGCTACAAGGCGCCGCCGCCGGGCGCCGGCCGCTTCCGCCGGATCATCAACCCGCTCACCAGCGGCCAGTCCTGGCTCGACCTGCTGCACGCCATCGTGAACTTCCCGCTCGCGCTGGTGTCGTTCGTGCTCACCACGGTCTTCTGGGCGGTGCCCCTGGCCGGCCTGACCTATCCGATCTACGGCCTGGTCACCTCGCGCATCCCGGGCAACGTCGAGCTGCCCGAGCTGCTCGGCCTGGGCGACGGCTACCTGGTCAACCTGGTCTTCTACGTGACGCTGGGGTTCCTGTTCCTGCTGATCATGCCGTTCGTGGTGCGCGGCTCCTCGCTGCTGCGCGCCGGTCTCGGCCGCGTGCTGCTCACCGGCGTGGCCGAGCTGCAGGAGCGCATCGACGACCTGGCCGAGGGGCGTGCCGCCGCGGTCTCCGCCGAGGCCAACGCGTTGCGCAAGCTGGAGCGCGACATCCACGACGGCCCCCAGCAGCGGCTGGTGTCGCTGGCCATGGAGCTGTCGCGGGCGCAGCGGCAGCTCGACAAGGACCCCGAGGCCGCCCAGGCGACGATCAGGTCCGCGATCACCTCGACCCGCGAGACGCTCGACGAGCTGCGCGCCCTGTCGCGCGGCATCGCCCCGCCCGTCCTGTCCGACCGCGGGCTCGCGCCCGCCCTGGCCGCCCTCGCCGGCCGCTGCACCGTCCCCGTCGACCTGGACGTGCGGGCCACCGGCCGGTACGACGCCGCGGTCGAGAACGCGGTCTACTTCGTCGTCGCCGAGTCGCTCACCAACGTGGCCAAGCACAGCCGGGCATCCCATTGCACCATCCGGCTGGTGCACACCGGTGATCGCCTGGTGCTGAGCATCGGGGATGATGGGGTCGGCGGCGCGCACGTCGCCAAGGGACACGGTCTCGCCGGGCTGGCCGACCGGCTCCGCGCCGTCGACGGGGAGCTCGCGGTGAGCTCGCCGGAAGGCGGGCCGACGGTGATCGTAGCGGAGGTGCCGTGCGTGTAGTCGTGGCCGATGACGCCGTGCTGATCAGGGAGGGCCTGGTCAGGCTGCTCGAGGAGTTCGGCTGCGAGGTGGTTGCGACCGTCGGCGACGGTGACGCCCTCGTCGAGGCCGTCGCCGCCCACCGGCCGGACGTGTCGGTGGTGGACGTGCGGATGCCGCCGAGCTTCACCGACGAGGGGCTGCGCGCCGCCGTGCGGGCCAGGGAGCTGGTGCCGGGGGCGCCGGTGCTCATCCTGTCGCAGTACGTCGAGGTGTCGTACGCCGACGACCTGCTCGCCGACGCCAGGGGCGCGGTGGGTTACCTGCTGAAGGACCGGGTCGTCGACGTGGAGGAGTTCCTGGAGGGCCTGCGGCGGGTCGCCGCGGGCGGGACCGTGTTCGACCCGCAGGTGGTGTCGCAGTTGATGGTGCGCAGGCGCAGGGACGACCCGCTCGCCTCGCTCACCCCGCGCGAGCGCGAGGTGCTGGGCCTGATGGCGGAGGGGAAGTCCAACCCCGCCATCGGCAGGCAGCTCGTCATCAGCGACGGGGCCGTGGAGAAGCACATCAGGAGCATCTTCAGCAAGCTCGGCCTCTACGCCGACGACAGCGACCAGCATCGCCGGGTCCTGGCCGTCCTGGCCTATCTGCGGTCCTGAGCGCGCTGTGATGATGACGCGCGCCTGAGCGCGTCGCTCTGCCGCGCGGCTCCTGAGCGCGTGTCATCCCCGCGGCGCGACCCGGGGCCGCCCTGGGCGGTGGTCGTGCCGGTGCGGCGGGCGGCCGTGCCGACCGCCGGGCCTGCCCCGGCGAGGGCCGGAGCAGCTGGCGTGCCCGTTGGTCGCGCCAGCCGGAACCGGGCCCGCCTCGGGGCGGTGACATCCGCCCGTCAGCCCCCACTCGGCCCGGTCATCCCCTTCGTGCGACGGCCGGCATCCCTCGGCGCCGGCCGATCCCGGTGTCGCCGGCCGGTCCGCGCGGGCATCGCGCGGACCTGGCCGCCCGGTGGTCAGCCGAGCGCTTCGACCAGCTTCTTGCGCTGCTGGGCGCCCAGGCCGCCGAGGCGGCGCTTCTCGTCGACGCCGGCCTCCTCCATCAGAGCGGTGGCCTTGGCCGGGCCGACGCCCTTCACGGCGCGCAGGGCCTGCGACACCTTGATCTTCTTGGCGATGTCGTCGTCGCGCTCGAGCAGCTGCGAGAACGACAGCTCGCCCGCCTTGACCTTCGCCAGCAGGGCGGTGCGGGCGGCACGGGCCTCCGCGGCCTTCTCCAGCGCCGCCTTGCGCTGCTCGGGGGTGAGAGTAGGAAGTGCCATCAGTAGTTCTCCTCGGGGAGTTAACGATCGGGGATTCTGTTACCCGTAGTGCAGTGGCTAATCATGGCGGATACCAGCGGTTCGTGTAGCGGAAAGCGCCGCTCAACGTGTCCGCGGGGCCGTGGCGGCCGCTCCGCCGCACGGCGTCTCCCACCCGGGCGCGCCGCCGCGGACGACCGCGCCGCCGGCCACGCTTTACGTCTCACCGTAGCCCCGATGTGCCGGGATGCGGCGTCAGATGGTGCCGAAAGGGCCTTTGACCAGGCATGACGCCCTCGGATTCGGACTCCCGGCGGAGGCTCGCGCGGGTGCCGCCCGCCGGTCCGGGACGCCCGCTCTCCGATGATCGTCCCGCTCGGCCCGCGCACCCGGTGCGTCATGCCCCCGAGGCCCGGTTTTGCCCCTGAAGCGTGGTTTTCATCACACTTCTGTTTTCCGGGCGTGTCGCGCGTGATGGGATCGTGACTTGACCGGGGACGTGGCGGGCGGGTTACATGGCGCACACGCAGTAAACGTTTACAGTCTCTTTGCTGAAATCGTTTACGTACATGGAAGGGACAGCCTTGGCCGACGGACCCACGATCACCACGATCGCCGAGCGCGCCGGTGTCTCCATCGCCTCGGTGTCGCGGGTGCTCAACGGCCTGCCCACCCGGCAGGAGACCGTGCGGAAGGTGATGGCCGCCGCCGAGGAGCTCGGATATGTGCGCAACGCCGTCGCCCGCTCCCTGAAGTCCCGCCGCACCCACCAGGTCGCCTTCGCCATGGCCGACGTCGGCAACCCGGCCTACCTCGCCATGTTGCGCCAGATCCAGCCGGTGCTCAAGTCCGCCGGCTACCGCCTCGTCCTGCACTCCACGGACGCGGTGGTGGCCGACGAGATCGACGTGCTGCACAGCCTGGGGGAGCGGTACGTGGACGGGCTGATCATGAGCCCGCTGCGCGTCACCGAGCAGCACCTGGACATGCTGGCCGCGGCCCGCGCCCCGGTGGTGATCATCGGGTCGGTGCCGGAGGGCACGCCCGTGGACAACGTCAGGGCCGACTCGCGCACCGGCGTGAAGCTGGCCATCGACCACCTCTACCGGCTCGGCCGCCGCACGATCGGCATGGTCAACGGCCCGACCGACACGGTGCCCGGCGCCGCGCGCGGGGCCGCGTACCGGGAGGCGCTGGAGGACCTCGGGCTGCCGTACGACGAGGAGCTGGTCGAGATCGGCGACTTCTACCGCGCCGAGGGCGGCAGGGCCGTCGCGGCGCTGCTGGAGCGGCGGCCCGACGTCGACGCGCTGATGTGCGCCAACGACCTGATCGCGCTCGGCGCGCTGGACGTGCTGCGCGCGGCCGGGCGGCGGGTGCCGGACGACGTGGCGGTGGCCGGCATGGACGACACCGACCTGGCGGCGGCCTCATGGCCGTCGCTCACCAGCGTCTCGCTGGGGTCGGCCGAACGTGGCAAGGCCGCCGCCGAGCTGCTGGTCGACCGGCTGAAGAACGGCGACAGGGAGCCCCGCAGGGTGACCGTGCCGCCGCGCCTCGCGGTACGGGCTTCGACGACGGGGGAGGAGCCCGCACCGTACCAGGCACCCGGCGCGGAGAGGGGGACGCCGTGACGGCCACGGCGACGCGGCCCGCCCCGCCCGCCGGTCGCCGGCGGAGCGGGCGCGGGCCGCGCCAGAACCGCGAGATGTGGGTGCTCCTGCTGCCCGCGCTGGTGCCGGTGCTGATCTTCAGCGTCGGGCCGCTGCTGTACGGGATCTCGCTGGCGTTCACCGACGCCGAGTCCGGCAGGAACCACGTCACCAGCTTCGCCGGCCTGGACAACTTCGCCGCGCTGCTCGGCGACGACGACTTCTGGCAGTCCATGCAGGTCGGGATGATCTGGGCGGTCTCGGTGACCGCGCTGCAGTTCCTCGCCTCGCTGGGGCTGGCCCTGCTGCTCAACGAGCGGCTGGCGCTGCGCGGCGTGGCCCGGGTGCTGGCCATGGTGCCGTGGGCGATGCCGCCCGTGGTGATCGGCCTGATGTGGCGGCTGGTCTACCACCCGGACGCCGGCATCGTGAACAGCACGCTCGGCACCGACATCAACTGGCTGGCCGACTTCACCTGGGCGCTGCCCGCCGTCATCGTCATGGGCGTCTGGAGCGGTATGCCGCAGACCACGGTGGTGCTGCTGGCGGGCCTGCAGACCGTCCCGAGGGAGCTGTACGAGGCGGGCGCGATGGACGGGGCGGGCACCTGGCGCCGGTTCTGGAACATCACGCTGCCCCAGCTCCGCCCGGTCATCGTGGCCATCACCTCGCTCGACTTCGTGTGGAACTTCAACCAGTTCAGCCTGGTCTACGTGCTCACCCAGGGCGGGCCCGGCGGGCGGACGAGGCTGCCGATGCTGTTCGCGTACGAGGAGGCGTTCCGCTACGGCTTCTTCGGCTATGCGGCCGCGCTCGGCGTCGCCATCGTGGTCGTCGTGCTCGCCCTGCTCGGCGTCTACCTGTGGCGGCAGCTGAGGGAGGCGTCATGAGAAGGATCCCCCAGTACGCGGCGCTGCTGGTCTACCTGGTCTTCCTGGGCTTCCCGCTGGTCTGGCTGCTGTCGACGGCGCTGAAGACGCCGCAGGAGATGGCCAGCCTGGACCCCGCCTGGATACCCCGGGAGCCGACGCTGGCCAACTTCGCCGCCGCGTTCGGCGAGCAGGACCTGGTCGGGGCCGGGCTGCGCAGCCTCGTCGTGGCGCTGGCCAGCGCGTTCCTGACGGTGGCGGTCGCGCTGCCCGCCGCGTACGCGCTCGCCCGCTACCAGGGCGTGCTGAAGCGGATCGCGCTCGGGTGGGTGCTGGTCAGCCAGGTGTTCCCGTTCATCCTGATCATCATCCCGCTGTTCATGGTCATGCGGGAGCTCGACCTGGTCAACACGCTGGCCGGGCTGGTGGCGGTGCATGTGACGTTCACGCTGCCGTTCGCGCTGTGGATGCTCCAGGGGTACGTGCGCTCCGTGCCGCGCGAGCTGGAGGAGGCCGCGGCGGTGGACGGCGCGGGCCGGATGCGGGCGATCGTCAAGGTGGTCGCCCCGCTGCTGGCGCCGGGCGTGGTGGCGACGCTGCTGTTCTCGTTCATCTCGTCGTGGAACGAGTTCCTGTTCGCGCTCGTGGTTCTGAAGGACCCGGACGTGATGACGCTCCCGCTGACGCTGGTGCGGTTCACCGGCCCCGAGGGAGTGGCAAGGCTCGGCCCGCTGGCCGCGGCGTCGCTGATGGCGACGATCCCGAGCTTGATCTTTTTCGCAATCATCCAGCGACGGCTCAGGTCCGGCCTGATGGCCGGCGCTGTGAAGGGCTAGGAGGCTCAGATGCGTATCAAATCCGCGTTGGCGGCGGTGGCGGTCGTCGCGCTGGCCGCCGCGTGCGGCAGCGGCGGCGGGGACACCGGCGACTCCTCGGGCGGGTCGGGCGAACCGGTCAAGCTGGACTTCCTCAGCCTCGCCTGGCAGAAGGAGTCGGTGGAGGCCAACAAGGCGATCGTCGAGGAGTGGAACAAGGCCAACCCGGAGATCCAGGTCACCTACGTCCAGGGCAGCTGGGACAACGTCAACGACCAGCTCGTCACCTCGTTCGAGGGCGGTGACGCGCCGGACGTCTTCCACGACGACTCGCCCGCGCTGGCCGGCTTCGCGTCCAAGGGCTACCTGCTCGACCTGAAGGACAAGCTGCCCGCCTCCCTGCAGAACGACATCCCGCAGGCCGCCTGGGACACCGTCACCTTCGACGACGGCAGCGGCAACCAGGGCGTGTTCGGCGTGCCGTTCCTCCAGGAGTCGCAGGTCATCATCGCCAACAAGAAGCTGCTCACCGAGGCCGGGGTGCGCATGCCCACGCCCGCGGAGCCGTGGACGTGGAACGAGTTCGCCGACGCGAGCAAGAAGCTCACCAAGGGCGACACGTACGGCGTCGCCTGGCCGATGAAGTCGCCGGTCAACAAGGTGCTCAACCTGGCGCTGAACTTCGACGGCACCTTCTTCCAGACCGCCGGCGGCAAGACCACCGTCAAGGTCGGCCCCGAGGAGAAGGCGGTCCTGCAGCGCATCCACGACCAGCTCTACAAGGACAAGACGGCCGACCCGGCGGCGCTCGGCATGGGCACCGCCGACCCGCTGCCCGGCTTCTTCGCCGACAAGTACGCGATGCTCCCGGTCGGCGTCTACCTGCGCCAGCAGGTGGCCGAGCAGGCCCCCGACGGCTTCGAGTGGGTGACGCTGCCGCCGCTCAAGGGCACCACCTCCAACCAGGGCGCGGTGTCGCAGACCCTGTCGGTGTCGGCCGACAGCCAGCACCAGGAGCAGGCCATCCAGTTCATGTCGTTCTTCCTGAACGGCAAGAACCAGGCCCGCCTCGCCAAGGGCGACTGGCTGCTGCCGACCTCGCAGGAGGCCGCCTCCGACCCGTCGATCACCGGCCAGGAGGACGGCTGGGACGTCGCCACCGCCTCCGCCAAGGACCTCGTGGTGGCGCCGTTCCTCAAGGTGAACGGCTACGACGAGTGGAAGAGCAAGGTGGCGACGCCGGTGCTGCAGGAGTTCTTCGCCAACAAGGTCACCCTGGACGAGGCGGCCAAGCGGCTCGTCGAGGAGGGCAACGACGTGCTGGAGCGGTATCAGCGGTGACGTATCGCGACAGGGCCCGGGGGTGTCTGCTCGGCCTGGCGGCCGGCGACGCCCTCGGGGCGCCCGCCGAGAACCTCACGCCGGAGGAGATCCGCCGCCGCTGGGGGCGGCTCACCGAGATCGAGGGCGGCGGCACCGACGACACCGAGTACGCGATCTTCGCCGCCGGGCTGCTGGCCGAGCACGGGCACGGGCTGACGTCCGCGCTGGTCGCGGCCGCGTACCGGGAGCGGGTGATCCCGGCCGTGACCGGGCCGATGCGCGGGGCCGGGTTCTCCGAGCTGGGGACCGTCCAGGCGCTGCGGCGCGGGCTGGAGCCGCCGCTGACCGGGCTGGTCCACCAGCACGGGTGGTCCGACGGGCTCGCCATGCGGGCCGCCCCGTACGGGGTGTTCTGCCCGGGGGACCCGGCGGAGGCGGCCCGGCTCGTGACCGAGGACGGGCGGGTCAGCCAGTCGGGCGAAGGCATACTCGGCGGCCGCGCGGTCGCCGCGGCCGTCGCCGCCGCGATGGCCGGGGCCGATCCGTCCGACGCGGTGGAGGCGGCGCTGTCGGCGGTGCCGGCCGACTCGTGGACGGCCAGGAACATCATCCGCGCCCGCGCCGCCCTCGGCGCCGCCGACCCGGCCGTGGCGCTGCACGAGGCCGTCGTGGTCAGGCACTACCCGTGGACCGACGTCGCCCCCGAGGCCGTGGCGCTGGCTCTGGCCGCCTACCTGTACGGCGCGGGCGACGTGGAGGAGTCCGTCACGTTCGGGGTGAGCCTGGGCAGGGACGCCGACACCATCGGCGCCATCGCGGGCGCCGTCGCGGGCGCGTCGCGGGGCGAGCGCGGCGTGCCCGCGCGCTGGGCGGCCAGGATCGGCCCCGCCACCGGAAAGTGCCTGCCGGTCGTCGCCGGCATACACGTCCTGGACGCCGCCGACGCCCTGACCGCCAGCATCCGCCCGGCGGCGGGACCGGTCGTCGCCGGTGAGCCGGCGGGGTCGTCGGATGTGGGGAGGGAACCGGTGGCTGGGCCGGTGGTCGGTGATGAGCGGGTGGAAGGGCTGTAGGTAGATGTCGGGGGACAGGATCGCGGGAGCCGTCGTCGGGCTCGCCGTGGGAGACGCCGCGGGCTGGCCCGCGGCCAGGCATCGGGCCGCGCTGCACGCGCCGTGGAGCCGCAGGCTGCACCGGGAGCTGGACGCCTTCGCCGAGGAGCACCGGCTCACCACGCTGCCGGTGCCGTTCGCGCTGAACCAGCCGACCGCGCCGCTGGCCGTCGGCCCGTCCGACGACGCGGAATGGCTCGCCTGGACGCTGCTCACCATGGGCACACCGCGCGCCGACGCGTTCCGGACGCTCGTCGGCCGCGACGACATCAGGGCCCGCGTCTCGGTCGCCACCGCGCTGGACAACCTGGCCAGAGGCGTCGAGCCGCCCGCCAGCGGCCACGACAACCCGCACCACTTCGACGACGCCGCCGCCGTGAGAGCCGTCGCCTACGGTCTGCGCGGCGCGGCACCGGACGAGGACGCCCAGGTCACCAACGCCGGAGACGGCCTGCTCGGGGCCCGCGCCGTCGCCGCCGCCGTGGCCGAGGCCGTCGCCACCGGCTCGGCGGCCGAGGCCGTCGGCGCCGCGCTCGCCGTACTGCCGGAGGACACCGCCATCGGGCACAACGCCCGCCTGGCACTGGCCGCCGCCCGCGCGGCGGGCGACCCGTTCGGCGCGGTGCCCGCGCTGGACGCGGCCCTGCTCGACCACGTCTACAGCTACGGGGTGGGCGCCGCGCTGACCGTGCCCGCCGCGCTCGCCCTGACCGAGGCGTCGGACGGCGAGCTCGGCCGGGCCGTGCCCGCCGCCGCGTGCCTGGCGGCGCTGGCCGACTCGGCCCCCGCGCTCACGGGCGCGCTCACGGGGGCCTGCGGGGGGTACGGTGCGATCCCGGAGGGGTGGATCACACCAGCCCGCACGCTCGCCGGCTGTTGCCTGCCGGAGCTGGCGGGCAAAGATCTCATCGAACTTCTGAAAGGACTCTCATGACGCCGCTTGAAGACAGGGCGACTGGCTGCGTGGCGGGGGCGGCGGTCGGTGACGCGCTGGGCGGCGCGACCGAGGGCTGGACCCCCGAGCAGATCGTGGAACGCTACGGCGGCCGGGTCGAGGGCATCGTGCCGCCGTTCAACGACGACTGGCGCAACGCCCGCCCCATCGCCCCGTACCACAAGGGCGACGGCCACATCACCGACGACACGCTCATGACGCACGCGCTCATCCGCGTGTACGAGAAGGCGCGCGGCCACCTCGACGCGTACGCGATGGCCGAGCACATGGTGCCCGAGCTGATGGCCGAGCGTCAGTGGATCCCCGAGCTGGAGGCCGAGGCGCTGCCGCTGCAGCGGATCTTCCTGGCCGAGAAGTGGATCGTCGCCCGCCTCCACTACGGCCACGCCGACCCGCGCGAGGCCGGCACCGGCAACATCGTCAACTGCGGCGCCGCCATGTACGTGGCCCCCGTCGGCGTCGTCAACGCGGGCGACCCCGACGCCGCCTACGCCGAGGCCGTCGACCTGACCGGCGCGCACCAGTCCAGCTACGGCCGCGAGGCCGCAGGGGTGATGGCGGCGGCGGTGGCCGAGGCGATGCGGCCGGGCGCCACCGCCGACTCGGTCGTCGCCTCCTGTATCCGGCTGGCCAAGGACGGCACCCGCGCCGCCATCGAGGCCGTGTGCGAGACGGCTCGCGGGCTCGGCCACTGGGACGGCTCGTTCGAGGCGCTCCGCGCCGCCGTGCGGCCCTACGACACGGTCGCCGACACCTACCGCGACCAGGGCCTCGGCGCCCGCAGGCCGAGCCGCGTGCACAGCATCGAAGAGCTGCCGCTGGCCCTGGCCTTCCTGGTGATCGCCAAGGGCGACTACCGGGAGACGGTGCTGGGCGGCGTCAACTACGGCCGCGACGCCGACTCCATCGCCTCCATGGGCGGCGCCATCGCGGGCGCGCTGGGCGGCCTCGGCGCGGTCCCGCAGGAGTGGATCGAGCGGGTGGGCATCGCCAGCCGCACCGACCTGGTGGCGCCCGGCCGTGCCCTCGCCGCCGTCGCCCGCCGCGTGCACGCCGGCGACGTGGCCCGGCGCCGCGCCCACGAGGCCGCGTTCGCCGCGCTCCTGGAGGATCGATGATCCGGCTCACCTGGGTCCAGCCCGAGGACCTGGTCGGCCACGAGCTGAGGCAGGCCGCCGAGGACGGCAGGGACGCCACGCTGGTCGCCAAGCGCTGGCACGCCGCCGGCGGGCACGACGCCCCGCCCCGCGCCGGCGCGTCCGAGCCCGGCGCGCGGGCGCTGCGCCCGCTCGCCGAGGAGCTCCTGGACGAGCTGGCCGCCCTCCCTTCGCCGCTCGACGAGCCCGGCGACCTGCTCACGATCATCGCCGCCTGCCCCGGCTGGCCGCGGCCCGCGCGCGGCGTCGTCGCGGCCCACGACCGGGTGCTGGGCGCCTGGCAGGGCCGCGCCGCCGGGTGCGTGCTCGGCAAGCCGGTCGAGAAGATCCCGCGTACGGGCATCAGGGAGATCGCCGAGGCCACCGGCAACTGGCCGATCCGCGGCTGGTTCACCGCCGAGGGCCTGCCGGACGAGGTGGCCGAGCGGTGGCCGTGGAACCGGCGCAGCGCCGTCAACTCCCTGGCCGAGAACATCGACGGCATCCCCGAGGACGACGACCTCAACTACCCGCTGCTCGCCCTGTCCGTGCTCGAACGGCACGGCCGCGGGTTCTCCACCGACGACGTGGCCAGGCTCTGGCTCGACGAGCTGCCCGCCGGGCGCACGTTCACCGCCGAGCGCGTCGCGTACCGCAACCTCCTCGACGGCGTCGAGCCCCCGCGGACCGCCACCCGCCGCAACCCGTTCAGGGAGTGGATCGGCGCGCTGATCAGGGCGGACGTGTACGGGTGGGTCAACCCTGGCGATCCCGGCACCGCCGCCGAGTACGCCTGGCGGGACGCCCGGCTCACCCACACCGCCAACGGCCTCTACGGCGCCATGTTCGCGGCCGCCATGTGCGCCTCCTCGATGGTCGCCGGCTCCGCCGAGGAGGTCGTCGAGGCGGGGCTGTCGGTGGTGCCGCCCCGATCCCGGCTGCACCGGGCGGTCCGGCAGGCGGCCGAGGACGCCGCCCGCGAGGACGACTTCGAGCGCGTCGTCGACCTGCTGCACGAGCGGCACGGGGACCTGCACTGGGTGCACACGATCAACAACGCCGCCCTCATCGCCGCCGCCCTCGTGCACGGCCGCGGCGACTTCACCGCCACCGTCGCCGGAGCCGTCGCCGGAGGCTGGGACACCGACTCCGCCGGCGCCACCGCGGGCTCCATCGCCGGCGCGCTGAACGGCGGCGTCCCCAGCCAGTGGGCGCTGCGCGACAGCCTGGCCAGCAGCCTGACCGGCTTCGACGGCATCGGCCTGGAACAGCTGGCCCGCCGCACCCAGGAGTTGATGCACCCGTGATCACCGTCTTCGGCAGCGCCAACATGGACCTGGCCGCCTACGTCGGCCGTGCGCCCAAGCTGGGCGAGACCGTGACCGGGCGCGACTTCCGCACCGTGCCCGGCGGCAAGGGCGCCAACCAGGCCATCGCCGCCGCCCGCGCGGGCGCCCCGGTGACGTTCCTGGGCGCGGTCGGCGACGACGCCTTCGGCGCCGAGATGCGCGACACCCTCGCCGGGGCGGGCGTCGACGTCGGGCTGCTCCGCCGGGCGCCCGGCGTGAGCGGCATCGCGCACATCGTGGTCGACGACGAGGGCGGCAACTCGATCATCGTCGTCCCCGGCGCGAACGGCACCGTCACCGGCCCCACCGCCGCCGAGCGCGACGTCATCGCCGCCTCACAGGCGCTGCTGCTCCAGCTGGAGCTGCCGATGCCGGCCGTCACCGCCGCCGCCCGCGCCGCCCGCGAGGCCGGCGTGCCCGTCATCCTCACCCCCGCCCCCGCCCAGCCGCTGCCCGGCGCCCTGCTGGACGCGGTCACCCTGCTGCTGCCCAACGAGCACGAGGCCGCCGGCATCACCGGCGCCGCCGACCCCGGCGCCGCCCTGGACAAGCTGCTCGAACGGGTCGAGGAGGCGGTCATCACGCTCGGCTCCCAGGGCGCGCTGTACGGGTCGCGCGCGGGGGAGCGGCTCCACGTGCCCGCCGTACCCGTCAAGGCGGTCGACACCACGGCGGCGGGCGACACGTTCGCCGGGGCGCTCGCGGTGGCCCGCGCCGAGGGGCGTCCGGCGGCGGACGCCCTCCGGTTCGCCGCGGCGGCGGCGGCGCTTTCCGTGCGGCGCGAGGGGGCGTCCACCTCGATGCCGCTCCGCGCCGAGATCGACGCCGAGATCGGGTGACCCGGCCCCATCGGATCCGGGCCCGCCCGCATCGAACCATGAGGTGAGGGCACGGGGAAGGTATGAGCGAGAACCCCGGCGACACGTCCCCTGCGGCGGACGGCCTCGGCGCGGAGAGCGACGTGGTCGCGGAGCGCTCCGGCGCGAGCACCGAGAAGTCCCGCCGCCCCATCCCCGCGGACCCTCCCGAGGCCCGCGACGAGCCGGAGTGGCCCGACGAGGACCGCCCCGAGGAGCGAGACCACGCCGAGGGTGAGGAGGAACGCCCCGACATCGGTCCCACCGGCTGAAAGCAAGGTCATGCGGGCGCCCTCGACATCGGCCTCATCGGCTGAGCGCAAGGCGATGTCCGGGGGAGACGAGCGCACCTACGTCGGCCTCGTCAGTCGGTGAGGTTGAGTGGTGTGGTGATGACCAGCTCCCAGCCGGGTTCCGGGGCGGCGTCGTAGTCCAGCCACACGATCACCGGCCTGCCCTCGCTGTCCAGGGTCATCGCGAGGGTTTCGCCGGCGCCGCCGCGGATCCTGGCCACAGGAGTGCTCGTGCAACGGCCCCCGGTGCACGTCGTCAGCATGATCCGGGTCCCCTCGGCGTTCTGGAAGGCGACCAGGGTCCGGCCCGCCCGGTCCAGGACCAGCGCCGGGGTGGCCAGGTCCGTGTCGCCGGCGTCCAGGGTGACGACGTCCGCCCGCGCGCAGTCCGGGGTGCGGCAGTCCAGCAGCTTGGCCGCACGGTCGCGTACGTCCCGGTACGCGATCACCGGACGGCCGTCCGCCCGCACCGCCAGCGTGAGCCCGGTCTCCTGGCGCAGCCCGGCGTCGTCCCGCGCCGGATACGGCGGCACCGGCCTGGCCACGCGCGGTCGCCGGCAGCCCGCGTCCGCGCACGAGATGACGTGGACCTGGCCGGTGACGATGTCGAACCGGGCGGCCACCGGCCGGTCACCGGGCCCCACCGCGACCGCCAGGACGGGCGGGCCGTTCAGATACGCGGCCGGGGCCAGCCGCGCGGCCTCGCTCGGCTCCGGCCGGGAACAGGCCGCGTCCGCACAGGAGACGAGGGTGACGAGGTCGTCGCCGCCGTCCGCCCGCTCCCTGTCGGCGAAGGCCACGACCAGCCCGCCGTCCCGTCGTACCGCCATCGCCACCCCCGCGTGGAACGGCCGGTCGCGCGCCTCCGCGACGACCGCCCCGCCCGGGGCCGCCGCGCAGGCGAAGGTCCCGCAGTGTGACACCCTGAGTCGCGGCCCCGACCAGGTGGTCACCGCCATCCTGCCGTCCGGCAGCCGCGCGGCGGCGTACCCGTTCCTCGCCTTGTCTGAGAGAGCCGTCACGTCGTCCGCCCACGCGAGGCCGGCCCGCTCGCACGAGGGGTCGCCGCACGTCAGCACGCCCGCGGCGGTGTACAACCCGTCCACCACCACCTTCAGCTCGCCGTCGTGACCGGCGTGCGCGCTCCGCAGCTCCCACGGCCGGAACGACAGCGTCCCGGCTCCCGATCCCCGGGCCTCGGAATCCTCGCCTCCGGTCACTACCGTCTCGGTGACCTCCGTCCACCCGAACGGGTTGACCAGCACGATCCCGCCGAACAGCAGCCCCGGCGCCAGCACCACCGGCCACAGCGCCGCCCTGACCGGCCGCGCCGTCCCGGTCGGCACGCCGTGCTCCAGATCCTCGTCATGCGTCTCGGTACGCCAGGCCACGCAGTGCAGGAACTGCCGCGCCACCACGGCCGCCTGGACCGGCGTAACGGCCAGCGCCAGGACCGTCCCGGCCACCGCCCACCCCGCCGTGGACAGCGGCCCCGGCAGCGGCGCCAGGGCATGTTCCGCCGCCCGCGCCACCGCCACGGGCACCACGACCACCCCGAGAGCCAGCGTGCAGGCCGTCGGCAGTTCCCGGTAGCGGACCAACCGGTAGGCGCGGACGATCGCGCCCGGCGCCGTGCACCCGTGCAGCATGACCGACGGCACGGCCAGCAGACCCGGCATCGCCACCAGCCCCAGCACCACCATGACCACCGTGGCCGGCCATTCCCGGCCGGTCACCACCAGCACGCCGGACCCGGCGGCCACGATCGCCGCGTAGGCCACGAAGGCCAGCACGACCAGGAGGAACATGGCCGGGAACCGCCGCGCGGCCATCCGCAGCGCCACCACCGGCGGAACCCGCCGGCCTACCAGCAGCCCCGCCGCGAGCACCACCGTCGCCGGGAACACCACCGCCTGCGCGAGCACCACCAGCGCCGCCAGTGTCACCGTCCAGGCGAGCAGTTCCCCGCCGGACGCCCCGATCAGGTCCAGCCGCCCGTCGACCACCGCCGCCGACCCCCCCGCCCACACCACCATCAGCAACAGGACGAACCCGGACAGAGGCGCGTGCACGAGCGCGCCGGGCACCGCGAGCGGCACCAGCCGCCGGACCCCGTCCAGACAGCCCCGCCACAGCACCCCGGAGCCGCGCATCCGCTCCACCAGCTCGATGCGTGTCATGGGGGAACGGTGACAGAGGGCCGCCTCCGTCCACGTCTCATGTGTCACGAACGGTCTGATACCGCCCGACAAGCTCGCACCGTACAGGCGGTGATATCCGCACCGGTATGAAAGCCAGTCCGATATCACTATTGGACGGACCCGGCCGGTTTCTGATCTTCTTCTCGGCATGACACGACTGCGACTAGGGGTCCTGACATCGGCCGTCGCCGTGCTGCTGGGCGGCCTCGCGCCCGGGGCGGGCGCCGCCACCGGCTCCGAACTGGACAAGACGCTGCGGGAACTCGAGAAGACCTACGACGGGCGTATCGGCGCGGTCGGCATCGACCTGGCGACCGGCAAGACTGTTGGTTATCGGGCCGGCGAGCGCTTCCCGTTCAACTCCGGCTTCAAGGTGTTCGCGTGCGCGGCGGTGCTGCACAAGGCGCGCACCAGCGCCCCCGGGCTGATGGACAAGGTGATCCGCTGGAAGCCCGCCGACATGGCCGAACTGACCGGGAACTCCCCGGAGACCACCGAATACACCGACACCGGGATGACACCCGCACAGCTGTGCCGCGCCGGGATCACCAAATCGGACGGCTTCGCGGGCAACACCCTGCTGAAGCAGATCGGCGGGCCGCCCGGCCTCACCCGGTTCTTCCGCGCCACCGGTGACCGGACCAGCCGCCTCGACCGTACGGAGCCCACGCTCACCCACTGGGCGCCCGGCGAGAAGCGCGACACCACCACCCCCGCCGCGGCCGCCCGGACCTTCGCCGAGCTGACCACCGGCAAGACCCTCCACGCCCAGGACCGGGCACGGCTGGTCGGCTGGCTGAAGGCGAGTCTCACCGGCGCCAACCGGATCAAGGCGGGACTTCCCAAGGACTGGACGGTCGGCGACAAGACCGGCACCGGCGGCGCGAGCAACCACGGCACGGCCGGCGACCTCGCGATCGTCTGGACCCCCGGATCGAGCGCGCCGATCATCCTGTCGGTCTTCACCAATCGCAACGACGACGACACTCCGCACGACGACAAGGTGATCGCCTCCGCCGCGACCGCCCTGGCCAAGGCCCTCGGCAAGCTGTAACCGGCCACCGGGCCGCCGCGACGCCGCCCCTGTCAGGGGGGCGCGGTCCGTGCGGCAGCCCTTCGGCGAGACGTACGCGGGACAACCGGTCACGCGCAGCCGGGGCCAAGCTGGCCGGGCACGACTCGCCCATGCTGCACCGCGGCGTCACCTGGACGACGGCCTGTTGATCGGTCCGCTTTCCACGCCTCGGAGCTGTGGAGCGGCGGCAGGGACGTGTGGCAGCAGCCCCGGACGCCGGGTCAGCCCGGACGGGACCGGGTCCAGGAATGATCGGGGATCGTCTCATCGGGGGCGACAGCCGCCGGGCGGAGCCCGGCACAGCAGGACGTCCGAGCGTCAGCGAGGGCCTTTGTGGACGGGTGGGCTGACGGGGTCAAGGGATGCT
Organism: Nonomuraea ferruginea; assembly: GCF_039540635.1. Lineage (NCBI taxonomy): Bacteria > Bacillati > Actinomycetota > Actinomycetes > Streptosporangiales > Streptosporangiaceae > Nonomuraea > Nonomuraea ferruginea. Next base: position 353,095 of record NZ_BAABFD010000005.1, on the reverse strand, counting down.
CGGGGCAAGGGGTGGGTGCGGGTCAGGGGGTCAGGTAGTGGGCGCACTCGTCGCGGTAGCGTTCCGTACGGGCCCGTAGGCCGGTCTGGTCCGCCAGCAGGGACCGGGAGGCCGACGGCAGCACCGCGTGCCGTACGGACGCGAACAAGCGTCCGACGTCGGCCGGAGTCGCTCCCTGGGCGCCCAGCCCCGGCGCCAGGATCGGGCCGTTGAGGCGGTCGAGCGGGTAGCCGGGGTCGGTGACCGTCGCGCCCACCACCACGCCCACCGAGCCGAGCGGGTCGCGACCGGCGTTCGCGGCCCGTACCCCCTCGTAGATCTCCCCGGCCACCGCCTCCTGCAGGCGCGCGCCCTCGGGGTTGGAGGTGCGGGCGAGGACGAACACGCCCGCGTCGGCGGCCAGCGCCGAGGTGATCGCGCCCGCCAGACTGCCGAACCCGAGATAGGGGCTGAGCGTGACCGCGTCGGCCGCCAGCGGGCTGCCCCGGTCGAGGTAGGCCTCGGCGTAGGCGGCCATGGTGGCGCCGACGTCGCCGCGCTTGACGTCGAGCAGCACCAGCGGGCCGGCGTCGCGCAGGTCGGCGACGGTGCGCTCCAGCACCGCGACGCCCCGGCTGCCCCAGCGCTCGTAGAAGGCCGACTGCGGCTTGACCACGGCGGCGAGGTCGCTCACCGCGTCGACCACACCCCGGCTGAAGTGCTCCAGACCGGCGGGGGAGTCGTCCAGCCCCCACGCGTGCAGCAGCTCGGGACTGGGGTCCAGCCCCACGCAGAGCGGTCCGTACTTGTCGATCCTGGCTCGTAACCGTGTTCCGAACGACTCGGTCATCACACGCCCCCTTCGTGAAGTCGCATGGGCAGTCTTCCCGAGCGGGCGCTCCGGGTAAAGCGACGAACATGTACGAGATCGCTCGCCGCACGCTGACGTTGCGCACCGAGCCCCCTCGGGAGGTGGTCGCCGCCATCGGCATGCCGTACGCGGAGGCCGGGGGAGACTGGTCCTGCCCGTACCGGATCGACGGGCTGGCGGGCTGGGAGCACGAGCGGAAGGCCACGGGCGCCGGATCCATGCAGGCAGTGGAGCTGGCGATGGCGATGGTGCGGGCGGCGCTGGCTGGCTCGCACGAATCCAGGGAGGGTCTGCTCGCCTCGGAGGAGGAGCCGGGCGGCAGACGCCCCTGCACCGTCTACACCAGCTGGGACCGCTACCACAACATCGCCTATATATCGATGAAGCATGAGATCGTGGCGGGCGAGGCGGCGCGGCAGGTGGTCGCCGACGGCGTGGTGCTCGACTTCGGCGGCGGCGGCGAACTGCTGGGGGTGGAGCTGTCCGACGCCGAGACCCTGATGCCGGCGCAGATGCGGCTGTAGGTCGGCACCGCACTCTTGCTAATACGAATTAGTTCTTGACCTCGTAGCGTGCGCGGTCGCACAATGTCGCACTAATGCGCATTAGCAACGGAACGGGTGACGGACTGTGACGAGTTCGGGGCGGCGTCTGACGCAGCAGGACATCGCGCGGATGGCCGGGGTGAGCCAGACCACGGTGTCCCTGGTGCTCAACGGAAAGGCCGAGAGCGAGGTGCGGATCTCGCCCGAGACCCGCGACCGGGTGCTCCAGGTGATCCGCGACACCGGCTACGTGGCCGACCCGGCGGCGCGCCGGCTGGCCGAGCGGCGCAACCGCATCTACGGCGTGTTCACCTACGAGGCGGTCTTCCCCGCCGAGAGCGCCGACTTCTACCACCCGTTCCTGGTCGGCATCGAGGAGTGCGCCGAGGAGGCGGGCTGCGACCTGCTGCTGTTCACCAGCGCCAAGGCGGCGCAGGGGGAGCGGCGGCGGATCTTCAGCGCGGAGAGCCGGATCCGGCTGGCCGACGGCTGCGTGCTGCTCGGCCGCACCGTCGACCGCGACGACCTGGCCAGGCTGCTGGCCGAGCGCATCCCGTTCGTCTCGGTCGGCCGCCGCGACGACGCGGGCGGGCCCGTGCCGTACGTGGGCGCGGACTATCCGCCGGCGGTGCGCGCACTGGTCGCGCGCGCCGCCGCCCTCGGGCACCGGCGGATGGCCTACGTCGGCGTGGGCCGGGGCGCGGAGTCGTACGCCGACCGGCTGCGCGGCTTCACCGCGGGCGTCGCGGAGACCGGGGCGGAGGGCCTGCACCTGGCCAGCACCGCCGGGCTGTTCGAGTCCGGCGCGACCGTGGTGTTCGCCGAGGAGCTGGCCGACGGCGCGGCCATCGCCGAAGCGGCCCTGGCCCGGGGCCTGGACGTGCCGCGCGACCTGTCGATCGTCGCGCTCGGCGCGCCCACCAGGCCGGTCTCCACCGACATCGACTTCACCGGGTTCCGCATCCCCCGGCGCGAGATGGGCCGCAGGGCCGTCGAACTGCTCACCCGGGTGCTGGAACGCGGCGGCAACCCGCAGGAACTGCTGGCGTGCGAGCTCGTCGACGGATCGACGCTGGCGCCCGTCCCCGACGAAAGGTGATCCCCCACGTGGTTGAGATATCGGCAGACGCGCTCGTCGTGGGCGGCGGGCTGGGCGGCGTGGCCGCCGCCCTCGCCCTGCTGCGGGCGGGCCGCTCGGTGGTGCTCACCGAGGAGTACGACTGGCTGGGCGGCCAGCTCACCAGCCAGGCGGTGCCGCCGGACGAGCACACCTGGGTGGAGCGGTTCGGCGTCACCGCCAGCTACCGGGCGCTGCGCGACGGCATCCGCCGCTACTACCGCGACCACTACCCGCTGACCGAGCGGGCGCGGGCGTGGGGCGAGCTGAACCCCGGCGCCGGCCACGTCAGCAGGCTCTGCCACGAGCCCAGGGTCGCGGTCGCGGTCATCGAGGCCATGCTCGCCCCGTACCGCGGGTCGGGCAGGCTGCGCGTGCTGCAGCCGTACCGCCCGGTGGCGGCCGAGACCGACGGCGACCGCGTGACGGCGGTGCGGCTCGCGCACCGCGACGGCGGCGGCGAGATCACCGCGACCGCCGCGTACGTGCTGGACGCCACCGAGACCGGCGAGCTGCTGCCGCTGGCCGGGGTCGAGTACGTCACCGGGTTCGAGTCGCAGGCCGAGACGGGCGAGCCGAGCGCGCCGCAGGAGGCCCAGCCGCTCAACATGCAGGCCGTGTCCGTGTGCTTCGCGATGGACCACGTGGACGGCGACCACACCGTCGACAGGCCGGCCTCGTACGACTTCTGGCGGTCCTACCAGCCGTCGTTCTGGGGCGACAAGCTGCTGTCGTGGCGCTGCCCCAGCCCGCGCACGCTGGAGATCGTGGAGCGTTCCTTCACCCCCAACCCCGGCGACGACCCCCGGCTGGTGGAGGCCGACCAGCGGGTCAACCCCGGCGACGCCAACCTGTGGACCTTCCGCAGGATCGCCGCCCGCGACAACTTCCTGCCCGGCGCGTACGAGAGCGACATCACGCTGGTCAACTGGCCGATGATCGACTATCTCGAAGGCCCCGTCATCGACGTGCCGGACGCCGGCCGGCACCTGGCGGCGGCCCGCGAGCTGTCCCTGTCGGTGCTCTACTGGCTGCAGACCGAGGCGCCCCGCCACGACGGCGGCACCGGCTACCCCGGCCTGCGCCCGCGCGGCGACGTCACCGGCGGCGCCGACGGCCTGGCCATGGCCCCCTACATCCGCGAGTCCCGGCGCATCCGGGCCCTCACCACCGTCACCGAGCAGGACCTGTCCGCGGCGGTGCGCGGCGACAAGGGCGCCGTCTCCTACCCCGACTCGGTGGGCGTCGGCATGTACCGCATCGACCTGCACCCCTCGACCGGCGGCGACAACTACATCGACGTCGCCTGCTCCCCGTTCGAGATCCCCCTCGGCGCGCTCATCCCGCGGCGGACGGTCAACCTGCTGCCCGCCTGCAAGAACATCGGCACCACGCACATCACCAACGGCGCCTACCGCCTGCACCCGGTGGAGTGGAACGTCGGCGAGGCCGCCGGCGCGCTCGCCGCGTTCTGCCTGGACCACGCCACCACCCCGCACGCCGTGCGGGAGGACGAGCGGCTCCTGGCCGACTACCAGCACCGCCTCACCCGCGACGGGGTGGAGCTGCGCTGGCCCGACGTCACCGGATACTGACGAAGGAGAACCCCCCATGAAGACGAAGCTGGCCGCCCTCACGCTGAGCGCCCTGCTCACGGTCACCGCCTGCGGCGGCGGAGGCGGCGACGCGCCGGCCGCGCAGGGCCCGCAGCCGCTCCGGATGACGATCTGGACCTCGAACGAGGCCCACCTCAAGCTGTTCAAGGAGATCGCCGACGACTACCGCAAGACCCGCCCGGAGACCGGCGAGATCACCTTCGACCCGCTGCCGTTCGAGAACTACACGACCACGCTCACCACCCAGATCGCCGGCGGCAACCCGCCCGACCTGGCCTGGATCCTGGAGAACTCGGCCCCCGACTTCGTCGGCTCCGGCGCGCTCGTCCCGCTCAAGAGCAAGATCCAGAACCCGGGCGAGCTGGTCCCCGCCGCGACCAAGCTGTGGGAGAAGGACGGCGAGCTGTTCGCCTACCCGTTCTCCACCTCGCCGTTCGGCGTGTTCGTCAACACCGACCTGGTCAAGGCCGCGGGCCAGAAGACGCCCCAGGAGCTGATCAAGGCGGGCCAGTGGGACTGGGAGCACGCCAACGAGATCAACAAGGCGGTGGCCGCCAAGGGCAAGCACGGCCTGACCATCTGGGACTTCGACTACAAGGGCTGGGACAACCTGGCCACCATCTGGCGCGGCTGGGGCGCCACCGCCTACAGCGAGGACGGCACCGCCTGCCGGTTCAACAGCCCCGAGATGGTCGAGGCGATGACGTTCCTGCACACGATGATCTTCAAGGACAAGGCCATGCCCGCCCCCGGCACCGTCGCCGACTTCTTCGCCGGCGACGCCGCCATGGTCGTCGCGCAGATCTCGCGCGCCGCCATGCTGGAGGACGGCGAGTTCGGCTGGGACCTGGTGCCGCTGCCCGCAGGGCCCAAGGGCGAGTACGCGGTCATCGGGCAGGCCGGGATCGGCGTGCTGAAGAAGTCGCCCAACGCCGAAGCGGCCGCCGACTTCCTCGCCTTCTTCACCGACGAGGCGAACTCCGCCAAGCTCGCCGCCTACTTCCCGCCCGCCCGCGACTCCCTGCTCACCGCCGAGACCATGGCCAAGACCAGCCCGCTGCTCAAGCCCGAGCAGCTCCAGGAGGTCGTGATCGACGGCATCGAGACCGGCGTCGTCAAGCCGGGCCACACCGGCCAGGCCGAGCTGGCGCAGACCGTCCGGGCCTCGCTCGACGCGCTGTGGGTGGCCGACGCCGACGTCAAGACCGTGCTGGACGGCGTGTGCGCGAAGATCCAGCCCATGCTCGGCGCGTGACATGACCGCGACGGACATCGGCGACCGGGTAGCGGGTCGCGCCGCCGCCCGGCGCCGCCCCTTCTGGACCATCCCGCGCCGCGACGCCCTCGTCGGCTACCTGCTCGTCTCGCCGCAGCTCGCCGGCAGTGTCCTGTTCGTGCTGCTGCCGCTCGGCCTCGTCGTCTGGTACAGCCTCCAGGAGTGGAACGTGCTGGCCGGGACGTTCGAGTTCGTCGGCGGCCGGAACTACGAGAAGCTGCTCGCCGACCCCAACATGGGCGCGGTCCTGACCAGCACCGCGCTGTTCTCAGTAGGCCTGGTCGTGCTCAACCTCGCCCTCGCGCTCACCCTGGCCATCCTGCTCAACCAGAAGCTCGCCGGCACCACGTTCTTCCGCACCCTGTTCTTCTCGCCGGTGCTGGTGTCGCTGGTCGCCTGGACCATCGTCTGGCAGTTCCTGCTCCAGGGCGAGGGCGGCGTCAACGGGCTGCTCGCCGTCGCCGGCGTCGACGGGCCCAACTGGCTGCGCGGCGAGGGCACCGCGCTGCTGTCGGTCGTCGTCGTCCAGGTGATCAAGAACGTCGGCCTCAACATGGTGCTCTTCCTGGCCGCGCTGCAGGGCGTGCCCCGGCAGCTCTACGAGGCCGCGCACCTCGACGGGGCCGGCGCGTGGACCCGCTTCCGCCGCGTCACGGTGCCGCTGATCAGCCCCACCATCCTGCTCACCTCGATCATCACCGTGGTCGGGTCGCTGCAGGTGTTCGCCCAGATCGCGGTGCTCACCCAGGGCGGGCCCGGCATGTCGACCACGGTCCTCGTCTACTACCTCTACCAGCAGGCCTTCCAGTTCCGGCACTTCGGGTACGGGGCGACGCTGTCGGTCCTGCTGTTCCTGATCGTCGCCGTGCTGACGCTGGTGCAGTGGCGGATGCGCCGGAAGTGGGTCTTCCATGAGTCGTAGGGTCAAGCTCGCGTTGTACGGGGCGCTGTGCGCGCTGTGCGTGCCGTTCGTCTTCCCGACCTGGTGGATGGTCACCTCGTCGGTCAAGCCGATCAGCGACATCTTCTCCTTCCCGCCGTCGCTGCTGCCCGGCCGGTGGGACTTCTCCTCGTACGGGCGGGTGTTCGAGCTGCAGCCGTTCGCCCAGCAGTACTGGAACAGCCTCTACATCGCGGCCGTCGTCACCGTGGGCACGATGGCGGTCGCCGCCATGGCCGGCTACGCCTTCGCCCGCATCCGCTTCCCCGGGCAGAACGCGTTGTTCGTGGTCGTGCTCGTCGGGCTGCTGATCCCGAGCGAGGTGACGATCGTCCCGTTGTTCCAGATGTTCCACACCGCCGGTCTGACCGACACGCACTGGCCGCTGATCCTGGTGCCCATCCTGGGCGCGCCGAGCGTGCTGGCCACGTTCATCATGCGGCAGTTCTTCATCGCGCTGCCGGGCGAGCTGGAGGAGGCGGCCCGCGTCGACGGGCTCGGCCGGTTCGGCACCTTCGCCAGGGTCGCGCTGCCGCTGGCCCGGCCCGCGCTCGGCGCCGTCGCCATCTTCACCTTCCTGCACTCGTGGAACCTCTACCTCGAACCCATCGTCTACCTGTCCACGCCCGCCAACTTCACGCTCCCGCAGGCGCTCACCCAGTTCGTCGACGCCTACGGCGGGCCCATGTGGAACGTGCAGCTCGCCGCGGCCAGCATGACGGCGCTGCCCGTCCTGGTGGTGTTCGTGCTGGCGCAGCGCCAGTTCATCGAAGGACTGGCGCACACCGGACTGAAAGGCTGACCACGTCATGCGCCCGCCCTGTCCTGCGCCGCCATCACCTCCTCGGCGTGCTCGAACGCCCAGGCGCCGAGCGCGCCGATCGGCTCGACGAGGCTCCGGCCCAGGTCCGTCAGCTCGTACTCGACGCGGGGCGGCGCCTCGGCGTAGGCCCGGCGGTGGACCAGGCCGTTGAACTCCAGGCGGCGCAGCGTCTCGGTGAGCACTTTCTGGCTGATGCCGCCGATCTGGACGCGCAGGTCGGCCGGGCGGCGGGGGCCGTGGCGCAGCGACCACAGGACGACCGCGTTCCAGGTGTTGGCCAGCAGGTCGAACGCGAGTCTGGCCTGGCAGTCGGCGAGGAACAACGCGGCCTCCGTAAGGCACCAGATGGTGCGTATCGGGCTTTCTAGGGTCTCTCCTACATGTACCAGCACGTGGAGGAGTGACATGCGGATCGGGATCCTGGGAGCGGGGAACATGGCCGGCGCCCTCGGCGCCCAGTGGACGAGGGCCGGGCACGAGATCATGGTCAGCGGGCGCGACCCGGCCAGGGCGGCGGCCCTGGCCGCGACGACAGGCGCCCGGGCGGGCACGTTCCGGGAGGCGGCCGGGTTCGGGGACGTCGCCGCGGTGGCGGTCCTGGCCGAGGCGGTGCCCGCGGTGCTGGCCGAGGCCGGGGACGCGGCGCGGGGGAAGCCGGTGATCGACGTCACCAACGACGTGGGACCGCACGGTTTCCGGCCCGTCGCCCGCGAGATCGCCCGGCTGAGCGGCGGGCACGTGGTCAAGGCCTTCAACCTGTGTCACGTGGACGTGTGGCGGATGACGCCGCCCGTCTTCGGCGGGCGCCCGCTCGCCGTGCCGCTCTGCGGCGACGACCCGGACGCGCTCGCGCTCGCCCGCGGGCTGGCCGCGGACCTGGGGTGCGCACCGGTCGACGGCGGCGGGCTCGGCCGGGCCGAGCTGCTGGAGGCGACGGCCGCGTTCATGATCGGCCTCTGGTCCGGTGGCGCCGACGCCCAGGCGGTGCTGCCGCCCCTGGAACACTCCGGCGCCCACCCGCCCGCCTGACGGGCACCGGGTACGACTCCTGGTGTACATGCGATGACGACCGCCGGCGGATGCCCGCGAGGGCGGGGGCCGCGATCCTGGTGATCTCGTACGAGGTCGAAGGAGAAACCAGTGGTCACCCAGGTCGTGCAGCGCAGCGGATATCTGACGGCGTTCCGGGCGGCGGCGCTGCTCAACGCGGCGGCGGTGCTCTTCCAGGCCGTCACGGCCGGCCAGATGCTCGGCGGCGCGGGGCCGGGCATGCACGGGGCGGGCTCGGGGGCCGTCCACGTGCTCGGCCTGGTCCTGCTGGTCACGGCCGTCCTGTTGTGGCGGCCGGGGCGCGGCGCGGGCTGGCCGGCTCTGGTCAGCCTGGTGGCGCTGCTGCTGGGGTTCGTGCAGACGATGCTGGGCGGTTCCGGCCAGGTGCTGGTCCACGTCCCGCTCGGGGCGGCGCTGTTCGGGGTCAGCGTGTGGCTCGTGACCTGGTCGTGGCGGCCCTAGCGGCCGGGTCCCGATGCCTGGCCAGGTGGTCGGCCCTGCGGATCGGCTCGGGCAGCCGGTAGCGCGGCGTCAGGGCCAGCACCTGGCCGGTCGCCGTCTCCAGCGAGATGCGGTGCCCCTGCGACACGTACACCGGCTTGACGCCGTCACGGGTGCGCAGGGCGCGTCCGACCACGACGCCGTCCAGCTCGATGGGCGACCACGCGCCACGCTCCGGGGGCGGCGGCTCGTGCGCGCCCACGAAGGGGGTCTTGCCGACGCCCAGCGCCGGCAGGCCCGTCAGCACGCCCACATGGCAGGCCAGGCCGAAGCCGCGCGGATGCGCCAGCCCGTACCCGTCGCACACCAGCAGGTCCGGCGTGACGGTGAGCCGCTCCAGCGCCTCCACCAGCGCGGGCAGCTCGCGGAAGGCGAACAGGCCGGGCACGTAAGGGAAGGCCGCCTTGCCGTGCACCACCACCTGCTCCACCACGGACAGCGTGGCCGCGTCCAGCACCACCACGGCGGCGGACAGGTCGTCGTCGCCGTGGTAGTGCACGTCCAGGCCCGCGACCGTGGCGAACCGGTCCGGGCCGGTCAGCTCGACGCGCGGGCGGAGCAGCTCCTGGACGGCCTCCGCCTCGGCGACGCTCTCCGGCCAGGGATGAAGAAGATCGACACGCACCCCGTCAACCTACGCCGGGCCACTTCTATACCGATACAAGATTAAGCAAAGGCCCAGATGGTGAAACTTCTGTAGTGTCGGAAGTCATGAGCGATGTCCTGGTGCTGATCGGCCCTGGACTGGCCGCGGACGAGGCCCTCCTGGGCGAGATCGCCGAACGCGAGTTCGTTTCCCTGGGCGTGCGCGGGGTCATCACCCGCGTCCGCGACCCCGACGACGTCCGGGCCCGCACCCGCCGCCGCCATCCGGGCTGGGGCGGCGGGCAGGGGGAGCGGCACAACTCGGCCGGCCACGCGGTCGTCATCCTGCCGGGACCCGGCGAGCTCCGGACCCTGATGGCCGAGCCGCTAGGGCCCGTCACCTGGCTGGACATCTGGCGGGCGGACGGCGTGGAGGTGGCCGAGGACGCCACCCACCTCCACGGCCGCGGCCTCGCCGGCCTCCGGTGGGCCGTCCGCCACGCGGTCCACCGCATCAGACACCCCCACGTCCGCATCCCGTACGGCCCTCATCGAGACCAGTGGGGCCACCTCTACCTCCCGTCAGCGGGCGACGCGGGGCCCGCGCGTGCGGTTCCGGAGGGCGGCGCCCCTTCGGGGGCCGCACCCAAGGACGGGCCCGCGAGCGCGGCTGCGGAGCACGGCGCCCTTTCGGGGGTGGGTGCGGGGTCCACGCGCGCGGTTCCGGAGGGTGATGTCCCTTCGGGGGATCCCTCGCCGGCCGGCGACGTGGGGTCCGCGATCCCGGTCGCGGAAGGTGATGCCGCTTCGGGGGAGCATGGGGTCCCCCTGCTGCCCCGCAGGCGTGCCGCGGCGCCGGGGGTTCGTGCCGGGGAGGTGGCCGGGGGTCCGTCGCCGGTGGTGGTGCTGGTGCACGGCGGATACTGGCGGTCCGTCTGGGCGGCCGACCTCATGGAGGCGCTCTGCGCCGATCTGACCGCCCGCGGGTTCGCCGTCTGGAACCTCGAGTACCGCCGCCCCGACCTGCACGGCTGGGACGCCACCACCGCCGACGTGGCCGCCGGGATGGAGGCGCTCACCCGCCTGGACGCGCCGCTCGACCTGGGACGGCTGGCGGTCGCGGGACACTCGGCCGGGGGCCAGCTCGCGCTGCGGGCCGCCGCCGACGGCGCCGGGGTGGCGCTGGCCGTGTCCCTGGCCGGGGTGCTCGACCTGGTCGAGGGCGACCGGCGCTGGGTCGGCACGGGCGCGGTGGCCGCCGCGCTCGGCGTCACCACCTGGGACGACCTCCCCGAGCGGGAACGCTCCACCGCCGAACGCGTCTACGGCGGCGCGTCGCCGCTGGTACGGGTGCCGATCAAGGTGCGGCAGCTGATCGTGCAGGGCTCCGGCGACGACCTGGACCTGGTGGACTTCGGCCGGCGGTACGCGCGCGCCGCGGCGAACGCCGGAGACGAGGTGACCTATCTGGAAATGGTGGGTGACCACTTCGCCGTAATCGACCCCCGCACCCCCATCTGGGAAGCCACCGCCCACGCCATCGCCGAAGCGCTCCACTAGCTCTGGACATCACGCGGCCTCGCCCGTACGAAGGAGTGATGGAGGTCACGATCGTCGGCGCGGGGCTCGTCGGGTGCCTGCTCGCCTGCTTCCTCGCCCGCCGCGGACACGAGGTCACCCTGTACGAGCGACGCCCGGATCCGAGAAGGGCCGGGGCCGGCGGCGGCAGGTCCATCAACCTGGCGATCTCCGAGCGGGGCGTCGACGCGCTGCGCCGGCTGGGCCTGGACCGGGAGGTGCTCGGAGCCGCGATCCCGATGCCGGGCCGGATGATGCACGCCCTCGACGGCGAGCTCACCTTCCAGCCCTACAGCGCCGACCGCGGGCACGCGATCAACTCCATCGGCCGCGCCGAGCTCAACAGGATCCTGCTGGACGCGGCCACCGCCATGCCGGGGGTCAAAGTGCTGTTCGAGCACCGGCTGACCGGGCTGGACGAGCGGACCGGCAGGCTGGAGTTCGGCTCGGGCGCCACCGCCCGCGCGCGGGTGGTGATCGGCGCCGACGGCGCCCACAGCGCGGTCCGGGCCCGGTTGCAGGCCCTGCCGGGCGTCGACTTCAGGCAGGAGTACCTCGACTACGGCTATAAGGAGCTGACCATCCCGCCCAGGGACGGCGCGTACGCCATGGAGCCGGGGGCGCTGCACATCTGGCCGCGCGGCCGCGCCATGATGATCGCCCTGCCGAACCCCGACCGGTCGTTCACCTGCACCCTGTTCTGGCCGCACGACGACCTGGCCGCCCTCGACACCCCGCAACGGATCAGGGCGCGCTTCGCCGCTGAGTATCCGGACGCGTTCGAGCTGATGCCCGGCCTGGTCGAGCACTACCAGGCCAACCCCGTCGGCCACCTCGTCACCATGCGCTGCAGCCCCTGGCACGTGACCACCGGCGAGGTGACGGCGGGGCTGATCGGCGACGCCGCGCACGCCATCGTCCCCTTCTACGGCCAGGGCGCCAACTGCGGCTTCGAGGACTGCGTCGAGCTCGACCGGTGCCTCGACGAGACAGGCGACGACTTCGCCGCGGCGCTGGAGCTGTTCGAGCGGCGCAAGGCCGACACCGACGTGATCGCCAGGCTGGCGCTGGACAACTTCGTGGAGATGCGCGACAAGGTCGGGTCCCGCCTGTTCCTGGCCGGCAAGCGGCTGGAGCACGCGCTGGAGCGGGCGCTGCCCGGCCGGTACGCGTCCCGCTACGAGCTGGTGTCGTTCTCCACCACCCCGTACTCCGAGGTGGAGCGGCGCGTCACCCGCCAGCGCCGCTGGGCCGCCGCCACCGGACTGGCCGCCGCCCTCCTGGCGGCCGGACTCACCCGTACGGCGCGCCGCAGATGAGGCGATCCTGACAGCCCCGGCCACCGCGAGGGGACGGACGCCGCCTAGCATGTCCGGGTGATCGTGGGAGAGGTGCTCGGCCTGCTCGCCGTCGGCGCGTTCGCCGGCGTGGTCAGCACCGTGGTGAGCCTCGCCTCGATCGTGTCCTATCCGGCGCTGCTCGCGTTCGGGCTGCCGCCGCTCACCGCCAACGTCACCAACACGGTCGCGCTGCTGTTCACCGGCCTCGGCGCGGCCTTCGGCTCGCGGCCCGAGCTGGCCGGGCAGGGGCCGCGGGTGCTCAGGCTGGGCTGGCTGACCATGCTCGGCGGCGCGACGGGCGCCTTCCTGCTGCTGGTCACCCCGTCCGAGACGTTCGAGCAGATCGCCCCCTGGCTGATCGGCCTGGCCTCGCTGCTGCTGATCCGCCCGCCCCGGGGAGAGCTCAACAGCGAGCACGGGCCGCTCATGCGCTGCGCGCTGTTCGCCGTCGCGATCTACGTCGGCTACTTCGGGGCGGCGGGCGGCATCCTCATGCTGGCGGTCCTGTCGTCGATGCTGGAGGGCAGCCCGGCCAAGCTGAACGCGCTGAAGAACGTGCTGTCCGGGATGGCCAACGCGGTCGCCGCCACCGGCTTCGCGGTGTTCGGGCCGGTCGACTGGGGCGCGGCGGTCCCGCTGGCCCTGGGGTTCCTGCTCGGCGGCTGGTTCGGCCCCAAGATCGCCCGGCGCCTCCCCGGCCAGAGCCTCCGCTACCTCGCCGCCGCCTGCGGCCTGGCGGTCGCGGTGAAGCTCGGCTACGACGCGTACACGAGCTGACCGCCGTTCAGACGAGCCCGGCGAAGCGGAGGGCCACCTCCCGCCAGATCGGCGCGGAGACCGGCTCGTCCGCCACCGCCCGCGCGTACACCTCGTCCGGGTCGAACCCGTCGGCCCGCCACTCCCTGATCCTGCCCGGCGGCACCTCCGGGTGGAACTGCACCCCCCACGCCCGGCCGCCCACCCGGAACGCCTGGTACGGGCAGCGCGCGGTCTCCGCCAGCCACACCGCGCCGGGCGGCAGCGCGGTGATGGCGTCGACGTGGTGCTCGATGGCCGGCACCACGCCGGGCAGGTCGTGGAAGAGCGGGTCATCGGCGGCCTCCGGCCGGATGGTGACCGGCAGGCTGCCGTTCTCGGGGGCGCCCGCGTCGGCGGTCACCTCGCCGCCCGCCACCTCGGCGATCATCTGCCCGCCCAGGCAGATGCCGAACAGCGGCACCTCCGCCGCCAGCGCCTCGGCCACCAGCTTGCGGGTCGGCGCCAGCCACGGCGCCCGGTCGTCGTCGCCCGGCAGGTAGCCGCCGCCCAGCATGATCATGGCGTCGTGCCGCAGCCGGTCGGGCACCGGCTCGCCGTCGTAGGCGTGCACCACGTCCAGCCGCAGCCCCGCCTCCTCCAGCCAGCCGCCCCACCGGCCCGGGCCGCCGCTCCTGCTGTTCTGCACCACCAGGACGTCACGCATCGCGGGCCTCCGCCATCGAGCCGAGCATCAGTTCGTCCACGTCCCCGGCCCGGCCGGGCACGAAGCCGCCGGAATGACGGCTCACGGAAGGTTCGCCGCCCTCGCGGTGTGGCGCAGCAGCAGCGCCGTGGTCACCGGCCCCACGCCGCCCGGCACCGGGGTGAGGGCCCCGGCCCTGGCCGACACCGGCTCGAAGTCGACGTCGCCGGCCAGGCCGCCGTCGTCGGTGGGGTTGGTGCCGACGTCGATGACGACCGCGCCAGGGGCCACGTGATCGGCGCCGATCAGCCCCGCCCGGCCCACGGCCGCGACCAGCACGTCGGCGGTGGCGGTGACGGAGGCCAGGTCGCGGGTGCGCGAATGGCACACCGTCACCGTGGCGTGCCGGTCGAGCAGCAGGTGGGCCAGCGGCTTGCCGACCACCGTGGAGCGGCCCACCACCACCGCGCGCCTGCCCTTCAGCTCGACGCCGTAATGGTCGAGCAGCGCCATCACCGCCGCCGCCGTGGCGGGCGCGAACGCGGGCAGCCCGGCGGCCAGCCTGCCCAGCGAGAGCGGGTTGGCGCCGTCGACGTCCTTGCGCGGGTCGATGGCCCCGGCCAGCTCCTGCGCCGAGGCGCCCGGCGGCAGCGGCGTCTGCAGCATCAGGCCGTGCACGCCGCCGTCCCCGCTGAGCCTGACGAGGCTCTCGCGGATCTGCCCGGGGCTCGCGGCGGGGCCGAGGTCCACGATGTCGGCCGCGATGCCCACCCCGGCCGCCGCCTTGGCGATCGAGCGCACGTACCACAGGCTCGCCTCGTCGTCGGTCGCCACCACCACGGCCAGCCGCGGCTGCGGTCCGGCCGCCACCTCGGCGGCCGTCTGCGCCCTGATCGCCTGCGCCAGCTCCTTGCCGGTCAGCTTCCTCACGCGCCCGCCCTCTCGCCCGCCAGTGTCCTCAACTCCCGTCCGTTTCCCTGCGCCAGTCCTACGGCGCGAAGGGGTCGCTCACGTCTTCAGACCGGTGCGTACCTCGGCCGTCACCCGCTCGGCGCGGGCGGCGGCGGAGTCGACCTCGGCCAGGCGCGACAGCAGCGCGGCGCGGGTGCCCTCGTCGGTGATGCCGCCCAGGTTGACCTCGACGTTCACCCGGGCCGTGGTCAGCGCGGCACGCGCCGCCTCGGCCGCCGCCGCGACGTCGGTGAGCAGGTTGCGGTTGCCGATCGGCAGCAGCGCCTCGCAGAGCTCCACCAGCCGGTACGCCGTCTCGGCCACCCGCGCGGGCGGCTCGGCCGCGCCGGCCAGCGCGCGGGCGATGGAGAGGCTGCGCTCCTCGCCCTTGGGCAGCCGGTAGGCGTCGGTCACCGCGGTGAACGCCGCCGCGTCGGCTTCCGCCAGGTCCAGCGCCCGCGCCCGCAGCTCGTCGGTCTCGCCGATCACGGCGTAGACGACGGCCGCGTGCTCGGCGTACTTCTCGCCGGTGGAGTAGCGGGCCACCATGCCCAGCAGCGCCGCGGCCTGCGCCGCGTGCAGGGCCGCGGTGGCGCCCCCGCCCGGCGCGGGCACCTTGCCGGCGAGCTCGGACAGGAAGGCGGCGATGGTGGTGTCACGCATGCCAGGCATTCTGCCAGCCCCGTGCCTCCGGCCGGTCAGTCGCGGCGCATCGGGCGGGTGGCGTCGTCCCCGCGCCACGGCTCACCGGCGTACGGGTCGCGCTCGGCGGCGGGCGGCGGGCCGGAAGGACCGGCGGGGCCGGAGTAGGCATGTGGACCGGGGGCGTAGTAGGGCGCCGGCGGGCCGTCCGTCCTGGGCCGCCCGCGCCACCGCGACGGGAACGCCGACGCCGCCAGCAGCAGCACGCCGAGGAGCAGCAGGAACCCCAGGTAGCCGGCGTTCATGTAGCCCCTGGCCAGGGGCAGCGGCAGCCAGTTCGTCGGCAGCAGGCGCGTGCCGCCCAGCTCCAGGATCGGCAGCAGGCCCAGCACCGTGTACTGCAGCCCGCCCAGCAGCGACGCGACGGGGGACAGCCGCGACCCCACCAGGAACGCCAGCCCGATCGCGGTGACCACCAGCACCCCGATCGCCGCCCAGGAGACGGCGAAGAACCGCTGGGCGGAGAGGGTGATCTCGCCCGTGCCGTACAGCAGGCCGACCAGAATCAACGACGGGAGGAACAGGCCGGCGACGAACCCGAGCACGTGACGAACACCGTTGGTCATGACATTCCCCGTTGTTCGGTTGGCCCCCCAAGCTACCGCGTCGATTCCCGCACGACGAGGTCGGGCTGGAACATGATCTGCTGGTGGGCGTGGGTGTCGGGGTTGTCGCACTCGTCGAGCAGCAGCTCGGTGGCCGCCCGCCCGAGCTGGTAGGTCGGCTGCCTGATCGAGCTGAGCGACACGGTCGAGGCCGAGGCGAAGTCGATGTCGTCGTACCCGATGAGCGACACCTCCTCCGGCACCCGCACCCCCGCCTGCAGCAGCCCGCGCAGCACGCCCAGCGCCAGCAGGTCGTTGGCGCAGAACAGCGCGTCCGGCAGCACGTCCTGGGCCAGCAGCTTCTCGGCGGCCTGCTGCCCGGCGGCGGCGGTCATCGCCGGCATGGCCACCTCGCGCAGGTCGCGCGGGTCGCGCCCGGCGGCGGCCAGCGCCCGCTCGGCGCCGCGCCGCCGGTCCTGGCACTGGCGCATGGCGGCCGGCCCGGTGACGTAGGCGACCCGGTCGGCGCCGCCCGCCAGCAGGTGCTCGACGGCCATGGCCCCGCCCGTCACGTCGTTGACCGCGACCGCGCACTGGTCGGGCCGCTCGGCCGGGTGGTCGACGAGCACCACGCTGATGCCGCGCTCGCGCAGCCGGTCGAGCCGGATCGGGTCCTGGTCGGAAGGGGTGATGAGCACCCCGCGCACCCGCTGCTCGGCGAAGACGAGCAGGTTGCGCTCCTCCTTGACCCGGCTGCCCGAGGAGTTGCCCAGGATGACGGCGTAGCCGCGCTCGCTGGCCAGGTCCTCGACCCCGGCGGCCACGTCGGTGAAGAACGGGTTGCCGATGTCGATCACGGACAGGCCGATGGTGCGGCTGTGGCCGGCGCGCAGCGTGGACGCCGAGCCGTGGCGGACGAAGCCCAGCTCCCTGATCGCGCTCTCCACCCGGTCGCGGGTGGCCCCGGCGACCTTCTCGGGCCGGTTGAGCACGTTGGAGACGGTGCCGGGCGACACCCCCGCCAGGGCCGCGACATCCTTGATGGACGGGCTCGGCCGGGTTGCCCCGGCCGGCGCCTCGTCCCAACCGTCGATACTCATCCGCGTTCCCGTGGTTCGTAGGTGCGCACGCCCGCGCTGCGCCGGACCAGCTCCCGCATCTCGGCCAGGCCGCCGACCAGGCCGCGCGCGCGAGCCTGCACCAGCGCGTTGCCGAGCGCGGCCGCCTCGACGGGACCGGCCACGACCGGCAGCCCGGTCGCGTCGGCGGTGAGCCGGCACAGCAGCGTGTTCAGCGACCCGCCGCCCACCAGGTGGACGACCTCGACCGGCCGGCCGCTGAGCCGGACGGCGTCGGCGATCGCCCGCTGGTAGGCGAGGGCGAGGCTCTGCAGGATGCATCGTACGACCTGCGCGCGCCCCTCCGGCGCCGGCTGCCCCGTGCGGGCGCAGTAGGCGGCGATCCTGGCCGGCATGTCGCCCGGCGGCAGGAACGACGGATCGTCCGGGTCGACGACCGTGTCCGTGCGCGCGGTCTCCGCCTCGGCCAGCAGCGGCTCCAGGGGCGGGCCGCCCCAGGCGCGCAGGCACTCCTGGAGGATCCACAGGCCCATGACGTTGCGCAGGTAGCGGGTGGTGCCGTCGATCCCGGCCTCGTTGGTGAAGTTGGCCAGGCGGCTCTCCTCGGTGAGCACGGGCGCGGGCAGCTCGACGCCGACCAGCGACCAGGTGCCGCAGGAGACGTAGGCGAAGCGGTCGGTCCCGGCGGGCACGGCCACCACGGCCGAGGCGGTGTCGTGGGAGGCGACCTTGACCACCTCCGTGCGGTAGCCGACCTCTTCCGCCACGTCCTCCCGCAGTGGGGAAGCGCTTTCCAGGAAGTCCGGGAAAATCCGCCGGGGCAGCCCCAGCTTGTCGATCAGCTCCCAGGCCCACTCCCGCCCGCTCACGTCGTACAGGGCGGTGGTGGAGGCGTTGGTCCGCTCGGCCCCGATGGTCCCGGTCAGCCAGTAGCCGAGCAGGTCCGGAATCAGCAGCATGGTCTCGGCCCGGTCGAGCGGCTCGCAGAGCAGCTGGTTGACGGTGTTGAAGGGCAGGAACTGCATCCCCGTCACCTCGTACGGGTCCACCCGCTCGGTGAAGCGGGCGGTGCGCGCGTCGCGGTAGTGCACCGGGTTGCCGATCAGCCTGCCGTCGCCGTCGAGCAGCCCGTAGTCCACCGCCCACGAGTCGACGCCGACGGACTCGGCCGGGCCGGCCTCGCGCAGCCCGTCGAGCACCCCCTGGTAGAGGGAGAGGATGTCCCAGTGCAGGGTTCCCCCCACCCGTACGGGCCGGTTGGGGAAACGGTGCACCTCCTCCAGCTCGATCCGTCCGCCGGACACGCCGGCGCTCATCACCCGCCCGCTGGAGGCGCCCAGATCAACAGCTGTGAATCGCACGACCTTGATTAAAACGTAGCAACTTCATCTGCGCCAGACATCGGCTGAAGGCATTGACGGCCACGGGTGCAGCACCTAGATTCCGGAAACATCCAGTTAAAACGTTTGTCGTCCGGAGGACGCATGAGTGGTCCCCCCGCCCTCGCGCTCGCCAACGTCAGCAAGTCGTTCGGCGCCGTGCGGGCCCTGCGCGAGGTGTCGCTGGAACTGTTCGCAGGGGAGGCGCACGCGCTCGCGGGGGAGAACGGCGCCGGCAAGTCCACCCTCGTCAAGACGCTCGCCGGGGTCCACCGCCCGGACAGCGGCCAGGTGCTGCTGAACGGCGAGCCCGTCGTCTTCCACAACCCGGCCGACGCCCAGCGGGCCGGTGTGGCCGTCATCTACCAGGAGCCGACGCTCTTCCCCGACCTGTCCGTGGCCGAGAACATCTTCATGGGCCGCCAGCCCCGCACCTCGCTGCGCCGCATCGACCGCCGCGCCATGCGGGCCCGGTCCGCTGAGCTGTTCGCCCGGCTCGGCGTCACCGTCGACCCCGAACAGCCGGCCCGCGGCCTGTCCATCGCCGACCAGCAGCTCGTCGAGATCGCCAAGGCCATCTCCAGGGACGCCCGGGTCCTGATCATGGACGAGCCGACGGCCGCGCTGTCGGGCAACGAGGTCGCCCGGCTGTTCTCGGTCGTGGAGGCGCTGCGCGGGCAGGGGTGCGCCGTCCTGTTCATCTCGCACCGGCTGGACGAGATCTTCTCCCTCTGCCAGCGGGTCACGACCCTGCGCGACGGCGCCTGGATCGCCAGCGAGCCCGTCGGCGGGCTCACCCACGACGACCTCATCCGCCGGATGGTCGGCCGCGAGCTCGGCGCCCTCTACCCCAAGCAGGACACCGAGGCGGGTGCGGTGGCGCTCCGGGTCGAGCGGCTGACCAGGGAGGGCGTCTTCACCGACGTCTCGTTCGAGGTGCGGCGCGGCGAGATCGTCGCGCTCGCCGGCCTGGTCGGGGCCGGCCGCAGCGAGGTGGCCAGGGCGGTCTTCGGCATCGACCGGTGGGATGCCGGAGCCGTGCACGTGGACGGCCGGCCGCTGCCCGCCGCCAGCCCGACCGCCGCCATGGCCGCCGGGCTCGCCCTGGTGCCGGAGGACCGGCGGCAGCAGGGCCTGGTCATGGAGCTGTCCATCGAGCGCAACATCGGCCTGACCGGGCTGCGCTCGCTGCGCCGCGGCCTCACCATCTCCCGCGCCGCCGAACGCGACCGGGCCAGGGACTGGGCGGTCCGGCTCCGGCTGAAGTTCGCCGGTCTCGGCGACGGCGTCGGCGTGCTGTCCGGCGGCAACCAGCAGAAGGTCGTGCTCGCCAAGTGGCTGGCCACCGGCCCGTCGGTGCTCATCGTCGACGAGCCCACCCGCGGCATCGACGTCGGCACCAAGGCCGAGGTGCACCGGCTGCTGTCGGAGCTGGCCGGGCAGGGCATCGCGGTGCTGATGATCTCCTCCGACCTGCCGGAGGTGCTCGGCATGGCCGACCGGGTGCTGGTCATGCACGAGGGCCGGATCACCGCCGAGATCCCGCGCGCCGAGGCCACCGAGGAGAGCGTCATGTCCGCCGCCACCGGGAGGGCCGCGTGACCGCCACCACCACCCGGCCCGAACCCGCGGCCCGCGACCGCAGCGCCCGCAACCTGGTCGACCTGGTGTTCAGGGCCCGCGAGCTGAGCCTGGTCCTCGCGCTGGCCGCGCTCGTCGGCGGCACCGCCGCCGTCAACCCGAACTTCCTGTCCGGGCAGGGCGTCGAGGACATCCTGCTCAACACCGCGATCCTGGCGCTGCTGGCCGTCGGCCAGTCGATGGTGGTCATCACCCGCAACCTCGACCTGTCCGTCGGCTCCGTGGTCGGGCTGGTCGCGTTCGTGGTGGGCGACGCGCTCGCGAGCGGCTGGGGGGTCGTGCCGGGCGTCGTGCTCGGCATCGCCATCGGCGCCGCCTGCGGCCTGCTCAACGGGCTGCTGGTCAGCTTCTGCCGGGTGCCGGCCCTGGTCGTGACGCTCGGCACGCTCTACGTCTTCCAGGGCGTGTGCCACTACGTCGCGGCCGGTCGCCAGATCAACGCGGTCAACCTGCCGCCCGCGCTGCTGTCGCTGGGCAACGGGGCCGTGCTCGGCGTGCCGTACCTGCCGCTCATCACCGTGGTGATCATGTTCGCGATCGGCTACTACCTGCGGGCCTACCCGAGCGGGCGGGAGTTCTACGCGATCGGGTCCAGCCCGGAGGCCGCCCGGCTGGCCGGCGTCCCGGTCCGCCGCCGCGTCCTGGCCGCCTACCTGGTCAGCGGCTGCCTGGCCGGGCTCGCCGGGGTGCTCTGGCTGGCCCGCTTCGGCACCGTCGTCGCCGACTCCGCCAACGGCTGGGAACTGCTGGTGATCAGCGCGGTCGTGGTCGGCGGCGTGGCCATCACCGGCGGCGTGGGGAGCGTGTACGGGGCGGCGCTCGGCGCGCTGCTGCTCACCGTGATCGGCGGCGCCCTGGTCGTGCTCCGGGTCAACCCGTTCTGGCAGCAGGCCATCACCGGCGCGCTGCTCCTGATCGCCATCAGCG
This sequence comes from Nonomuraea ferruginea, assembly GCF_039540635.1. Classification (NCBI taxonomy): domain Bacteria; kingdom Bacillati; phylum Actinomycetota; class Actinomycetes; order Streptosporangiales; family Streptosporangiaceae; genus Nonomuraea; species Nonomuraea ferruginea. Next base: position 332,209 of record NZ_BAABFD010000005.1, on the reverse strand, counting down.
TCGACCGGGTGCTGGCCCTGCGGGTCGCCCGGCTGCTCAGAAGGAGGAGCCGCCATGGCTAGAGTGCTCCGCTGGGACGTGATCATCGGGCTGCTGCTGGTCGCGGTGTTCGCGGGCGGCGCCCTCGGCTCGCCCTCGTTCGCCACCGCGGGCAACCTGTCGTTCGCGCTCGGCGACCTCGGCGAGATCGCGCTCATCGCGCTCGCCATGACCATGCTCGTGGTGGCCGCCGAGGTCGACCTGTCGGTCGCGTCCGTGCTGGGCCTGTCGAGCGCGCTGGTCGGCGCGCTGTGGGACGGCGGCATGGCGATCGAGACCATCATCCCGCTCGTGGTGCTCACCGGCGCGCTCTGCGGGCTGGTCAACGGGCTGCTCGTCACCCGGCTCGGGCTGCCGTCGCTGGCCGTCACGATCGGCACCCTCGCCCTCTACCGGGGGCTGGCGTACGTGGTGCTCGGCGACAAGGCGGTGGCCCAGTTCCCGCCCCAGTACACGGCGCTGGCCGTCGACGACGTGCCCGGCACGTTCGTCCCGTACCCGGTCGCGCTGTTCGTCCTGCTGGCCGTGGTCGTCGCGGTGGTGCTGCACGCCACCGGCTTCGGCCGGGCGCTGTTCGCGATCGGCGCGCAGGAGCAGGCCGCGTTCTTCAGCGGCATCCGGGTCAAGCGGATCAAGCTGCTGCTGTTCGTGTTCTCCGGCACGGTCGCCGCCTTCGCCGGGGTCGTCTTCACCCTGCGGTACGGGTCCGCGCGCGCCGACAACGGGCTCGGCATCGAGCTGGCGGTGATCGCGGCCGTGCTGCTGGGCGGCGTCGACTTCGACGGCGGCAAGGGCACGCTCGGCGGCGTCATCGCCGGCGTGCTGCTCATCGGGCTGCTGCGCAACCTGCTCATGCTCAACGACGTCTCGACCGAGATCCAGTCGATCGTCACCGGTCTCCTGCTCATCGTCTCGGTGCTCACCCCCCGTCTCATCTCCCTGCTCAGACCGGTCAGATCCGGCACGTCGGCACTGAAAGGAACCCCATGAGACCGATGCGCCTCGCCGCACTCACGGCAGTGCTCGCCCTCGGCGTCGCGGCCTGCGGCGGCACCACCAAGTCGAGCGTCACGTCCGCGCCCGCGCAGCCGCCCGCCTCGTCCGCGGCGGCCGCCGCCGACCCGGACGCGCCGATCAAGCAGGGCCTGAAGCTGGCCTTCCTGCCCAAGCAGATCAACAACCCCTACATGACGATCGTCGCCGAGGCGGGGGCCGAGGCCGCCGGGGAGTTCCAGGGCGAGGCCAAGGAGGTCGGCCCGTCCGACGCGTCCGCGTCCTCGCAGATCTCCTACATCAACACGCTCACGCAGCAGGGCCACGACGCCATCCTCATCTCGGCCAACGACCCCAACGCCGTGTGCGGCCCGCTCCAGCAGGCGAGGGACAAGGGCATCAAGATCGTCTCGTACGACTCGGACGCCGCGCCCGAGTGCCGTGACCTGTTCATCAACCAGGCCAGCTCCCAGGAGGTCGGCCGCAGCCAGGTCCAGCTGCTCGCCGGGATGATCGGCCACAAGGGCGAGATCGCGATCCTGTCGGCCACGGCCAACGCCACGAACCAGAACACCTGGATCGAGTTCATGAAGGACGAGCTGACCAAGGCCGAGTACAAGGACATGGAGCTGGTCAAGGTCGCCTACGGGGACGACGACGACCAGAAGTCGTTCACCGAGACGCAGGGCCTGCTGCAGGCCTACCCCGACCTGAAGGGCATCATCTCGCCCACCACCGTCGGCGTCGCGGCGGCGGCCCGCTACATCTCCGGCTCCAAGTACAAGGGCGAGGTCGTGCTCACCGGCCTCGGCACGCCGAACCAGATGCGCCAGTTCGTCAAGGACGGCACCGTCGAGAAGTTCGCCCTGTGGAACCCGAAGGACCTCGGCTACCTGGCCTCCTACGCGGCAGCCGCGCTGGTGTCCGGCCAGATCACCGGCGCCGAGGGCGAGACGTTCAAGGCGGGCAAGCTCGGCGAGCGGACCATCGGCGCGAAGGGCGAGGTCATCCTCGGCCCGCCGTTCACCTTCGAGGCGTCCAACATCGACGACTTCGACTTCTGACCCTCACGAATCGACACACAGTGCGCGCGTCCCGGGACCGGCCCGGGGCGCGCGTGCGCGGGAAGGAGAGATCTGTGGAGCGGGTGTGCTTCCTGCTGAAGGTCCGGCCGGACCGGCTCGACGAGTACCGCGAGCGGCACCGGCACGTGTGGCCGGAGATGCTCGACGCGCTGCGCGGGGCCGGATGGCGCAACTACTCGCTCTTCCTGAGCGACGACGGCCTGCTCGTCGGCTACCTGGAGACCGACGACTTCGAGGCGGCGCAGCGGGCGATGGCGGCCACCGGGGTGAGCACCCGGTGGGAGACCGACATGGCGCCGTTCTTCGAGTCGGGCCGGGCCGACCAGGGCCGGGTCCTGCTCGGAGAAGTCTTCCATCTGGATTGAATCGGGGATATGAGAATGATCAAGGAATCGCTCCGCGCCCAGCGGATCGAGACGCCGTCGTGGGCGTACGGCAACTCCGGCACGCGCTTCAAGGTGTTCGCCCAGCGGGGGGTGCCGCGCGACCCGTACGAGAAGATCGCCGACGCCGCCCAGGTGCACGCGTTCACCGGGGTGGCGCCGACGGTGGCGCTGCACATCCCGTGGGACAAGGTCGACGACTACGCCGACCTGGCAAGTCACGCCGCCGGGCTGGGGGTGGGCATCGGCGCGATCAACTCCAACGTGTTCCAGGACGACGACTACAAGCTGGGCAGCGTCACCCACCCGGACCCGAAGGTGCGGGCCAAGGCGCTGGCGCACCTGCTCGAATGCGTCGACATCATGGACGCCACCGGGTCCGACACGCTCAAGCTGTGGTTCTCCGACGGCACCAACTACCCGGGGCAGGACGACATCAGGGCCAGGCAGGACCGGCTGGCCGAGGCGCTGGCCGCCGTCTACGAGCGGCTCGGCGACGACCAGCGGTTCCTGCTGGAGTACAAGCTGTTCGAGCCCGCCTTCTACATGACCGACCTGCCCGACTGGGGCACCGCGTACGCGCACTGCGTCAAGCTCGGCCCGAAGGCGCAGGTCGTGGTCGACACCGGCCACCACGCGCCGGGCACCAACATCGAGTTCATCGTGGCGTTCCTGCTGCGCGAGGGGAAGCTCGGCGGCTTCGACTTCAACTCCCGCTTCTACGCCGACGACGACCTCATGGTGGGCGCCGCCGACCCGTTCCAGCTCTTCCGGATCATGTACGAGGTGATCGGCGGCGGCGGGTTCACCGAGCGGACCGCCTTCATGCTCGACCAGTGCCACAACATCGAGCCGAAGATCGCCGGGCAGATCCGGTCGGTGATGAACGTGCAGGAGGCCACCGCCAAGGCGCTGCTCGTGGACCGGGAGGCGCTGGCCGCGGCCCAGCGGGCCGGTGACGTGCTCGGCGCGAACGCCGTGCTGATGGACGCCTACAACACCGACGTGCGGCCGTTGCTGGCGGAGCTGCGGGAGGAGTCGGGGCTGGCGCCGGACCCGATGGCCGCGTACGCCAAGTCCGGATATTTCGAGAAAATCGCCGCCGACCGGGTGGGCGGCGCCCAGGCCGGGTGGGGCGCCTGATGACCACGCCCGACGAACTCCTGGCCCGCTCCCACCGGCTCGGCGCCGACCCCCGCAACACCAACTACGCCGGCGGCAACACCTCCGCCAAGGGCTCCGCGACCGACCCGGTCACCGGCGGCGACGTCGAGCTCATGTGGGTCAAGGGCTCCGGCGGCGACCTCGGCACGCTCAAGGCCGCCGGCCTCGCCGTGCTCCGGCTGGACCGGGTCCGCGCCCTGGTGGACGTCTACCCGGGCGTCGAGCGCGAGGACGAGATGGTCGCCGCGTTCGACTACTGCCTGCACGGCAGGGGCGGCGCCGCCCCGTCGATCGACACCGCCATGCACGCCCTGGTCGACGCCGCCCACGTGGACCACCTGCACCCCGACTCCGGCATCGCGATCGCCACCGCCGCCGACGGCCCCGAGCTGACCGAGCGGATCTTCGGCGACCGCGTGGTGTGGGTGCCGTGGCGGCGGCCCGGCTTCCAGCTCGGCCTGGACATCGCCGCCATCAAGAAGGACCACCCGCGGGCCATCGGCTGCGTGCTCGGCGGCCACGGCATCACCGCCTGGGGCGCCACCAGCGAGGAGTGCGAGCGCAACTCGCTCGACATCATCCGCACCGCCGAGGCCTACATCGCCGCGCACGGCCGTCCCGACCCGTTCGGGCCGGTGGTCCACGAGCCGCTGCCGGAGGAGGCCAGGCGCCGCCGCGCCGCCGAGCTGTTCCCCGTCGTCCGGGGCCTGGCCGGCACGGACGCCCGGCAGGTCGGCCACTACACCGCCACCCCCGAGGTGCTCGACTTCCTGTCGCGCGCCGAACACCCCCGGCTGGCGGCGCTCGGCACCTCCTGCCCGGACCACTTCCTGCGCACCAAGGTCGCCCCGCTCGTGCTGGACCTGCCGCCGGACGCCCCCTTGGCCGACGCGGTGACCCGGCTGCGCGAGCTGCACGCCCGCTACCGCGACGACTACGCCGCCTACTACCGGCGGCACGCCACCCCGGACTCGCCGCCGATGCGCGGCGCCGACCCGGCCATCGTGCTCGTGCCCGGCGTCGGCATGTTCAGTTTCGGCAAGGACAAGCAGACCGCCCGGGTGGCCGGCGAGTTCTACGTCAACGCGATCAACGTGATGCGCGGCGCGGAGGCGCTGTCCAGCTACCGGCCCATCGACGAGGCGGAGAAGTTCCGCATCGAGTACTGGGAGCTGGAGGAGGCCAAGCTCCGGCGGATGCCGAAGCCCAGACCGCTGGCCGGGCGGGTCGCCCTGGTGACCGGCGGCGGGTCCGGCATCGGCGCCGCCACCGCCCGCCGGCTGGCCGCAGAGGGCGCCTGCGTGGTGGTCGCCGACCGCGACCTGGCCGCCGCCGAGAAGGTCGCCGCCGAGCTGGGGGCCGCCGCCCACCTGCGGCGGGACGTGGCGATCGCGGCCGGCGTGGACGTGACCTCCGAAGATCAGGTCCAGGAGGCGATCCGGCAGGCCGTGCTCGCCTTCGGCGGCGTCGACCTCGTCGTCAACAACGCCGGGCTGTCGCTGTCGCGGTCGCTGCTGGAGACCACGCTCGACGACTGGGACCTCCAGCACGACGTGATGGCGCGCGGCTCGTTCCTCGTCTCCCGTGAGACCGCCCGCGTGCTGATCGACCAGGACCTGGGCGGCGACATCGTCTACATCTCCTCCAAGAACAGCGTCTTCGCCGGGCCGAACAACGTCGCCTACGGCGCCGCCAAGGCCGACCAGGCCCACCAGGTACGGCTCCTCGCCGCCGAACTGGGCGCCCACGGCATCCGGGTGAACGGCGTCAACCCCGACGGCGTGGTCCGCGGCTCCGGCATCTTCGCCTCCGGCTGGGGCGCCAACCGGGCGGCCGTGTACGGGGTCGAGGAGGAGAAGCTCGGCGAGTTCTACGCCCAGCGGACGCTGCTGAAGAAGGAGGTGCTGCCGGAGCACGTGGCCGCGGCCGTGTTCGCGCTCACCAGCGGCGACCTGTCGCACACCACCGGCCTGCACGTCCCCGTCGACGCCGGGGTGGCCGCCGCGTTCCTGCGCTGATCCGTACCGGAACCCGCCCCCGGCAGGACAGCCGGGGGCGGCGTCTTTGTCGGTGCCGTCGGGCATGATCGGCGCCATGCTGGAATGGCTTGACAAGCTCGAGACGCTCGACCGCGCCATGGACGACCTCCACATCACCGCCCACGACGAGCGGGAGCGGATCCGCGCGAAGGCGCACACCGTGCTGGAGGTGGTCCACCGCCACCTGGCGAAGGCGGACCGGGCCACCTGCCGCGAGGCCGCCGTCCGCCTCGCCCGGCTGCGGGCCGACGCATACGGCCGCGAGCTGTCGCTGGCCGTCCACCGCGGCGGGGCGTGGACCCCGGCCGAGATGACCGAGCTGTTCGCCGCCGCCAGGAAGCGCCGGCTCGACCACGGCGACGTCGGCTGGATCAGCCATCTGGCCGGCGAGAGCGCCGCGCTCCCCGCGGAGGCGCGGCACGAGCCGTGGAAGGCGGTCGAGCCGCTGTTCGACGCGATCGAGGAGTGCCCGCTCAGCCCCGACGAGCGCAAGGGCATGCAGCGCGCGCTCGCCCGGGTCAATCCCAGCCCGCTCGCCCTGCCCCTGGGCAGAGACGGCTGGGGCGCTGCCGTACGCGACCATCTGGGCGAGCCGCCCGCCCCGCACCTCGTCGCCCTCGTCGACCACCTGAGCGTGGCCGGCGGCCCGCGCCCGGCCAAGGCGTGGCGCGCCCGCTGCCTGGAGCTGCTGGCGGGCGAGGGCGCCGGCGAGCTGGTCGCGGCCGGTCTGCGCGCCTTCGACGGCGCCCGCTACGAGGGCGGCCGTCACGGGGGCCCGGCCCGCCTGCTCATGACCGACGTCAACACCGACGTCGCCCGCGGCTTCGCCTGGGCCGCGGCCCTGGCCGGGGCCGGCGGCGCGGCGCCCGCCCTCACCCGGCTGGTCCTCGCGGCGGGCGGCCACGGCAGCGGCACGGAGCCCGACCTCAAACTGGCGAGCGGCGTCGTCCACGCCCTGGCCGAGTGCGAGGGCGCCGTCGACGCGCTGCGCCGCCTCCAGCAGGACGTCAGGAGCAGATCCCTGCTCAAGCAGATCGGCGCCGCCCTGGCCACGGCCGCCGCCCGTCACGGCGTCACCGCCGCCCAGCTCGTCGAGCGCGGCGTCCCCGGCCACGGGCTGTCCGCCGACGGCAGCCGCGACTGGGCCGACGGCGCGTGGACCGTCACCGTCACCGTCGAGGACGCCAGGACGGTGCGCGTCACCGCCCGCGACGCCGGCGGGCGCACCAGGCGCGGCCTGCCCTCCGGCCTCGCCGCCGCCGGCGAGATCAAGGCCCTGGTCAAGGAGGTGCGGCACACCCTGTCGGCCGAGCGTGACCGGCTGGAGGCCCTGTTCGGCGTCGAACGGTCCTGGCCGCCGGGGGAGTGGGCCCGCCTCTACCGCGACCACCCCGTCACCGGCGCCGTCGCCCGCGCCCTCATCTGGCACGACGGCGCCCCGTTCCTGCCCGGCGACCGCGAGCCCGGAGGCGAGGTCACCCTCTGGCACCCCGCCCGCGCCCCGATGGAGGAGATCCGCGCCTGGCGCGAGACCGTCGCCGAGCGGCGGCTGCGCCAGCCGTTCAAGCAGGCCTACCGCGAGGTCTACGCGCTCACCCCGGCCGAGGAGCACGCCGCCTCCTCCGGCAGGTTCGCCGCCCGCCTCGTCGGCCACGACCGCCTCTACGCGCTCGCCAAGCAGCGCGGCTGGCAGCCCGCCTGGCTGCGCCACCACGGCGAGCCGGGCGAGGCATGGAAGGAGCTGGCCGAGGGCGCGTGGCGGGTCCGGTTCGGCTACGAGCTGACCGGCGACGCCGCGTACGCGAGCACCGGCCAGGTCCGCTTCGACCGGCGCGACGGCCGCCAGTGGCGGGAGACGCCCCTGGCCGGGGTGCCGCCGTTGGTCTTCAGCGAGGCCATGCGCGACGTCGACCTGTTCGTCGCCGGCCCCGCCCTGGACGGCGACCGCCACGCGCGCTCCGCCGAGGCGTACGAGCTGCCGGCGTCGGCGCGGGTGCGCCGCGACGCGCTGGAGCGCATCCTGCCCGGCACCGCCATCGCCGGCCGGTGCACGCTCACCGACCGCCACCTGGTCGTCCGCGGCGACCTGCGCACCTACAAGATCCACCTGGGCGGCGCGGGCGTCCTCATGGAGCCCGGCGACGTCCCCCTGTCCATCGCCGGCGCACGCAAGCCCGGCGGGCGGATCTTCCTGCCCTTCGAGGAGGACGGCACGCTCGCGCTCATCCTCGCCAAGGCGTTCCTGCTGGCCGCCGACACCGGGATCACGGACGAGAGCGCCAGATCTCTTGGGAGCGCTCCCAATCAGGGCTAGAGTGAGGGCGGACCGGTCGCGTGACGACTCTGGAGGAAGACGCCTGATGGCTGCCGTATCCCTGCCCGCGTTCCCCGCCCCGCTGCGCTGGCTGAACGAGCCCGAAGGGTGGCGCGCCGACGGCGACGACACGCTCGTCATCACCGCGGCGGCGGGCACCGACCTGTTCTCCGACCCCGGCGAGCCGAACCGCTACGCCAACGCACCCGCCCTGGTGGGACGGCTCGACGGCGACTTCACCCTCAGCGCCCGGGTCAGGCTCGACCTCCGCTCCACCTTCGACGCGGGCGTCCTGCTGCTGTACGCCGACGGCGACCGGTGGGCCAAGCTCTGCCTCGAACTCTCCCCGCAGGGCACGCCCACCGTCGTCTCGGTGGTCACCCGGGGCGTCTCCGACGACTGCAACTCCGTGCCCATGACCGGCGAGGACATCAGGCTCCGCGTCTCCCGCGTCGGCGCCGCCTTCGCCTTCCACGTCGCCGAAGGGGCCGGCGCCTGGAGCCTCATCAGATACTTCGCGCTCGACGGCGACCCCGAGGCCGGCTTCCTCGCCCAGAGCCCCACCGGACAGGGCGCCACGGTCCGCTTCGAGGACATCCGGTACGCGTCCAAACGGCTGACCGATCTGCGCAACGGGGAGTGAACAATCCTCAGAGGTCGCTGTGAAGCCCGCTCCTGGGCCTTTGCGGCGGCCCGCGGCAGGGGGATCGTGGGCCGCATGAGATCAGCGATCCTCAAGACCGCACTCTGCGCGGCGCTCGCGGGCGCGCTCCTGGCGCCGCCCGCCCAGGCGGCCGCCCCGCCCGCCACCTTCCCGCTGCCGGCGGGGTTCCAGCCGGAGGGCATCGAGATCGGCCCCGGCCCGCACGCCTACTTCGGATCGCGGGCGACCGGCGACATCTACCGCGCCGACCTGCGCACCGGCCAGGGGAAGATCATCAGCAAGGGCCCGGGCACCCAGTCGCTCGGCCTCAAGTCCGACGACCGCGGGCGGCTGTTCGTCGCCGGGGGCAACGCCGGCGACGCACGCGTCATCGACCTGCGCACCGGCGCGGTGATCAGGTCGTACCAGCTCGCCACCGGCACCGCGTTCGTCAACGACGTGCTGCTCTTCCGCGATGCCGCCTGGATCACGGACTCGGCCAACCCGGTGCTCTACAAGCTCCCGCTCGGCCGCCACGGCGGGCTCCCGCGGGAGGCGGTGACCATCCCGCTCACCGGCGCGATCCAGTTCGCCACCGGCACCAACGCCAACGGCATCGCCCCCACGCCCGACCACAGGAACCTGCTCGTCGTGCAGTCCAACACCGGCAAGCTGTTCAAGGCCGACCCGCGCAGCGGCGTCACCACCGAGGTCGACCTGGGCGGCGAGTCGCTCGCCAACGGCGACGGCCTGCTGCTGCGCGGCCGCACCCTGTACGTGGTGCAGAACCGGCTGAACACGGTGGCCGTGGTCCGCATGAGCGCCGACGGCTCGTCGGGACGGGTCGTCGACCGGCTGACCGACGACCGGTTCGACGTGCCGACCACGGTGGCGGCCTTCGGCGGGCGCCTCTACCTGCCGAACGCCCGCTTCACCACCCCGCCGGCCCCCGACACCGCCTACGACGTGGTGTCCGTCAAGGCCAGGCGCTGACCGTCAGGACGGGGGCCGGATCGAGGCCAGATACTCCTCGAACGGGACGACGTCCTCGGCCTCCGCGCCGCCGGCCCGCTTCCCGTTCCCGTTCACCGGCGGCGCGGCGTGCGGAACCCGGCGGCCCATGAGGTCGGCCAGCTCCGACGCCGCGCGGGCGATCCGGTCGGACAGCCCGTCGGTGAAGGCGTCGTCGCCGCCGCCCCAGTCCTCGGAGGCCGCGTACACGGCGGTCGGCGTCACCACGGCGCGCAGGTACGCGAAGAGCGGACGCATGGCGTGCTCCAGCACCAGCGAGTGCCGGGGCGTGCCGCCGGTGGCGGCGATCAGGACCGGCTTGCCCGCCAGCGCCTGCGGGTCGAGCACGTCGAAGAACGACTTGAACAGCCCGCTGTAGGAGGCGGTGAACACCGGGGTCACCGCGATCAGGCCGTCGGCCCCGGTGACGGCGTCGATCGCCTGCCGCAGGCGGGCGTTCGGGAAGCCGGTGACGAAGTTGTTGGCGATGTCCACCGCCAGGTCGCGCAGCTCGACGACGGTCGTCTCGGCCGCGCCGCCGAGCCGCTCGCCGGCGGCCCGCGCGAGGCGGTCGGCGAGCAGGCGGGTGGAGGACGGCTGGGTCAGCCCGGCCGTCACGACGACGAGCTTCATGCGTTGACCTCCTTGACGTTCTCGGCTTCCCGGGCGGCGACCAGAGAGGCGTGGGTGGGGGCGTCGGGGACGCCGGCCGGCCGGCCGATCGCGAACTCCCGGCGCAGCACCGGCACGACCTCCTCGCCGAGGATGTCGAGCTGCTCCAGCACCGTCTTCAGCGGCAGCCCGGCGTGGTCCATGAGGAACAGCTGCCGCTGGTAGTCGCCGAAGTACTCGCGGAACCGCAGCGTACGGTCGATGACCTGCTGCGGGCTGCCGACCGTCAGCGGCGTCTCGGCCATGAAGTCCTCCAGCGACGGCCCGTGGCCGTACACCGGGGCGTTGTCGAAGTACGGGCGGAACTCGCGGATCGCGTCCTGGGAGTTCTTGCGCATGAACACCTGCCCGCCGAGCCCGACGATGGCCTGCTCCGGCGTGCCGTGCCCGTAGTGGGCGTACCGCTGCCGGTAGAGGCTGATCAGCCGGATGAAGTGCTCCTTCGGCCAGAAGATGTTGTTGGCGAAGAACCCGTCGCCGTAGTAGGCGGCCTGCTCGGCGATCTCCGGAGTGCGGATGGAGCCGTGCCACACGAACGGCGGCACCCCGTCCAGCGGGCGCGGCGTCGAGGTGAAGCCCTGCAGCGGGGTCCGGAAGCGGCCCTCCCAGTCGACCACGTCCTCGCGCCACAGCTTGTGCAGCAGCGCGTAGTTCTCGACCGCCAGTGGGATGCCCTGCCTGATGTCCTGCCCGAACCACGGGTAGACCGGCCCGGTGTTGCCGCGCCCCATCATCAGGTCCACCCGGCCGTCGGCCAGGTGCTGCAGCATCGCGTAGTCTTCCGCGATCTTGACCGGGTCGTTCGTGGTGATCAGGGTGGTGGCGGTGGACAGCACCAGCCGCTCGGTCCTGGCGGCGATGTAGCCGAGCATGGTCGTCGGCGAGGACGGCACGAACGGCGGGTTGTGGTGCTCCCCGGTGGCGAACACGTCCAGGCCCACCTCCTCGGCCTTGAGCGCGATCCGCATGATCGCCTTGATGCGCTCGCCCTCGGTGGGGGTACGCCCCGTGGTCGGATCCGTGGTCACGTCGCCGACGCTGAAGATCCCAAACTGCATTTTAGTCACCCACCTGTACTGTTGAAGTTTCAACAGCTATGTAAGCGTCCGGGCATACCGCGTTATTCCAGGGTGTCACAGAGCGTTGATCGCGGCCGCGTCGAGAACCCGGACGGGCGCACCGTGCGCGGCCACCGCGATCATAGCCCGCCCGATCTGCTCCGTCGTGGTCACCGACGACGGGAACACCCGCCGCAGGATCGGATAGAACGGCGCCGCCACCACGTACGCCAGCCGGTAGAGCCGGGTCCTGGACGTGGCCCCGTGCAGCGGCTGGATGTATCCGGGGCGGAACACGAAGGCCTCCAGCGGCAGCGCCAGCAGCGCGTTCTCCGTCTCGCCCTTCACCCTGGCCCACATCGTGCGGCTCCGGGCGTCGGCGCCGATCCCCGACACGTACACGAACGTCGAGCCCGGGCTGAGGCCGGCCAGCGTGCCCGCCGCCGACAGCGTGAAGTCGTACGTGACGCGCCGGTACTCCCGCTCGCCCATCCCCGCCGAGGACACCCCCAGGCAGTAGAAGCAGGCGTCGTACCCGGCCAGCTCACCCGCGACGGGCGCCAGGTCCAGCAGGTCGGCGTGGCGGATCTCGCGGAGCTTGGGATGCGCAAGGCCGGTAGGGGAGCGGCCGACGGTCAGCACCGCCTCCACCCGGTCGTCGGCCAGGCACTCGCGCAGCACGCCCTGCCCGAGCATGCCGGTGGCGCCGAACATGACGACCCTCATGACCGCAGCCTAACCCCCCAGGTCGGCGGCCGCCTCGCGCAGCCTGCGGCGGACCCACGGCGGGATGTCCAGCCCTCGCGTCGAGATCGCGAGGGCCCAGCGCGGGTCCGCGGTCGCCCCCGCCACCGCGACGCCGGCGCACGCCACCTCCTCGCGGAACTGCCCGTGCTCCTCCACCACCTGGTCCTCGCGCATCCCGCCCAGCTCCGCCTCCAGCTCCTCCGGCCGGACGGGCGTCGCGGGCGTGAACCGCCGCATCCCGGTCTCGGCGAGCAGCGCCCGCCGCGCCTCCCGGGGGAGCGTCAGCATCAGCGCCTTGCCGAGCGCGGTCGCGTGCGGCGCCGCCTCCAGCCCCGTCTGCAGATCCTCCAGGTACGGCGACGCCGGCCCTTCCGCCACCCCCGCGACCACCAGCCGGCTGTCGGCCAGCCGCGCCAGATAGGCGGTGTGCCCGGTGGTCGCCGCCAGGTGGGTGAGCACCGCCCACGCCTCAGGAGGCCGGCGGAAGGCGTCCAGCATGTCGTGGAAGCGCTCGGCCACCTGAGGCCCGAGCAGGTAGTCCCCGGTGGGCCGCCGATGCAGGTAACCCTCGTAACAGAGCGTGCGCACCAGATGGTAGGACGTCGACAGATTCAGCCCGCACCGGCGCGCGATCACCTTGACCGTGAGCGGCCGGTCGGACTGGGAGACCTCCTCCAGCACGCGCAGCGCGCGGGACACGCTACGGATGAGATCGCTGGGTTCCTCGCCATTCATGCACACCAGCATCCGCCGGACCTCCGGTGTGCGCCATCTGAAAACCGGCAGGCTACCCCCGGCGACACCCCGCCGACCCCTCACCGGCCGAGTGTCAATCCAGTGATCACGGCCGCGGCCATGATCGCGAACAGCACCCCCGCTCCTGTCTTCATCGCCCTGGACCTCATCAGGAGGCCGAGGCAGAACAGCAGTATGGCCGGTGTGAGCAGGACGACGCTCATCACCGGGACGGCCCTCCACACGCCTCGGGCCCCGGTGGGGAGGGCCTGGTCTCCCTGCGGGCCGATCGCGGCCGGGAACGTCTCGCCCACCTCCACGTCCGCCACGGTTTTGATGACGATCGGCGCTCTGGCCGGGTCCTCGAACACGAACCGGGCCTCGCAGTCGTAGCGGGTGCTGCGTCTGACCCGGTACGCCCTGCAGGACAGGACGGTCGCGGTCCCGGGCGTCCCTCTTATCCCGAGCGCCGTCTGCACCTCGGGCACGGTCGAGTCGAGGATGAGGAACGGAATCCCCACCAGTGCGAAGACCAGCATGAGCACCCCCAACCCGGCGAACACTTTCGCGCTGGCCTCACCCGCCGGAGAGGAGCCGTCCGCGGTGAGCCGCTGCTCCCGCGCCCGCGCGCCGGCGGCCTTCCGCCGCTCCCGCGCTCCGGCGTAAGCTCGGGCCGCCTCCCACCGTTGCCGCCTGTTACGGCGCTCCCGCGTCCTCTTCCCCATGATCAGATCGTGGACGGCGGCACTTGAGGACTGGTTGTGATCGACTAGTGCGCCCGGGCGGCCTCCAGGATGTCGACCAGGCGTCGGGCTTCGCCGTAGGCAAAAAGAAGGACTCGTGGCCCGGCGGTCAGGTAGAAGACGAGCTCCCGGCCGCGATCCGCGCCGCTGACCCGGCGACGCATCCGCACGAGAAAAGCCCTCGGCGGAGGGCCGAGGGCTGGTGGTGGACGATACTGGGATTGAACCAGTGACCTCTTCCGTGTCAGGGAAGCGCTCTCCCGCTGAGCTAATCGTCCGCGTGGGGAAACCGAGCGGAAGACGGGATTCGAACCCGCGACCCTCACCTTGGCAAGGTGATGCTCTACCACTGAGCCACTTCCGCGCCCGCCCGGATGAACACCGGGTGACGAGAGAACCATAGCGAATACTCGCCGACTCCCCAAACCGGATTGTCCGTCAGACGGGGATCGACGTGTGCCCGCCGTTGACGGTGACGCGCTGCCCGGTCAGGTACGCGGCCTCGTCGGAGGCCACGAACGCCACCGCCGCCGCGACGTCCCTCGGCGTGCCGATCCGCCCCACCGGCACCTCCGCGACGTAGTCGCCGGCCTCCAGACCTGCGTGCCGCTCGACCGGGATCCAGCCGGGCGCGACCACGTTCACGGTGATCCCGTACGGGCCGAGCTCGCGCGCCCAGCAGCGGGTCATCGCGTGCTGCGACGCCTTGGCGGCGGTGTAGGCGGAGGTACGCGGCAGCGACCGGTCCACGATGTCGGAGCCGATCTGGATCACCCGGCCCCGGGCGCGCTCCCGCATCGCGGGCAGGCAGGCCTGGACGAGCAGCGTGGGGCTCTTGACGAAGAACGTGAGCTGGTCGAGCTGCGCCTGCCAGGTGAGCTCCTCGACGCCGACCTCAGGCTGCGGGCCGGTGGCGTTGAGCACCAGCGCCTCGACCGGCCCGAGCGCCCGCGCGACCCGGGCCACCAGGCCGGTGACGGCGGCCTCGTCCGTCACGTCCGCCTGGAACGCCTCCGCGTGCCCGCCGGCCGCCCTGATCTCACCGGCCACCACCTCGGCCCCCGCCGTGTCGGAACGGTAGTTGACCGCGACGGCCCACCCGTCGGCGCCCAGCCGGCGCGCGATCGCGGCGCCCAGGCCGCGCGATGCGCCGGTGACCAGCGCGACTCTTCCCTGCTCATGCACGTCCGCCACCCTATCGAGGCGCATGCGGCGCGCATCGCGGGGTAGCGGTGTGGGAGCCGGAAACCCGTACGAGGGGGAAGGGTCTCATGGTCACCCCGAAGTCTCACGCCGGTACCACGCGCTCGCCCGTACAGAAGGCGGCGCTGCTCGTGGGGGTGGCGTTCCTGATCGTCGGCCTGCTCGGGTTCGTGCCGGGCGTCACCACGAACTACGACACCATGCAGTTCGCCGGGCACCACTCCGACGCGCGGTTGCTCGGCCTGTTCCAGGTGTCGGTCCTGCACAACATCGTGCACCTGGTGTTCGGGGTCGCCGGTCTGCTCATGGCGCGCACGGCGGCCGCGGCCAAGGCGTTCCTCATCGGCGGCGGGGTCATCTACCTGCTGCTGTGGGTCTACGGGCTGCTCGTCGACAAGGAGAGCGCGGCCAACTTCGTGCCGCTGAACACCGCGGACGACTGGCTGCACTTCGTGCTGGGCGTCGGCATGATCGTGCTCGGCGGGCTGCTCGGCCGCCGCACCCTAGGGACCCGGCACCGGTGACGCTTCGACCAGTGTCGAAGGGTACCTGGGCTACGGTCACGGTATGGGTAACCCATCCGATGCGGACATCGCGCCGGTCGCGGCGCTCATCGCCGACCCGACCAGGGCCGCGATCCTTACGGCGCTGCTCGGCGGGCGCGCGCTGGCGGCCGGCGAGCTGGCCCGGGTGGCCGGGGTGAGCGCGGCCACCGCCAGCGCCCACCTGGCCCGGCTGCTCGACGGCGGGCTGGTCGGCGTGGTGCGGCAGGGCCGTCACCGCTACTACCGGCTGGCCGGGCACGAGGTCGCGGAGGTGCTGGAGGTGCTGGCCAGGGTGAGCGCGCGGCCGCCCGTGCGGTCGCTGCGGCAGTCGCGGCAGGCCCGGCTGCTGGAGGAGGCGCGCACCTGCTACGACCACCTGGCCGGGCGGGCCGGCGTGGCGCTGCTGGACGCGCTGCGCGGGCAGGGTTGCCTGGACGGCGAGCGGGTCACCCCGGAGGGGGAGCGGCTGCTGGCGGAGCTGGGCGTGGACGTCGCGCGGGCGCGCCGGGCCAAGCGCAGGTTCGCGCCCGAGTGCCTCGACTGGACCGAGCGCCGCGCCCACCTCGGCGGCGCGCTCGGCGCGGCCGTCACCGCGGTGCTGCTGGAGCGCGGCTGGTACCGCAGGGGC
Organism: Nonomuraea ferruginea; assembly: GCF_039540635.1. Lineage (NCBI taxonomy): Bacteria > Bacillati > Actinomycetota > Actinomycetes > Streptosporangiales > Streptosporangiaceae > Nonomuraea > Nonomuraea ferruginea. Next base: position 316,207 of record NZ_BAABFD010000005.1, on the reverse strand, counting down.
AGCCTGCCGCGCGCGGTCGTGCTCACCGGGGAGGGACGGGAGGGGCTGGCCGCGTTGTTCTCCGGTAAGGAGCTAACATCGCATTCGCCGGTTACCTAAGCGGGAGAAGCACATCATGCGCGACAACGAGGTCGTGAACGTCGGTCCCGATCCGCTCACCTTCGACGACGTCATCCGGGTGGCCAGACACGGCGCCCCCGTCCGGCTCACCGACGACGCGGTCGCCGCGGTCGCCGCCGCCCGTCAGCGGGTGGACGACCTGGCCGAGGCCCCCGTCCCCGCGTACGGGATCTCGACCGGGTTCGGCGCGCTGGCCACCCGCCACATCGACCCCGCGCTCCGCGCGCAGCTGCAGCGCTCGCTGGTGCGCTCGCACGCCGCCGGCAACGGCCCCGAGGTGGAGACCGAGGTGGTGCGCGCGCTCATGCTGCTGCGCCTGCACACGCTCGCCACCGGCCACACCGGCATCCGCCCGACCACGGCCAAGACCCTCGCCGCGCTGCTCAGCGCGGGCATCACGCCGGTGGTGCACGAGTACGGCAGTCTCGGCTGCTCGGGCGACCTCGCGCCGCTCGCGCACGTCGCCCTCACGCTCATGGGCGAGGGCGTCGTACGCGACAAAACCGGAAATGTCACCCCGGCGGCCGAGGCGCTCAAGCAGGCCGGCATCGAGCCGGTCGAGCTCGCTGCCAAGGAGGGCCTGGCCCTCATCAACGGCACCGACGGCATGCTCGGCATGCTCATCCTCGCCATCGACGACCTGACCCGCCTGGCCAGGACCGCCGACGTCAGCGCCGCGATGAGCGTCGAGGCGCTGCTCGGCACCGACCGCGTGTTCGCCCCCGAGCTCCAGGCCCTGCGCCCGCACCCCGGCCAGGCCGCGGCCGCCGCCAACATGGTCAGGATCCTGGCCGGCTCCGGCATCATGGCCAGCCACCGCGACCCCGAGGCGTGCACCCGCGTCCAGGACGCCTACTCGCTGCGCTGCGCCCCGCAGGTCGCCGGCGCCGCCCGCGACACGATCGCGCACGCCGCCACCGTCGCCGCGCGCGAGCTGGCCAGCGCCGTCGACAACCCGGCCGTGCTCGACGACGGCCGGGTCGAGTCCAACGGCAACTTCCACGGCGCGCCGCTCGCGTACGTGCTGGACTTCCTCGCCATCGTGGCCGCCGACCTGGCCTCGATGTCCGAGCGGCGCACCGACCGCTTCCTGGACGTGGCGCGTAACCACGGCCTGCCCGCGTTCCTGGCCGACGACCCCGGGGTCGACTCCGGCCACATGATCGCCCAGTACACGCAGGCCGCCATCGTCTCGGAGCTGAAGCGGCTGGCCGTGCCCGCCAGCGTCGACTCCATCCCCAGCAGCGCCATGCAGGAGGACCACGTCTCGATGGGCTGGTCGGCGGCCCGCAAGCTGCGCCGCTCCGTCGACGGCCTCACCCGGGTGCTGGCCGTCGAGGTGCTCACCGCCGCCCGCGCGCTCGACCTGCGCCGCCCGCTCACGCCCGCCCCGGCGACCGCCGCCGTGGTCGGGGCGCTGCGCGAGACCGTGCCGGGGCCGGGTCCCGACCGGTTCCTCGCCCCGGAGATCGACGCGGCGGTGCGGCTGGTGGCCGAGGGCGGCGTGGTCGCGGCGGCCGAGTCCGTCACCGGCCCGCTGGGTTAGGACGGCAGCGCGACGATCGCGTCCACCTCCAGCAGCAGCCCCGGCATGAACAGCTTCGACACCTCCACGGTCGTGCTGGCCGGGGGAGTGCCGGTGATGTACTTCCTGCGCACCTGCCCGTACTCGACACGGTCGTCCATGTCGGTCAGGTACGTGCGCAGGAACGCGATGTCGCCGAACCCCGCGCCCTGGTCGGCGAGGATCTCGCCCAGGCACCTGAAGACGTGCTCGGCCTGCTCGGTCATCGACCCCTCGCCGACCAGCCGGCCCCGCTCGTCGAAGGCCGCCTGGCCGGACACGTAGAGCATGTCGCCCACGCGCACCGCGTGCGAGTACATCCCGTTCGTGGCCGGCACCGTCGCGGGGTTGAGCGGCACCGCCCGCCGTTCTCCCGCGACCGGGTCACGCCCGCCCTCGACGTGCCCGGCGACGGCGGTCAGGTCCCGCTCGCCCAGGCCCGCCGCCTCGGCCTCCCGCAGCCGCCGGTGGGCCGCGGTCGCCAGCGTCGCCCCCGGCCACGCGGCCAGGCCCAGGTCCTTGGCCGCCAGCCCGAGCGCGTAGCGGGTCTCCCGCGCGGGCTCGCGCAACCGCTCCGCCACCGGTCCGAGCGGGGTGCCCGCCAGCACCTCCAGCAGCGCCGCACGATCCACCCCGTGCGCGGTCCCGTACGCGAGCGTCTCCGCGACCAGCACCTGGGCGGGCACGAGAGCGCTCATGACGGCGAGCTTCATGGCCGCGCCCGCGCCGAGCGGGCCGCACTCGCGCACCGTGCCGAACACCTCCAGCACCTTGCGGCAGCCGGACACGTCACCGCCGGCCAGCACCGTCAGCGCGCCCTCGGCGGCCGGGCCGACGCTCCCCAGCACCGGCGCGTCCACCAGGCGCACCTCCGGCGGCAGCAGCGAGCGCAGCACGCGCACCTCCTCCGGGCCGATCGTGGACATCTCCACCACCGTCGTCCCGGGCCGCAGCCCCGGCAGCGCCGCCGCCAGCACCTCACGCACCGCGGCCGGGTCCCGCAGCATCGTGATGACGAGGCCGGCGCCCTCGACGGCCGAGGCGGCCGTCACCCCGGTCCCGCGCCGCCACGTGGTCACCTTGTGCCCGGCGCGCTCCAGCCGCCGGGCCATGGGGACGCCCATGCGTCCCTGTCCGAGAAATGCGATCACGTCCCACAGTGAAGCCGAACGCGTGGTATTCCACCAGCGACTAGATTGCATGGCAGCCATGCCTGACACGAATGCCTTCGACACCGCCACGCTCCGCCTGTTCGACGAGGTCGCCAGGAGCGGATCGTTCACCGCCGCCGCCGAGCTGCTCGGCTACACCCAGTCCGCCGTCTCCCGCCGCGTCGCCGCGCTCGAACGCGCCGCCGGCGGGCCGCTCTTCGAACGGCTGCCCAGAGGCGTCCGGCTGACCCCCGCCGGTCACCTGCTGCACCGGCACGCCGCCGGGGTCCTCGACCGGCTCGAACGGGCGGGGGAGGAGCTGGCCGCGCTGCACCGCGGCAGCGGCGGCACGCTGCGCGTGGGCTCGTTCGCCACCGCGAACGCCGACCTGGTGCCCGCCACCCTCAAACGGTTCGCCGACCGCCGGCCGGCCGTCGACCTGCGGCTCGCCGAAGCGCTCAGCCCTCGCCTGATCGAGCGCCTGCACGCAGGGGCGCTGGACGTGGCCGTGATCAGCGACTACCTAATCACGCCGCCCGGCGGGCTCCGCCTGGTCCCGCTGCTGGAGGACCGCCTGCTGGTCGCGCTGCCCCGGGACCACCCGCTGGCCGGTCAGGACGACGTCGACCTGCGCGACCTGGCCGGGGAGTCGTGGATCGAGGCCGCCCCGCGCGGCCAGCCCACCCTGCTCCTGGCCGCCTGCGCCGCCGCCGGCTTCACCCCGCGCGGCGGGCTGCGGGTCGCCGAGTGGTCCGGCAAGTTCGGCTTCGTCGCCGCGGGGCTCGGCGTCACGCTCGTGCCGGAGCTGGCCGCCCGCGCCGTGCCGGCCTCGCTCGTCCTGCGCCGCCTGCGCGGGCAGCTGCCCGCGCGGACCGTGTACGCGGCCCTGCCCGACCCGGCGCTCCCGGCGGCGACGGAGCTCGCCGGAATGCTGGGAGAATGGAAGGCGTGTACGACGGATACGCGCACTTAGGAGATCGGTTCGCCTCCGGGCTGCGCGACGTGACGACCGACCTCGCCGCGCTCGACGGCGAGGGCTGGTGGGCCGTCGTGGTCGACTACGAGGGCAAGGTCACCTGCGCCCGCTTTGACCGGGTGCGCCGGGCCCCGCTGCCCCCGCCGCGCGGCCCCTGGCACGGCCCGCGCCCCGGCGAGTGGCACAGCTCCCTCGACCGGGCCGCCTACGAGGCCGGCGTGCGCGCCATCCGCGACCACATCGAGCAGGGCGAGGTCTACCAGGCCAACCTCTGCCGCGTCCTCACCGCCCCGCTGCCCGCCGGGTCCGACCCGCTGGCGCTGGCCGCCCGGCTCGCCGCCGGCAACCCCGCCCCGCACGCCGCCGTCATCCACCTGCCCGGCCTCGACGTGGTCTCCGCCTCGCCCGAGCTCTACCTGTCGCGCGACGGCGACGTGGTCGAGTCCCGCCCCATCAAGGGCACCGGCGTCACCGCCGGCGACCTGCTGGAGAAGGACCACGCCGAGAACGTCATGATCGTCGACCTGGTCCGCAACGACCTCGGCCGGGTCGCCGTCCCCGGCAGCGTCGAGGTGCCCGAGCTGTGCGCCGTCGAGGAGCACCCGGGCCTCGTCCACCTCGTCTCCACCGTCCGCGCCCGGCTGGAGCCGGGAGTGGGCTGGGCCGAGCTGTTCGCCGCCACGTTCCCGCCCGGCTCGGTCACCGGCGCGCCCAAATCCTCGGCCCTGCGCATCATCAATCAACTCGAACCCGAGCCGCGCGGGCCCTACTGTGGGGCCGTGGGCTGGGTCGACGCCGACCGGCGCACCGCGGCGCTGGCCGTCGGCATCCGCACGTTCTGGATCCGCGCCGGCCAGATCCGCTTCGGCACCGGAGCGGGCATCACCTGGGGCAGCGACCCCGGGCGGGAGTGGCTCGAAACCGAGCTCAAGGCGTCCAGGCTGATCACACTGGCATCCTCAGGAGGAAAGCGATGAACGTCCCGGTCTGGGTCAACGGCGAACTGCACGACCCCGCGCGGGCCACCGTCTCGGTCTTCGACCACGGCCTCATGGTCGGCGACGGCGTGTTCGAGACGATCAAGATCGTCAACGGCAGGTCCTTCGCCCTCACCCGCCACCTCGACCGGCTCAGGCTCTCGGCCCGGCGCATGGACCTGCCCGAGCCCGACCTGGATGCCATCGCCGGCGGCATCGAGCAGTGCCTGGCCGCCGCCCCCGCCTGGCCGCTCGGCCGCATCCGCGTCACCTACACCAGCGGCCCCGGCCCGCTCGGCTCCGACCGCGGCAACCAGGGCGCCACCTCGGTGGTGATCGTCGACGAGCAGAAGCCGTTCCCCGCCGCCGCGGACGTCACCGTCGTGCCCTGGCCGCGCAACGAGCGCGGCGCCCTGTCCGGCGTCAAGAGCACCTCCTACGGCGACAACGCCAAGGCCCTGGCCTACGCCAAGGCCCGCGGCGGCGGCGAGGCGATCTTCGGCAACCTGGCCGGCAACCTGTGCGAGGGCACCGGCTCCAACATCTTCATCGTCCGCGACGGGCGGCTGCTCACCCCGACGCTGGAGGCGGGCTGCCTGGCGGGCGTCACCCGCGCGCTGGTCGTCGAGTGGTCCGGGGCCGAGGAGGCCGACGTGCCGCTGTCCGCCCTCTACTCCGCGGAGGAGGCGTTCCTCACCTCCACCACCCGCGACGTCCAGCCGATCGCCCGCGTCGACGACACCGTGCTGCCCGTCGCCCCCGGCCCGATCACCGCCAAGGCCATGCGGGTGTTCGCCGAGCGCGCCGCCGCCGACCTCGACCCCTGAGCCCCGCGCCGGGCCGCCCCGCCGGGGCGGCCCGCTCAGGTCAGTAGCTCTTCTGGGTCTGGACGTTGAAGTCGTCCATCTTGACGTCCTTGGCCGGATCCGTCAGCGGGTCGTCGATCTTCAGGACGTCCAGGCCCATCTGGATGTCGGCCGAGTACACGTACCCGTTGTAGTAGTACGCCGACCACGACCCGGCGATGCCCTCCTCCGGGTACGGGCCGCGCTCGAAGAAGCCGATCTCCTTGATGGCGTTGGAGTCGGTGAAGTCGAGGAAGGACACGCCACCCTGATACCAGGCCTGGACCATGATGTCCTTGCCCGGGATCGGCAGCAGCGAGCCGTTGTGGGCGACGCAGTTCTCGGTCTCCTGCTGCTCACGCGGGATCTTGAAGTAGCCGCGCTTCTCCAGCTTGCCGCCGACGATGTCGTACACCGCGTTCGCGCCCTTGGTGGCGGGGATCTCCGAGGTGCAGGTCGGGGACGAGCCGCCGCCCAGCTCGTCGGTGAACAGCACCTTGGTCGCGTCGTTGTTGAAGGTGGCCGAGTGCCAGATCTGGAAGTTCTCCTGGTCGGTGACCTGCTGGATCAGCTTGGGGCTCACCGGGTCGGTGATGTCGAGCAGGAAGCCGTCGCCGAAGCAGGCGGCCGCGGCCAGGTTCTTCTCCGGGTAGGCGGTGATGTCGTGGCAGCCGGTGCCCTCACCCTGGTTCTCGATCGGGATCTCCGGGGTCGCCAGCACCTTCGCGGAGGCCGGGTCGTCCATCGGGATCTCCACGATCTGCAGCAGCTGGTGAGGCGGCGGGCAGGTGTCGGAGGAGGGCTCGGGCCCGGGGGAGGAGACGTAGACGAGCAGCTTGTCGTCCGTGGGCACCATCGTGTGCGTGTGCGAGCCGCACTCGGTGGCGACGGCTCCCACGTACTTCGGGTTCTTCTTGTCGCTGACGTCGAAGATGCGCAGGCCCTCCCACGCGCCCCGGTCCTCCGTCGAGTCGCAGCCCTCGCCGCTGCGCGGCGCGTCGATCGACAGGATCACCAGGTTCTCGTGCACCGACACGTCGTTCTGCTGCGCCGGGCAGGTGACCTGGCTGACGATCTTCGGGGCGGTGGGGTCGCTGATGTCGAAGATCGAGAACCCGCCGAAGTTCCCCATGTAGAGGTAGTCACCCTGGAAGGCCAGGTCGGTGTTCCAGTCCATCGGGCCGTTGAGCGGGGCGGTGCGCGGCACGTTCGCCACGTGCGTGACGTTCTCGCTCGTCATCACCTCACCCGGCGAGGCCTCGCTCTGCGACGACTGAGGCCGCTGGCTGGCGGGCGGCGCCTCCGCCTCCGGCTCTGGGCTCCCCGCGCATGCGGTGACCAGCAGAAAGGCCGCCCCCAGCGCGGCCCATCGAACCTTGGCGAAGATCACGCCTGTCCCCCTCGTCTCATAGCTCAGTATGGAAGCTATGCCAGAGAGGTCCGGAATGCGCGCGCTATTGGTCACAGTTCTGCTGACATCGTCGGCCCTCGCGGCCTGCGGTGCGGAGGCGCCGCAGCCGTCACCGGTCGGCACCGAGGCGCCGGTGATCGTGCCGCAGAGCCCCGGCGCGACGGCCCGCACCGCGACCCCCGGCGAACGGATCGGGCAGGTGCCGGCCACCCCCACGGCGGCGGACGTGCGCTTCGCCGAAGGCATGATCCCCCACCACCGGCAGGCGCTGGAGATGACCGCCCTGGCGGCGAACCGCACCACCACGGCCTCCGTGCTCGGCTTCGCCGAGCAGATCGCGCTCAGCCAGCAGCCCGAGATCACCATCATGTCGGACTGGCTGGCCGCCCTGGGCCGCCGCGTCCCGTCCGGTCACGACCATCGGGGCATGGAGGGCTACGGCATGGCGACGGAGGAGCAGCTCAAGGCGCTACGCGCGGCCGAGGGCGGCGTCTTCGACCGCATGTTCCTGCAGCTCATGATCAGGCACCACGAGGGCGCGCTCAAGATGGCGGAGGAGGAGCTGGCCGGGGGCAGGGACCAGCGGATGCGTCTCATGGCCAGGGACATGTACGCGGGCCAGGGCATCGAGATCGCCAGGATGCGCAAGATCCTGGACAAGCTGCCCGCCCGTTGACCCGCTCAGCTGGACCAGAGCATGTTGGACAGCTCGGAGTCCAGATCCATGTAGTCGGTCTCCCGCCCGGCCGGCACCTTCTCGTAGGTGCGGTGCAGGAACTCCGTCAGCGGGGCCAGCGGCACCTCGAACAGCGCCTGCCCGAAGGGGGAGGTCAGACTGATGTGCAGCGTGCGCTCGCCGTCGGCGCGCGCCGGCCACACCTGCACGTCGCCGTCGCCGACCCGCCGGACGATGCCGACGGTCAGCAGCTCACGGGCGAAGATCCACTCGACCGGCTCGTCGTTCCCCACGTGGAAGGCCATGCGGATGGCGTACGGGTCGTCGGCTGTGTAGCTGAGCCCGGCGAGAAGGGGGACGGTAGTACGGTCGGGGACCACAAGCCGAAGGCCAAGCTCGGCGGAGACGGTGGTGCTGTTCATCGTCAGCCAAACCTTTTCGTCGTAGGTCCCCTCTACGGGGCTTTCACTGCTCGGGCGTACTTCGTCCTCGTCCGAGCTATGACGGCGGAACGAAGAAACCCGTTGGAAAGATTCCGCTCCGAGGGCCTTCTGTAACGCAACTCACAGCTGGACATTTAGGCATCTACCTGGCTAAACGGGATCAGTTGGGCCGTATTTGCAAGGGTTTTGCGTGCAGTGGATCTCGTTCAGGGAGCCGCCGACGACCGTTCTCGATAGTGAGCACGTCGGGCGTCTACCCGGGACACGACGATGGTATGCCACGAGCCTGCCACGGCGGTGGGCAACCGCCGCGTTTCACCCCGAATCCTCACCCTGCCGTCTATCGTTTCGCCAGCGGGTGCCGGAGTGCGGTATGGTTTTCCCCGTCGGGCCCCACGGGGGCCAGGCGGGGCGGGCGATTAGCTCAGCGGGAGAGCGCTTCGTTCACACCGAAGAGGTCACTGGTTCGATCCCAGTATCGCCCACCACATCGCAGCAGGTCAGAGGCCGGTTCTCCAATGGAGCGACCGGCCTTTTCGCTGTCTGGACCGTCGTTGGACCGTGGCCCGGGCCGTCACCCGCCCGGGTGGACCGTCACGGGACGGCAGGTCCCGGCACCCTCGCCGCGGTCCAGACGGTTCGCGATGTTCAACTGACCGGTCGTCGCTCGGGGCCTCTATCCGTGAGCGTGGGCTATCAGCGGGGGACCCGCTCATAGGGATCTACAGCGTAAAGTAGCGGCTATACTCAACGCCAGCGAGCAAGATCAGAAACTTGGTGAAGGTGTGGAGATGGCTCGCAACCTCATCGGTAACCCGCTGTGTCTGCCCGCCCAGGTCGGCGGCTCGCGAGTCACTTCGCCCGGAATCGGGCGTTTCCGCGTCGGGCTCCTGGCCCGCTTTGCTGAGCTACTGACCGGGCCGCAGATCGGGACCTGGCGACAAGCGCCCTTGCAGGATCCGAACCTGATGACTCCGTACGTCCCCGAGTGTCGCCGACTTGGGCACTCGCCCCGGAAGCCTCGATGTGAATCGAAACTGGACTCCTGACCGCAGGCCGTACGAATGGGGCGAGGCCCTGGCGGTCGGCGGTGGGCGGGCCCGAGTGAACGCCTGAGTCGATTCTGGATTTGGAGTCCTGGCTGAGGCCGTGCACCTTGGTCCCTCTCGACCGCCACCCGTCAGTTGCTCCTCTTCGCCAAGATCGTGGCGTGAGCCGGCTGGAGGGTAGAGGCGGCTGCGTCACCAGCTTCACGGTCTGGTCGACCTGACCGGTGTCTGGGTGCTCGCCGTGTTTGGCGGCGGCCGCTTCCGCTTGGCCGACTCCCGCGACTTGAAGGCGTATGCAGGGTCGGCGCCCATCACCCGCGTCTCGGATAAGAGCGTGGGAGTCTGGATGTGTGACGATTGAGTGGTCTCGGCAGGAGGTCTTCGAAGCGGTCAGGAAGCGATGGCTGCGTCCGGGCGCTGTGACGAAGGGGTACTTCGCCGTGGCTGTCGTGGCGGAGCCCGACGCCATGTTGGTGATCTTCCGCTGGCGGCGAGACCCGAACGTCTACGCCCTCAAGGTCGAGTTTCCGGCAAGTCGGAGAGCCCGTGGACTGGCCTGCCGGCGACCTCAATCGATGGATGGGCCGCAGACGTTGAGTATCTCCTCACGGAGGAACTCGATACCGGGCTGGTCCGTCGAAGCCGCCGGACGGTCCGGGAGGGTTACGTCCTGTTGGACACCCGTGATGCTCCTGACCTCTGGCCTGCGGGGTTCTTCATCAGTGCGGTCCCCTATGGTGAGGACGTCGTGCTTCCCATCTGGCAGGTGAAGGACGACTGGGAGAGCGTCCGCGCCATCCGGAGGTCGCCGCCGGCGTCGGTTGCCCCGCATGGGTCCAAGCCGGGCCGCTGGTTGGCCGAGGCGGGTATGGATGTCACCGTTCCCCGGCGGCTGATCGTCGAGGCCAGGCTTGCCTGCTGGCTTCAGGCCTACGTCGACGACGCCCGCGGGAGACTTTTTGTCGGTCATGCAGCCGCATCCTGGCAGGACAAGCGGCACGCCATCGCCCGTCTCGACGTGGTGCACGTCCAGCCCGGCATGCCATTAGAGGTAGGCGAGGCGCTGGTGCGTGTTGCGGTCCGCGAGGTCGCCGAGGTTGGTGCCCTGTGCGTGGTCACGGCGATCGACGGTCCCGAGCTCCGCGGACTGGGGTTTCGGCCCGCGAACGATGGCGGCCTCACGCTCCACACCAGGGAGTGCTGAACCGCAGATCAGATGTCTGCGGCCATCGGGTTAGAAGCAAGATCCTTTAGTGTCGCCAGTGCCGTTGGGCGTTGGTTTGTGCCGTCTCGGCGCTTTTTGCATGTCCGGCAGTACCGAATGCTGACGGCGCGTTACGGGACGTACGAGCACGCAGCGAGCACGGCGGCATCCGGCGCCCCACCCGGCGCGACCCCGACTAGCTGTAGGCGCATTCCCGGATTCGATTAGATCGCTTGAACTGCATGAACGTAGTAGGCAGGCGCAGTGATCGCTGACTCGGCCTCGGTGGCGGAGTGTGCCCTACCCGATGCTGAAAAGGATCTTTACTTTTAGTTCTGCCTTATGTGATGATCAGCCTGTTTTGCAACATCCGTTCGAAAGGCACGAATGAACCCATTACGAACAGCGTCTGGCTTATCCCGCCGGACGCGCCGCAGCGCTGCCCTGATCGCGGCTCTGACCTTGCCGCTCTCGCTGATGAGCGCACCCGCGATCGCCCAGGTCCCCACGCCACCCCCCACCGGCACTCCCACCCCCACACCCAAGACGCCACCCACCGCCCCCGACACGCCAACCAGCAAAGCGCTGGCGCAGGCCAAGAAGGACAACCGCCGCATCGAGATCGAGTCGCTGCGCTCGGAGAACGCCACCTACTACGCCAACCCCGACGGCAAGACCCTGCGGATGGAACAGCACCAGCACCCCATCCGGGTCAAGAACGCCAAGGGCGACGGTCTCACACCCGTCGACACCACACTGGTCGAGGCCGACGGTGTCATCAAGCCGAAAGCCGTCAAGGGCGAGCTGACCCTGTCGGCCGGTGACGACGCCTTCGTGCTGAAGAGCAAGGGCAGCAAGGGCTCGGCCACCATCGGCAGCCCCGGCAAACTCCCCAAGCCCACCATCGACGGCAGCACCGCCACCTACCCCTCGGTCTACGGCAACGGGATAGACCTGGTCGTCACCGCCACGGCGGCCGGCTTCAAGCAGGAGATCGTCCTGCGGGAGCGGATCAATGCCCCGGTCAGCTTCCGCATCCCTGCAACGGTGCCCAAGAACATGGCCCTCGACAAGGACACCGCGGGCAGACCGGCGCTGCTGTCCCAGGGCAAGAAGATCGCCGATCTGCCCCCGGCGCTGCTTCTCGACTCGGTCGCGGCCGACCTCGACAGCGATATCGACGCGGGCAAGGTGGGCCAGGCCACCGTCACCCTGGACGAGGGCGCTTCGGCGTTGGTCTATACCCCCGACCCGGCCTACCTCGCCGACCCTGCGGTCGCCTACCCGGTCACGCTGGCCGCGTTCGACGACGATTGGTGGGAGCCCGAGCTGGGCAACGACACTTTCGTCAACAACGCCGACTACCCCAACGGCTACGCCAACAGCGGCCTGGACCGGATCCTGGTCGGCAAGTCCAATGACGGCGCCGTCCGCTGGCGCAGCTACATCCGCTTCGACGAGTTCCCGGCCGACCACCCCATCCGGGGAGCAACGGTCCAGAACGCCGACCTGGTCTTGTGGAACCACCTGTCCAGCGACTGCGGCGAGTTCGTCGGATCCGGCATCACCGCCTACCAGGTGACCGAACGCTGGGACGTCTCCACGTTGACGTGGTCGTCCCAGCCGCGCATCACGACCACCGGAGCTGACACCGAGTACGCCGGCTACGCCGGTGAGAACTGCTCCGGCGCCATGAGCTACCCCTGGGACCTCATCCACTCCGTGGACGACATCGTCCAGGCTTGGGCGGACGGCGAGCCGAACTACGGCTTCCAACTCACCGCTGGCAACGAGTCCGACCTCAGGAATTGGCGACGCTACCGGACCAACGAGGCCGGCGGTTGCACCACAACCCCGCGGCAAGACTGCCTGGGCACTCTCCACCCGCCCATCCTCACCGTGGACTTCGAACCGCCTCCGATGGAGACGGAAGCCGTCTACTACTCTTACGAGGGGCCGGAGCTCACCGAACCGCCCACGTACGAGGAAGCCGTGGCAATGCGGGCGCAGACACATCCTGACGGGCCAAACCCCTCACCGGTGACATATGAGGAACTCCAGACCCTCGGCGAGAATCGCAGCTCCGTACCTACATACGTGAATGCGGACCACCTCCCGGATGACAATCCGCAACCCGAACCAGACACGACAGCTCCCAGGCTGGGGACGACGACGCCACCCTCTGATGCTACGGACGTCCCTACAAACGTCCAGATAGCTGCGCACTTCACCGAAGTGGTAAGCGATGCCGCCATCACTGTTGAGGATGCGCATGGCGTTGCGGTGGCTGGAAACGCCAGTATGAACTCGGAAAATGTCAAGCTTACCTTCTCTGCGAACACACCTTTGGCCGCTGGAAGTGTCTATACTGTCGAAGTCACTGATGCCAAGGACCGTACCGGCAATGTAATGACTCCCTACACTTGGTCGTTCACAACCGGCGGTGGCACCGATATTAGCCTCCCAACTGTGACCGGGACCGTCCCGGCACGAGACGCTGTGGACGTCCCGGCAGAAACCACCGTAAGGGTAACGTTCAGCGAGGCAGTGACTGATGTGCAGCTCACCGTCAGGGACTCTACTAACACGCCCGTGCAAGGCACGGTAATCCCTCTCAATAACTACGCCGAATGGCTTTTCACACCAAATTCCGACCTCATCGCTGAGACTACGTACCAGATCGACGTCTCCAACGCCAAAGACGCAACGGGTACTTCTATGGCGCCCTATATTTGGTCGTTTACCACAGGTGCAGGCGCGCCGCCTCCGACGCCGGGACTCGTAGCGGCCTATGGCATGAACGAAGGCTCCGGCATAAGCGTGGCCGACTCCTCCAGCCAGAACAATAACGGCACAGGCAGCAGCACCAGTTGGGCGAACGGCAAGTTTGGCAAGGCCCTGTCATTCAACGGCACTTCCAGTTGGGTCACTGTTCAGGACGCCGCGTCGCTGCGGCTGACGACCGGGATGACGTTGTCGGCCTGGGTCAACCCGTCCACGGTGGCCGACTGGAGCAGTGTGGTGGGCAAGGAACTGGACGAGGGCCTCTCGTACACCCTGTACGCCGCAACGGACTTCTCGGCTCCGGGCGGCTGGGTGCAGACCTCTCCCGACGATTCCTCGTACGTCGACGCGCTCACGCCGTTGCCGGTGAACACCTGGAGCCATCTGGCACTCACCTATGACAACACTGTGCTTCGGCTGTTCGTCGATGGCCAGCAGGTCGACGAGACCCCGCTCAGTGGCAGTCTCTTCGATGACGGCAGTCCGCTGCGCATCGGCGGTAACGCCGCTTACAGCGAGTACTTCAGCGGTCTGATCGACGAGGTGCGCGTTTACAACCGCGCCCAGAGTACAGCTGAGATCCAGGCCGATATGAATACCCCCGTCGGCTCCACCACACCGGACCCCGATCCCACACCCACCCCGACGCCCACGCCGGACCCCACGCCCGACCCGGTGCCGGGGTTGGTGGCGGCCTATGGCATGGAAGACGGCTCCGGCACGACGGTGGGCGACTCTTCCGGCTACGACAACACCGGGGCTGCCCGGGACACCACTTGGGCGACAGGCAAGCACGGCAAGGCGTTGTCGTTCAACGGCTCCTCGAGTTGGGTCACCGTCCAGCATGCCGCGTCGCTGCGTCTGCGAAACGCCCTGACTCTCTCGGCCTGGGTGCGGCCCTCGGCGTTGGATGGCTGGAGGACCGTGCTCTTGAAAGAGCACAGTTGGGGCGGGTCCTACGGCTTGTACGCCTCCACCGGCACTGGCCCGGCGGGCTGGCTGGAGACCGACGACGATGCCGGCGGAAGCGCGAGCAGCAATTTGTTGCCACTCAATCAGTGGAGCCATCTTGCGGTCACGTACAACGGCAATGCGGTCCGCCTGTACGTCAACGGCACCCAAGTCTCGCAGGCACCGCTGACCGGCGAACTCATCGACGATGGTGGCAGACTCCGGATCGGAGGCAACGCCGCCTTGGGCGAGTTCTACCGAGGCCTGATCGACGAGGTGCGCGTCTACAATCGCGCCCAGACCGCCACCGAGATCCAGACCGACATGAACATCCCCATCGGCGCTGCGGCCGCGAGCACGGCAGCGCAGCGGCTGCGGCAGAGCCTCGCCCCCCAGATTCAGAAGCTCGTGGTCGACGACGGCCAACGCGTGGACGGCGTCACCTTCACCTCCGACCTCACGCCGAACTTGACCGCCTGGCTGCGCGCCGGGCGCGACGGCGAGGCGAAGGTGGAAGTGGAGGTCGCCGGCAAGCCCACCAAGTCCGTCAAGGCGGGCAAGGGGGGCAAGGCAACCACGGACAAGCGGCTGATCTGGTCAGGGGAGGTCACGGCCAAGCCTGACGATACCCGGATATCTCTACAGGTCCCCAAGGGCAAGCTCCGGGACGGCGAGAAGGTGAGATGGCGAGCCCGGGTAATTACTGGCGATGCTCATGGCGCTTGGTCTACCTGGTACAGCCTTACCGTTAGTAAGTCCCAACAAGAAGGCGAGACACGTAAGGCCACCGCTCCAGCGGCGTCCAGCGAGCCGCCGGAGTTCTCGGTCGGTCATCTCACAGCAGAGGAATGCGAAGGCGACAGAGGGCCGGGTGGCGTGTACATATGGAAAAACGTCTACCTTCCCTTCACATGGTGCTACACCCACTGGTACGGCGTCACTCTCTATGCCATGGTCTGGGACGTTGCATTACAAAAATACGTCAAAGCTCCCGTCGGCTGGGTGCAGTTCCGCGGGTCGACGGTTATCAACACGCGTATCGGCCGGCAGAACAACGATCAAGCATGGGATGATCCCAATCGCAAGAGCCGCGACATCGACGTATGGTTCAAGATCAACCATATGCGTAAAACGGGGGTAACCCAAACCGCGACGATTCGCACCTATGTCAAGCTCGCCGGGTCTCCTTCGGGCTCACAGTGTCAGCCCATCACTGGAACCGGGCGACAGGCTTCACTGCCGGAGTGGGAGGGCGACAAGTATGCACAGTTCATCATCCGGTCGAATAAGGGAAATATAGGGCCGAACTTTCTGGGAACATGTACCATCAGTCCGTATATCGAGGTCGCCACCCCGCTTGGAGATGAGGACTTCGATCAGTTTAGAGATCCGGTACGCATCGCTTGCGATACGGAACGTGCAAACTTCAACTACGAAGGTGGTTGCATCTTCCAGGAGGCGAACAGAATTCTGCAATACGAAACAACTAGCCTTGCGCATGGACCGGTCGCTCGGCATATCAAGGATGCGTTCTACAATCCAACGGCCCCAGGCACTGCACCCGTCAAAAGCGACAAAGTCGTGCCAGGCAACTATGTGGCACCTCGCGGTAGCGGCCAAGGCCTACCGCTCCACAGGACCACTGACGCAGGCTTGCGCGCCGAAACCACGACCCAAAGGCAAAAGGGCTGCAACACACTCACCTTCTTCGTGCTCCACGAATGCGACGAATATCCCTTCAATTCCACCTGGGAAGGTGGTGGCCGTAAATGGAAAATGCGGCAGCCTCTGTCAGACAACTATTCGGTCCGATACGTATATCACTCGCCGAATGAAGCCGCCGGCACTCGCCTGACGTGGTTCTATTGGCGATATCGGATTATGGATGGCTCTCCATTCTGGGTCATGATCACCACGAACGATAACGCCGTGTATAAGTAACTCGACAGGACGGGGAAGGGAGTACCGTCTCCTCCCTTCCCGTCAACCTAAGCACAAATACATAACGAGAAGGATCTGCAGTCGGTGTTCGATATTACCTGGATTGATCTAATCTGCCTCGCTGCGGTGAAAGGCCGTGATATAGAGTCGGTCCGCCAGGTCATTGGAGCGGAAAACGAGCCCAGCTCTGGCGACGACGCGCGCTTCAACAGTGTTACCCCTCCTGAAGGCGCAATGTTGTCCGAATGGGGTGACGGCGTCCTGGTCTGCCAACTCGGCTCCGGAACTCGATGCGCTAAGCCCCAGACGTTGGCGGCCCTGGCAACAGCAAGAGGTACGGTCATGGCCACCTGCTGGCATGACCGGGGCATCAGTCCCGCGTATCCCGGATGGCATAACCTCCTTGCGCTGGCCGCAAATGGCCGTCTGCTGTCCGCGCTCGACCCTTCGAACCACCAACAGCAGCGGCTCGGTTACGACACTTCGGCTCTCGACCCCTATCTCGCCGGAGCTCGCTTCGACTACGAGACTATCCCCGTGTGGAGCCCGGCGGGCGAGACGATTGGATATGGTGCTGGCGGTTCGATTGTTGTGGCCCACTGGCGGTATGCCTGCCTTCTAGCCATAGAGAGATTCATGCAGGCTGAACTTCGTGAAAGTGTAGTGAGGTCCGTCGTCCCGGGCCGCAGCTTTTTTCTAAGCGGTTCTCTGCCGGAGTCGCCGGTACCTATCCCAGAATTCCTTAACTACTCCCCGGGAGGTGATTGATAGAGTAAAGTTTTTTCGTGCGCCCAGCAGAGCAGGAGGTGAAGCCGTGACGTAGCGGTGGATCTTGTTGTTCGTAAGCTCGTCGTCGCTTGCCGGTGGAAGTCCGGCCCGGGTAGCTGCCAGGAGGCCCGGTAGCAGGCTGGCGGCTTCGTCTGGAAACGGGTAGGGGCGAAGCCCAGCGTCAAAAGCCTTGATAGGGGAGCGACGGTGCGGGCCGTAGCATGAAGCGAAGCCTGCGGCGTCGTTACTCAGCCCTCCTTCGGGGCGGGACAGGGAGAGCCGAGCCTTTTCCGCAAGCTGGGCATCACCTCCCGCCGGCAGCTCAGAGAACTGCCGCTTCCCTGATCAGACAGGCAGACGGGCTTACCCGGCGGGCGTACGCCTATGGCCAGCCAGACCAGCGCGATACCAAGGCCCATGAATCGGCCCTCCTTCCTGGCGGGCAGGGCGGGGCGGGGGCGGCGGCGAGTACGCCAACCTCCCCTGCACCGGGTCACGAGCGCCCGAAGGCGGCGAAGCCCGCCATGACGTGCCGCATCCCCCAGGCGGTCATAGTGGCCCGGAGACACATCCGGGGGAGACACCGGCTTCGCCGCCAGTCTGGATAGCCGCCGCTCACCGCGCTACCTCCTGGGCAGCGCCGATTGTCGACGGGGCTGCCCAGCGCCCGGTACAGCGCTGACCTGCCGACGCCGAACTCGCGGGCGATCTGTGTGACGGACTGGCCGCGCGCCCGGCGGGCCCGGGCGGCGGCGAGGCCGGGCCACCCGACGGATTCTTCACTATTCCCGGCCCCTTCCTGCGCTACCTCACTATCGACGGCCTCGACCGCGTAACCGACCAGCGCAAGCTCATCCGGCTCCGGGGCCGGATCCACGCCGCGGCTCGGGTCGCCGCCGAAGGATGCCACACCACCTACTACGCCACCGACTCAGCCCTCACCATCGGCATCCAGGGCCTCGACGCCCAAGAACGCATCAACCAGCTCCGCAATGCGCTTCCAAGCTCATCACCAAACATGGCTGGACTACCAGGGACGAGCCCCGCTGACCAGCGCCTCATTGGTTAGCGGAATGTCCGGCCGGATACGACAGGACCCCGTTCTGATACCTGAATCCTATATGCCCCACTGGTATAGTGGGTTTATGGTACCTTCGGTCATCATCGTCGGGGGCGGCGCGAGCGGCGCCCTGACCGCGATCCACCTGCTAAGACTCGCCCGCGCCACCGGCACCCCGGTGGCGGTCACGCTGATCGACCAAGGCGGCCGGCACGCGCTCGGCCAGGCCTATTCCACCACCGACCCGCACCACCTGCTCAACACCCGCGTCGAGCGGATGAGCGCCCTCGACGACGAACCGGATCACCTGCTGGCCTGGGCGCGCACCACGGGCGTGCACGCCTACGACTACCTGCCACGCGCGATCTACGGCCGCTACCTGCGCGAGGTGCTGGCCGTCGCCGAAGATCTACCCGCGCGCCCGCTTCACCGCGTCACCGCCGCGGCCGTCGCTCTGGACGCCGACCACGCGGTACTGCTGGCCGACGGCCGCCGCATGGCCGCCGACGCGGTCGTTCTGGCCCTCGGCAACGGCAGCCCCGCCCCGCTGCCGGGCGTGGCCGCGCACCCCCGTCACATCGCCGACCCATGGGCGCCGGGCGCCCTGACCGGCATCGACGACGGCGCACCCGTGCTGGTCCTCGGCACCGGCCTGACGATGGTGGACGTGGCCCTCACCGTGACCCGGGCGCACCCGGACACCGTGGTGTACGCGCTGTCCCGGCGTGCCCTCCTCCCTCGCCCGCACCTGGTACGCCCGGCCCTGCCCCTCCCGGTGACCATCCCCGACGGCCCGCTGCGCGTCACGGACCTGCTGGCCGCCACCCGAAAGGCCGTACGGGCGAGCGGCGACTGGCAGGGCGTGCTGGAAGGGCTGCGACCGCACGTCCAGGAGTTGTGGCAGCGGCTCGGGCCGGACGAGCGGCGGCTGTTCCTGCGCAGGGTGGCCCGCTACTGGGAGATCCACCGGCACCGCATCCCGCCCCACTCGGCGACCGCCATCGACGACCTGCGCGCCGGCGGACGGCTGCGCCTGCTGCGCGGCAGCCTGCTCACCGCCGAGCCCGCCACGGACGGGCTGCGCATCCGCGCCGACCTGGACGGAGCCATGACCGGCCTCGACGTCGGCTGGCTGGTCAACGCCACCGGGCCGGGTACCGATGTCACCACCAGCCCTTTCCTCGCGAGCCTCATCGCCACCGGAGTCGCCCGGCAGGACTCGCTCCGGCTCGGGCTCGACGCCGATCCGGATGGCGCGGTGCTGGACGCGGGCGGACGCCGGAGTGACCGCCTGTTCGCCCTGGGTCCGCTGCTGCGCGGCACCTTGTACGAGACGACCGCGGTGCCGGAGATCCGCGCCCAGGCGGCGGCCCTCGCCCCGCGCCTCCTCCAGGCTGCCGTGTCACGCTCCGCTCAGGCACAACCTGTGGCGTAAGCCGATCAGGCGGAGGGTGGACGCGACGGGCACGTACGCGACACCCTGTGACGTGCTGTTGCGCCAGTTGGAATATCCCTGGCCAAGGGAGCGGCATTTCTCCCTCGGATGACCTTCCCTCGCCGAGGCGCTCATCGACAACGGCAGGTCCCGTCTCTCGGCTGGACCCGATGTTGCCGAGGTCACTCTAGTTTTCCTAATAACCTTCCTGGACAGTAGGAATTGTTGGGATTATCGTCAGAGGCATGAGCTGCCCCCTTTCCGCGGCCTCCTGTCACCTCACCCAGCCGCACGCGACCGCCTGTCGCTGACGGCCGTTCACCGGCGACCTCGGCCGAGGCGCCGGTGTGAACCCCGGGCGCGTGCCCGTGCACGCCCCTGAGCCCCCATGCCCGGGACATCGCCGTCCCGGGAGCCACGGCATGCAACCGATCCGCCCCCACATGCGTGACGAACGCCTGGGCGGCCCCCTTCCGCCGCTCCTCCGTCCATCCTGACGCGCATGCCCGGAATCGGGCACGTCCCTTCCCAAGGAGCCGTTTCGATGTCATCATCCGCCGTCCCCTCCGGCAGCGTGCCCGCGGACATGATCCGCGGGGCTCCGCCGACATTCGTCCCCCGGCTGCTGACAGCCGTCGCCACGCGGGGCCGCCGCCTGATCGGCCTGGCCGTCCTGCTGGTCGCCTGGCAGGTCGGCGCCTCCCGCGGGCTGCTCGGCACGGCCACCCCGCCGCCCACCCAGGTGCTGGAGGCCGGCGCCGAGCTGATCCGCTCCGGTGAGCTGCCGGTGCACCTGCTGGCATCCCTGGAGCGGGTGGCCAAGGGACTGTCGCTCGGGCTCACCGTCGGCCTGGTGCTCGGCCTCGCCGCCGGACTGTTCAGGATCGCCGAGGACATCATCGACGCGCCCCTTCAGGCTCTGCGGATGCTGCCGCACCTCGCCCTCGTCCCGGTCTTCATCATCTGGTTCGGCATCGGCGAGACCGCCAAGGTCGCCCTCATCACGATCGGGCCGATCTTCCCGCTGTACATCAACGTCTTCCACGGCATCCGCAGCGTGGACGAGCGGATCGTGGAGTCCGCCCGCTCGTGCGGGGTGCGCGGGCTCGCGCTGATCCGCAAGGTGATCCTGCCCGGCGCGCTGCCGCAGATCCTGGTCGGCCTGCGGCAGTCCCTCGGCATCGGCTGGCTCAGCCTAGTGGTCGCCGAGATGACGGCCACCACCTCCGGCATCGGCTTCCTCGTCACCGACGCCAAGGAATTCCTGCGCACCGACGTGGTCTTCGTTGTGCTCGTCGTGTACGCCCTGCTCGGTCTCACCACCGACCTGGCCGTACGGGCGATCGAACGCAGGGCCTTGGCCTGGCGACGAGGACTGGTGGCGCGATGAGCATCACCGATGTCTCGAAAGTCGACAGCGGCACGGACGCCGGGCGTGGGGTGCGGGTGCGCGGCCTGAGGCGCGGCTTCGCCGGGCGGGAGATCCTGTCTGGCGCCGACCTCGACCTTGCTCCCGGCGAGTTCGTCGCGCTGCTGGGCGCCAGCGGCTCGGGGAAGAGCACGCTGCTGCGCGCCGTCGCCGGGCTGGACACGCAGGCCACGGGCGAACTCGACGTGCCCGAGCGGCGGGCCGTCGTCTTCCAGGAACATCGCCTGCTGCCCTGGACGAACGTGTGGCGGAACGTCACGCTCGGCCTCTCCGGCCGAGGGCTGCGCGCGCGGGCCCTGCAGGCTCTGGACGAGGTCGGGCTGGCGGCCCGGGCGGACGCCTGGCCGGTCACCCTGTCCGGTGGCGAGTCGCAGCGGGTGGCCCTGGCCCGGGCCCTTGTCCGCACGCCCGACCTGCTCCTGCTCGATGAGCCGTTCGGCGCGCTCGACGCGCTCACCCGGATCAAGGTGCAGGCCCTGGTCGCCCGCCTGTGGAGCCGGCACCGGCCCGCGATCCTGCTGGTCACCCACGACGTGGACGAGGCGCTGCTACTCGCCGACCGGGCGCTGGTGCTCGCCGACGGGCGCATCGCCGAGGAGTTCGTCGTCGACATCCCGCGGCCCCGGCCGGTCGACCACCCGCGGTTCGCGGCCCTGCGCCGCCGCCTGCTCTCGGCCCTCGGCGTCGATCCCGACCTGGGCGGCCCCGACCCCGAATCCGACCCCGAATCCGGACAACTCGTGGCACAACAGGAGGCACGATGAGGGACACGCTCGAACTCACCACCGATGTCCTCGTGATCGGCGGCGGGCCCGCCGCCACGTGGGCCGCGTTGAAGGCCGCACAGGCGGGGGCGGACGTCGTCCTCGCCGACAAGGGCTACTGCGGCACCAGCGGCGCGGCCGCCTCCGCCGGAACCGGCATCTGGTACGTGCAGCCGGACCCGGACGCGCGGGAGAAGGCCATGGCCTCCCGCGAGGCCATGGGCGGCTACCTGGCCGACCGCCGCTGGATGACGCGGGTGCTCGACCAGACCTACGACGGCGTCGACGAGCTGGCCACCATCGGGCGCTACCCCTTCCCGGTGGTGGACGGACAGCCGCTGCGGCGGGGTGTCCAAGGGCCCGAGTACATGCGCCGGATGCGGATCATGGTGCGGCGGGCGGGGGTGCGCATCCTCGACCACAGCCCGGTGACCGAGCTGCTGACCGACGCCGCCGGGGCGGTCGCCGGCGCGGCCGGGCACCGCCTGCAGATGGACGAGCCGTACCGGGTGCGGGCCGCGTCCGTGGTGCTCGCCACCGGCGGATGCGCGTTCCTCAGCGGAACCCTGGGCTGCCACGTCAACACCGGCGACGGCCACCTCATGGCCGCCGAGCTCGGAGCCGAGCTGTCCGGCATGGAGTTCTCCAACGCCTACGCCATCGCCCCCGAGTCCACCTCGCTCACCAAGACCGCCTACTACTCCTACGCCAGCTTCTACCGCGAGGACGGCTCGGTGCTCGAAGGCGCGGGCAGCACCCGCGGCCGCTCGGTCATCGCCCGCACGCTGCTGCACGAGAAGGTGTACTGCGTGCTGGACCGGGCCGACGCCGAGGCGCGCGCCCGGATGCGGCTCGGCCAGCCCAACTTCTTCCTCACCTTCGACCGGATGGGCATCGACCCGTTCACCCAGCGCTTCCCCGTCACGATGCTGCTGGAAGGCACGGTGCGCGGCACCGGCGGCATCCACGTCGTCGCCGACGACTGCGCCACCTCCGTCCCCGGTCTGTACGTCGCCGGTGACGCGGCCACCCGCGAGCTGATCTGCGGCGGGTTCACCGGAGGCGGCAGCCACAACGCCGCCTGGGCGATCTCATCGGGCACCTGGGCGGGACAGGGAGCGGCCCGGCACGCCGCCGAGCTGGGCCCGGCCGCCAACCGGCGGTCCGTGACCGGTGCGGGCACGGCGGGGCTGCGGCCCACCGGCACGGCGGGCCCCCCGGGGGAGCACCGCGACGTGGTGGCCGCCGTGCAGGCCGAGGTCCTCCCGTACGACAAGAACCTCCTGCGGCACGCGGACCGGCTCACCCCCGCGCTCGCCGCGCTGCACGACCTCTGGCGCGGGGTGCGCGCCGGGCTGCACGGCACGGGGGCCGAGGCCGTACGCACCCGCCAGGCGGCGGCGATGACCGTGCACGCCCGGTGGATGTACACCGCGGCGCTGGCCCGCCCGGAGACGCGCGGCATGCACAAGCGCGAGGACTACCCTGCGCAGGACCCGGCGTGGCGGCACCGGCTGCTCATCGGCGGGCTCGACGAGATCCGGACTCGTCCGGACGAGGTCGCCCCGGTCGGCCCGGAGGAGTTCGCCGCGCTCGGACCGGCGGCGGGCGCGTACCTGCGGGCGGCGTCGTGATCGAGATCGTGTCCCGGGAGCGGTGCATCACCTGCGACCGCTGCGTCGAGGTCTGCCCGAGGAACGTGTTCGACACGGGCGAGGACGGCGTGCCGGTGATCGCCCGCCAGTCGGACTGCCAGACCTGCTTCATGTGCGAGGCCTACTGCCCGGCCGACGCCCTGTTCGTCGCACCCCTCTCGCATCCCGTGCGGCCGGACTCCCCGCTGCGCGACGAGGCCCACCTCGCCGCCACCGGACTGCTGGGCAGCTACCGCAGCCAGCTCGGCTGGGGAAGCGGCCGCACCCCCGGCGCCGCCGTGGCGGTCGGCCCCGAGTTGCCGGCCGCCCAGCCACCGATCGTCAATCGTACCGACATCACCGAAAGGACATCCAGATGAGGCTCCGCCGATCTCCCGCCGCGCTTGTGGCGGCTATCGCCGCCGTGGTGATCGCGCTGACCGGGTGCGGCGCGGACTCGCAGGCCGCCGCCGGCGAACCCGGCGAGAAGTTCACGCTGCGGATCGGCGTGATCGGCAGCGGCAACCGGCTCACCGGCCCGGTCGGCTATCTCCACGACAAGAGCGCGCTGGTGCCGCTGCTGGCCGACGCCGGTGTCGGCGGCGTCGAGGTGTTCTCGTTCCCCAACGGCCCCGACCTCAACCAGGCGCTCGTCGCCGGTGAGCTCGACCTCGCCACCTACGGCGACACGCCCGCGCTCGTCGCCAGGGGAGCGGGGCAGCCCACCCGGCTCATCGCCCAGGCCGCCGTCGGGCTCGACGCGGCGATCGTCACCAAGAAGGGAGGCCCCGGCTCCCTCCAGGAGCTGGCCGGCAGGAAGATCGCCACTCAGACCGGCTCCTACATGCACCGCTACCTGCTCGGCGCGCTCACCGACGCCAAGATCGAGCCGAAGGAGATCGTGCACATCTACGCCTCCGACATCGAGGCCGCGCTGGAGCGCGGCGACGTGGACGCCGCCGCCGTCCCGGCCGCCAATGTCGAGGCGCTGCGGTACAAGAGCTATCCGGTGATCGACACGCTGGCGGTCGACCATCCCCAGTACCGCGGCACCTCGGCCACCGTGGTGACGGAGACGTTCCTCGGCGAGCACGCCGGTTTCGTCAAGACCTGGCAGGCGGCCCAGGTCGAGGCCACCCGGCAGGCCAAGGCGAGCTGGGACGAGTACCTGTCGTTCGCCGTCGACGTTGGCGGCTTCGCGTCCGACATCGTACGGAAGACCACCCTGGAGGAGCAGCTCCCCGACACGCCGTTCACCGACGAGGGCCTCACCCTGCTGGAGGGCACCAAGCGATTCCTGGTGCAGCAGGGCTTCGTCAGGAAGGACTTCGCCGTCGACGACTGGATCGCCCCCGAAGCCCGCGGTTAGCTTCCGCTCTGGTACCGAACGGGACACCGGCCCACCGCCAGGTGTCGACGGCGAAGACGACCTCGGCCAGTGTGTCGGTCCTGCGGGCGGCGTCTATGCCCGCCTCGTCGACGTACGACGGAAGCGGGCGGCCGTCGATCGTGCCGGCGGTATAGCGGGCGCGACGACTGAACCTCTCGGGACGGCCGCCCCAGACGTGGGTCGCCCGCAGCACTTCAGCCTTGGCGTCCCGTACGTCGAGCTGTTCCAGCGTGCTGGGCGGACTCATCGCCGCGAACGTCAGCACCTGGAGCAGATGGCTCTGGATCATGTCGCGCAGGGCGCCCGTCTCGTCGTAGAAGCCGGCGCGGCCCTCGAGTCCGAGCGTCTCGTCGAACACGATGTCGACCGCTTCGACGTGTTCCGCGGTGAGCAGCGGTTCGATCACCCGGTTGGCGAAGCGGACGCCCAGGATGTTGAGCACCGTAGACATGCCGAGGAAGTGGTCGACGCGGTGCACGTGGCTTTCCGGTACGAGAGCGTGCAGAAGCTCGTTCAGCGCGGCGGCGCTGGCCGCGTCGGTGCCGAAGGGCTTCTCCAGCACCATGCGGGTGCCGTCCGGTACGCCGATCCGCGTCAGCGCCCGGCAGGACTCGACCGTGACCGCCGGCGGCAGTGCGAAGTAGAGCGTGAGGCGACCACGACGGCACGCCAGCAGACGGCGCAAGTCGCCGTCGTCGGTGACGTCCGCGGCCACGTAGCACGCGTTGCGGACGACGGCGTCGGCGGCGGTCCTCTCGCCTCGCCCGTCGAGAACGTCCCGGCGACGACCGCCCGCCACTCCTCGTCGTTCCCTTCGCCCTTGTCGCTGCCTACAAGGAGAGGTCGGCGAGCGAAGACGCGACAACCAAGCCGCCCAGGCCCGGCAGGAGCAGCCGTGCTGTCAGGTCGCCCCGCGCGCCGAGGACGACCAGCGTCTGGGTCCGCTCATCCGGCGGATCCTCGCACGGCCGCATACCAAACATGACGCCACCCCTGGCGGCATGGGTGGACTGCGGCGGCCATGGTGTTCATGCGCCGCCGCGGCGCGGTTTCGTCCCAGACGAACGACGGCACATCACCCGCCGGCAGGTCCGGCCCGCGGAGACCGCCCCGCGCATCGGACCGGACCACCCCCTCACTGTGGTGCGTAAGCGACCCGGTGACGTGCTCGACTCTCACCGTTCGAATCTCGTTCGGACGCGGGCACGGCCCGCTGCCGCCCCGGCACCGGATGGGCATGGCTGAGTGGCATGATGCGAAAGTGAGCGCGCCGCGGTTGCCCACACGGTGATGCATGGCTCGGCAGCCGGCTTCTCGTCCGTCGGCTGCCAAGCGGCTCCGGACGTGTGGCCGCCGCTCCTGGAGAGAGCGCCGGTATCACACCGGCGTGGCTGGTAGCGGCTTGATCCCTTTTCAACCGCGCCGCCCCGTACCTCCCTCCCACCTCGGCGGTGATCGCGCATCGCGGGCTCGAACCGCCGGTAGGCGATCTGACGGCCGTGATCGCCTTGCTGACCCATCAGTTCGGCGATCGCGATACCCGTCAGCGGGCTCCGGAACGCTCGCTGGAGCTCGCGACCGCGGCCGACGTCATCGCGTTCGCCGGCGTCGATGTCGCCGATGCGATCGGGGCCTTCCGCACGGGAGCGCTGGACCAGCGTGTCTCGCCCGGCACACCGCCGCCCGGCCGGTCTCTGGGCTGGTCCAGACGGCTCCGGGGCAGAACTCGCCGGAAGCCCACCCGGCGTGGAGCATCCTGACGACGAGTGCTGGATCGGGACGTCGCTGGCAGGGAACATGGCACCCCTCCATCCGACCTGACGAGCTGGCAGACGAGGGGACCCTGACCCGGATACCCGGTTTCGCCCTGTCACTAACGAACCCGTCACGAAGCACATACGGGGCCCCGGTCAGCCGGACTTATCTTGGTTGACGAGCGAAATGGCTGGTCAGATGCTTTCAGGCGTGTCAGGCACGTAAGGCAGGAGTCAGGCGTGGCGGGCCATCTTGACGCTGAGATCAGCAAGACGATGGCCGGGCAGGGATGAGGACCAGGGCCGGGTGACGCCAAGCAGCCGGCGGCCGTCTCTGGTCAAGCCGCGAGCCGCAGGTACTGCCGAGCCCATTCCTCGAAGCTGGTGAGCGAGAGACCGAGGTCCCTGGCGTACTGCGGGCGGGCCGGCTGGCCGGCTATGTTCATCCACTCGTGTGAGGCGCCCATCGCCGGCATTCCGACGGCTAGTGCCTGCTCCTCGGTCATGTCCGGCGCGGACAGGTGCGTGCCGAGCGCGCGGGAGAGAACCTCGGCGATCTCCGTCATCGACAGGTAGTCACTCGCCAGCTCCAGCTCGACCCCGTGGAACCGCTCCGGCTCGGCGATGGCTGCGGCGGCTGCCCTGCCGATATCGTCCACCGCGGCGAGGGAGAGCCGGGTGTCCGGCTTCACGACGCTCACCAGACCGCCTTCAACGCCCCGCGGGAACAGGAAAGCCATGGACGGCAGGAAGTTCTCCATGAAGAAGCCCGGCTTGAGGATCGTCCAGCGGGAGAAGCCGGCCGCGCGAACCCGGTCCTGGATCGTGCTCTTGGCTCCCAGGCTGGCGTCCAGGGAGCCCCACTGGCCTGCGATCCAGCCAGGAGCCTCGGTGTGCTGACCGGCGCCGCTGGTGGACGTGTGTACGAACTGCGGCACTCCCGCAGCTTGCGCGCCCTGGATGAGGTTGACGGCCTGGGCCACCTCTCCGTCGAAATCGAAACCTTCGGCAGCCAGGGCGGGCATCTGAACAGAGAAGACGGCGCGGACACCCGTGGCGGCCCGCACCACCGCATCGCGATCGTGGAGGTCACCGGTAACCAGATCGGCGCCCAGCGCCTCGACGGCCTTGGCTCGCTCGGTGTCGGGGTAACGCACCAGAGCGCGTACGGGAACGCCTGCAGCGAGCAGGGCGCGGGCGGTGGCGCCGCCCTGCCTGCCGGTGGCGCCGGTGACCAGGACAGGTGCGGAATCTGCAGGCATAGTGCTCCCCAGGGCCATAAACGGCGGGGGTCGCCGTTTTCTGTGCGATACGATATGGCGGGCCCCGCCATTTAGCAACTCTGGAGATGACGCCCATGCCCGACCGACAGCGCGCGGACGCCCGGCGCAACTACGCGCGCATCCTCGCCGTGGCCGAGGAGGAGGTCGCCGCGTACGGGGCCGGCGCCTCCCTGGAACAGATCGCGCGCATCGCGGGGGTCGGCTCGGCCACCGTGCGCCGCCACTTCCCGACCCGCCGGGCGCTGCTGGAGGCGGTCTCCCATCAACGCATCGAGGCCCTGGCCACCCGCGCCCGTGAGCTAACAGGCAAAGGTGACAGCCGTGACGCGCTCCTGGAATGGCTCAGTGACGTCGTGGCCTACTGCGTCGCGGCCCGAGGGCTGGCGGCAGCACTGGCCTACGACGGGGCCGAGCCCGACCCCGTACACGAGAACACCTGCTCGGCGAGGATGACAGAGGCGGGGAATCCCCTGCTGCAGCGCGCCGTGCAGGACGGGACGGTGGCGGAAGGCGTCACCGTCGCCGACCTGATCGCGCTGATCGTCGGCATCGTCCTCGCGACGGAGCACCACACTGACCCGGCGGCCCGTGCGGACCGGCTGTTCCGGCTGGCCGTGGCGGGCCTGAGCCCGCGGGGCTGAGAAGCCTGCTCGAAAAGACCGTCCCTCGTCCTGCCTGCTTGATACGGGCCGTCAGGCGGCGAAGCGGCGGCGGGCGAACTCGAGACGCCTCTGAACCGTCCCGTGAACGACCGTTTCCGGGACGGCCCGTTTCGGGGACGGGCACCGCGTCGGCGGACCCGGGCGAGGCGGCCGCTGCCGTGCTGGCGCTGGCCCTGGCGGCGGTGGTCAGGCGGGTTGTCGTCGCCATCGGGCTGACCGTCGCGCTGGTCGTCGTGCCCTACCTGCTGGCGACCTCGGGTCCGGCGCCCTGGCTGCTGATGGGCACCCCGGCCGCCGGGTTCGCGATCACGCAGAGCGTCCCCACGTTCGCGCATGTGGACGTGGACCTGTCGCCGATCAGCGGCTACCACCCGCTTCCGCCATGGGCGGGTCTGGCGGTGACTTGCGGATACGCCGTTCTCGCCCTCGGCGCGGCGGCGCACCGCCCCCCTCGGGAAGGCCGGAGGAGGCGTCCGGCCACGGCACCATGACACGAGGCTGGGTCGTCGATGATGCGCCCCTGTGCCTCCGCGCCCGGTTGGGCGTGTGGCACGCTCTCGCGTCCAAGGTCAGAGCGGCCTGTGCCGAGGAGGCCGCCCGTGCGGTGGTGTGTCCGCACGCCACCCGCCGAGCGTGCACCTGTCCTGCTGGGCACGGGTCGACGCGCTCGACATCGATAGGACAGCTCGGTCGGGTGCCTGCGCGAGGACGATCTCGCCCGGTCGTCGCCGCCGGGGACTTGTCGTCATAGCCAGCGCCGTCGTTTGTGGAACTCACGCTATCTGTCGGCGATCGAAGACCAGTTACGCGCCGAGGGCGTGCTGCTGTCGTGGATGAGGACGGCGTCTCAAGCGTGAACCGTTCGCATCGCCGACGCCCGCGGGCAAGGACCTCACCACGAATGTGTGCCGTCCTCCGGCTGTCACGCACGTGCGGAATTGCGAAGACGTTAGGAGGTTCGGAACAGCGCGACGGCTCGGGTACCGATTTTGAAGGACGCCTGGGGCCGCGGCCCGCGGTCCATGGGAACCTTGCGGCCCCGCACCGTCACCGCGATCACGCTGTCGTGCGGGAGCACGGCCGATAGAGCCTCGACCATGCCGCTGACCCCTGCCGCCGCGCTGGGACCGCGCCAATGGGTCTGTTCGCCGTAGGGGACGTCGGTCATCACGATGTCGGGTGCGTGCCGGCCGAGTGTCCGCTGGAGCTGGGCAGGGTCGAACACGTCGGCTTGGCGCAAGGCCGAAGCGCTGGACCTGCGGCTGGGTGATGCGGCGATGGCGGACGAGTACGCCGCGCTGCCCGTGGCGGTCCGTGCGGGCGACCTGGAGATCCTCAGGGACGACCTGGTGGCCGGCGCTGACGGGCTGTATTCGGGGGACCCGCTCGCTGGTCTTCGGGCCGCCCGAGCGCTTTGTCCGGCACCTGGGCCTCTGCACGGCGGTCTTCGGCCTGCCCGGCCATTGCGGCGCCGAAGACGGCGGCCGGGTCCACCGCGTACCGGGCACGGCGACCGCGGTGCTCGGCACCCGCGACGGCGCCCGAGCCCGGGCGGCGCTGCACGTCGCCTCCGGGCCGCTGGCCTACGACCGCGATGACGCCGGGCAGCACAAGCGCATCGTGGCCGGGCGGTTCGCCGACGAAGGCCGGCTGGTCCGGCGCCTGCTGGAGGAGATGCGGGGGGCGAAGGACCTCTTCTTCGAGGCGAACGCCCAGGTGGAGATGCACCGCTGGTTCCCGGGCCGGGTGGTGCTGCTCGGGGACGCCGGGTACCGTGCGGCGCCGGCGTCGGGTCGCGGCGGCTCCCAGGCGTTGATCGGCGCCTACATCCTGGCCGGCGAGCTGGCCGCCGGCGGCGGCCACGCGCGGGCGTTCGCCGCCTACGAGCGGGAGACGCGCGGCTTCGTCGCCGAGCACCGGCACCTGGGGCGCGAAGGCGCCGACCAGTTCTTCCTGGGCACGCCTCCGCAGGAAGGGCTCGATCGCACGACGGCGGCCCGCCCGCACCTGATGCGGCTCAAGGACTATGTTCCCGGCTTCGCCGCGGAGCGGCCTTCACCCGGCCGGGCCGCCCGCTGACCTGGCCCTGCCGTGTCAGCGGCGGCGTCAGGGCGGCGACGGCCCGATGTCAGGCCCATTCGCGAGGGTGAACGCACGAACGCCGGATCGGAACGGAACCGGCGGACCAATCATGACGACAAGGAGACAAGGATCATGGCAATCGGCGGAAACGGCTTCTCTGAGCAAGGGCTGCGCAGGCTGCGTGAGGTGCTGGCACGGCATGTCGACTCGGGGAAGA
The DNA here is from genome assembly GCF_039540635.1 of Nonomuraea ferruginea. NCBI lineage: Bacteria > Bacillati > Actinomycetota > Actinomycetes > Streptosporangiales > Streptosporangiaceae > Nonomuraea > Nonomuraea ferruginea. The sequence goes on along the minus strand of NZ_BAABFD010000005.1, from coordinate 285,637 downwards.
TCCCCGGCCTGGTGGCCCTGGTCAGCCGCGGCGGCCAGACCCACGTGGAGACGCTGGGCACGATGCGGCACGACGGCGGCGCGCCGATGCGCCGCGACACGATCTTCCGGATGGCCTCCACCTCCAAGCCGGTCTCGATCGCGGCGGCGATGGTGCTGCTGGACGAGTGCCGGCTGCGGCTGGACGACGTGGTCGACCCGTGGCTGCCCGAGCTGTCCGGCCGGCAGGTGCTCAAGAGCATCGACGCCGAGCTGGACGCCATCGTGCCGGCCCGCCGCCCGATCACCGTCCGCGACGTGCTGACCTCCACCTTCGGCCTGGGCATGGACATGACCGCGCTGGGCACCCCGATCCTGAACGCCATCTTCGAGCGAGGGCTGACCCCGAACCTGCCGACCGAGGTTCCGGAGCAGGACGAGTGGATGCGCCGCCTGGGCGAGCTGCCCCTGATGCACCAGCCCGGCGAGCAGTGGCAGTACCAGATCAGCAGCGACCTGGTCGGCGTGCTGGTGTCCCGGGTGACCGGCCAGAGCTTCGAGGACTTCCTGCGCGAGCGCATCTTCGAGCCCCTGGGCATGAAGGACACCGGCTTCCACGTGCCCGCCGACCAGATCGACCGGCTGCCCACCCTGTACGCCCCCGACCCCGTCACGGGCGAGTTCCTCGCGTGGGACGAACCCGAGGGCGGCAGGTGGAGCAAGCCCCCGGCGTTCCAGGGCGGCGGTGGCGGCCTGGTCTCCACCGCCGACGACTACCACGCCTACTTCCGGATGCTGCTCAACGGTGGGGTTCACGAGGGCCGGCGGATCCTGTCGCGGCCGGCGGTGGAGCTGATGACCACCAACCGGCTCACCCCGGAGCAGAACGCCGCCCGTACCAAGCTGGCCCGCAACGCCGTGCACATCTCCTTCGGCCAGGGCCAGCAGGACGGCTGGGGCCTGGGCATGGCGGTGCGCACCTACCGCGGCGACTACGCCCCGATCGGCCAGTTCGGCTGGGACGGCGGCAGCGGCACCTCCGCCTACGCCGACCCGGCCAACCAGCTCACCGGCATCCTGCTCTGCCAGCTCGGCTACAGCGTGCCCGACCCCGCCCACCTGATGAGCGACTTCTGGACCACCCTCTACCAGGCTCTCGAAGACTGATGCAAGGAGTGAGTGTCATGCGTGTCTGGTTCATTACGGGCGCGTCCAGAGGGCTGGGCAGGGCGTTCGCGGAGGCCGCGCTGAGCAGGGGAGATCGCGTCGTGGCCGCGGCCCGCGACATGGCGCCGCTGGAGGGCCTGCGGGCCCGCCATCCCGACACCCTGGCGTGCGTTCCGCTCGACGTCTCCAACCGCGCCGCGGTGCGCGAGGGTGTGGATCGGGCGGTGGCCGCGTTCGGCAGGCTCGACATCGTGGTCGACAACGCCGGCGCGATGTTGTACGGCATGGTTGAAGAGGCCACGGAGACCCAGATCCGAGCCCACTTCGACGTCAACGTCCTCGGGCCGATCTGGGTCACCCAGGCCGTGCTGCCCCACCTGCGCGCCCAGGGCTCGGGCCACATCCTCCTGGTGACGACGATGGGCACGGGCGGCGGGATGGCCTCGGCCGGCCTGTACGCGGCCGGCAAACCGGCCATCGACTCCCTCGGCCAGGCGCTGGCCATGGAGGTCGAACCCTTCGGCGTCAAGGTCACCATCGTCCAGCCGGGCGGCTACGACACCGGCCTGTTCACGATCGGCACGACGGCCACCATGCCCGACCCGGCGTACGACCCGCTGCGGGCGAAGCTGACCGAGATGTGGGGCGACGAAGCGGGTTCCGGCCCGAGCACGGCCGCGCCGGTCGTCATGCGGCTCGTGGACCTGCCCGACCCGCCCCTGCGGCTGATCGTCGGCAGCCGGTCCTTCGATCTGGTTCAGCAGATGAACCAGGCCAGGGCCGAAGAGTACCGCGCCTGGGAACACCTCAGCCGCCTGGCACCCGGCTGACAGCTCCGTCCCGATTCGCGCGTTCCGACGCGACGAACGACACGATCGAAAGGTCATAGATGGTGAAGCACCACGATGCCGCCCGGCCCGCGGAAGAAGACCTGCGAGAAGAGCGGCCGGCGGGGGACGCCGACGTGATCGTCGTGGGAGCCGGTCCGACGGGTTTCATGCTGGCCGCCGAGTTGTGCCTGGCCGGAGTGCGGCCGCTGGTGCTGGAACGACAGCCGCGTCCCCGCGACACCCCCAAGGCCGGGGGCCTGGGCGGGCAGATCCTGGAGCTGCTCCGCTACCGGGGCTTGCTGGAACGCTTCGAAGCGGCCTGCACCGGCCCTGCGCCGGCTCCCCCGTTCCCGTTCGGCGGCGTGCACCTGGATTTCACCCAGCTGCCGGATCCCCCGATGCACGCCCTGCCGCTGCCGCAGCAACTGCTCGAGCGGCTGCTCGGCGAACGAGCAGGCGAACTCGGCGTCGACCTCCGCCGAGGACACGAGGTGACCGGGGTAAGCCAGGACGACGACGCGGTCACCGTGGACGTGCGCGGCCCGGACGGCCCTTACCGGACGAGCACGCGGTACCTCGTGGGGTGCGACGGCGCGCGCAGCCGCATCCGTGGCTGGGCCGGCATTCCGTTCCCCGGCACCACCTATCCCGAGGTCAACCGCCTGGCCCAGGTCACCCTGCCCCACACGGTCACCGTTCTGGGCAACGGCGATCTCGACATCCCCGGCTTCGGCACGATCCGCGCCGGTTTCACCCGCACGAACCATGGCCTGCTCGGCGTCGGCTCCTCACCCGGCACCCAGTCCGTTTCCCTCTACACCGTCGAGGACGAGACCACCGAATACGACGACGACGTCCCCATGACCCTGGCCGAATTGCAGGACAGCGTCCACCGCGTGCTCGGCGCACACCTGCCCCTGGCCGGATCGACCCGGTTGTCCCGGTTCACCTTCAAAGCCCACCAGGCCGAGCGATACCGTGCCGGTCGCATCCTGCTCGCCGGCGACGCGGCACACCTGTTCCCCGCCACCGGAGTGGCGCTCAACGCCGGCATGCTGGACGCGGTCAACCTGGCCTGGAAGCTGGCCGCCGACCTCCACGGCACGGCCCCGGCCGGCCTGCTGGACACCTACCACACCGAACGTCACCTGGCCGGCGCCCGCACCCTGCTCCATACCCGAGCGCAGGTAGCGCTGCGGCGCGGGCACGACGCGGCCGCCGAAGCACTCCGCGACGTCTTCACCGAACTGCTCACCGACGAGCAGCCGCTACGCCGGATGGGAGCCCTCGTCGCCGGAACCGACATCCGCTACCCGATGCCCGGCTCCCACCACCACCCGCTGACCGGCACCTTCGCCCCCGACCTCACCCTGCACACCGACCAGGGCGTCACCAGCGTCGCCGACCTCCTGCACACTGCCCGGCCCGTCCTCCTCGACCTGGCCGACCGCCCAGAGCTCCGCCAGATCGCCCGGGACTGTCGGCATCTCCTCGACGTCCACACCGCCAAGACCGACGATCGGCCGGCTGACGCGCTGCTGATCCGCCCGGACGGCCACGTCGCCTGGGCCGCCGGCCTCGACGAATCCACGGACAGCGCCATGCCCCCGCTGCGCGAGGCACTCTCCGCATGGTTCGGAACGCCGTGAAACAGAGGGAATTGAGACATGACCAGTAGATTCACCGAGCTGGCCGTCGACTGCCACGATCCGGAGAGACTCGCGGCCTTCTGGTGCGCGGTCCTGGACTTCAAGGTGATCGACCGGAACGAGGGCAAGGTCGAGATAGGCTCCTGGGAGCCGACCATCGAGGAAGTCCGGGCCCGTCAGATGCCGCCCACCCTGGTGTTCATTCAGGTGCCCGAGGGCAAGACCGTGAAGAACCGGCTCCACCTCGACATCAGCCCCATTGACGGCAGCACCGACGACGAGGTGACCAGACTGCTGGGCCTCGGCGCCACCAAGAGAGACGTGGGCCAAGGCCCAGACCGAAGCTGGGTGGTCATGGCCGACCCCGAGGGCAACGAGTTCTGCGTCCTGCGCACCCTGGCGGTGACGCGCCACGGTTAGCGTCGCTGCTCCTGCCAGATGCCCGGGCCTCGTGATCATGTCTCTTCGACACAGCCGGCGGCGATGTCGTCGGGTGGAGTGGTTTACAGGCTCCGGGGCCTGGCGTGCGCTCGGCAGGGTCCCAGGTGGTGTCGTGGCCCAGGCTGATCAACGACACCAGCAGGTCCAGGCAGTACATGAAGGGATCCAGGCCGCTACTCGTCGGCCTGCACCGGGCACACGCCCGCACGTCGCGCAGGAGAAGAGGCTGTGCCAGCCAGTAGCAGGCTAGTGATCCAGGTCCCGGGCGATCTTGGCGGTGACCTCCGCCGAACGCACCCCGCGCACGGCCAGATCGAGGCAGCGCTCGATCCACTCACCGAGGCTGTCGTCGGCCCCGGCGAGGGCGTCGGGCAGGTCGACGACCTTTCGTGAAGTGATTTTGCGGCGATCCTGCCCTTGGGCCGGAACGGCCGAGCTGGGCTTCTGCGAAGGCACCAGGCCGGGTTACCTCACGGAAGAGAGGGCTCCCGAAGAGAAACGGCATGTGCGCCCGTGACTGTTGTCCGGTGGGCCAAGACGCGGACGGGTCCTTCATGATATTAATAAACCGGCAGCCGGTTTGTTAATGGAGTGGGAGGACCGAGTGGCGCGAACAGTTGATCAGGCTGCGCATGCCGGACGGCGGACGCAGTTCTTGGACGCGGCAGAGATCCTGCTGCGCACCAAGGGCTACGAACGGATGAGCGTGCAGGACGTGTGGTCCCAGGTGGGCGCCTCCAAGGGCGCCTTCTACCACTACTTCGACTCCAAGCAGGCGCTCGTCGAAGCGGTGATGGAACGCATGGCCGACCAGATCGCCGCCGCCTTGGCGCCACGGGCCACCGACCCGGACGCACCGGCGCTGCAGAAGCTGCAGAGCTTCCTCATCGGGCTGGGCCGCTGGAAGGACCAGCGGCGCGACCTGCTCGTCGCGCTGCTACGCGTCTGGCAGTCCGACGACAACGCCGTCGTCCGGCAAAAGCTGCGCCCGACCATCGCCGACCGCATCGCGCCGCTGCTGGCCGGCATCCTTGAGCAAGGCGCGCGAGAGAACACGCTCGCCGTCACGCATCCGGAGGCCACCGGCCGCGTCCTCGTCGCGCTGATCCAGGACCTCAACGACCGGCTGGCCGAGTTGGTCCTTTCCTTCGACGCCACCGGCCGGCCGGACCTGTCCGGCGCCCAGGATACGGTCGCTGCCCACACCCAGGCCCTGGAGCGGATCCTCGGCCTGGCCGAGGACTCCGTCGTGCTGGTCGAGCCCGCCGTGCTGAGCCCGTGGTTCACCGCCGCCCCCACCGGCGGCGACGACATCCCGACCTCATGAAAGGACACCGACCATGACCATCGCGCTGGGTATCGTGATCGCGCTGTTCTATCTGCAGGCATTGGCCAAGTTCGGCCTGTGGCTGTTGGTCCCCTATGACGTCCGGATCAAGCGGATCGCCGCCTACTACGCGCGCTCGCAGCGCCTCATCGGCATCTACGACACCCTCACGCTGCTGTGCGTCGTGGCCATCATCGCCCTGCAGTTCGCCGCCGGGTTGAGCGCGCTGAGCTTCGCGGCGGGGCTGGTTGCCGGCATGAACCTCATCCAGATCTTCATCCACCGCTTCAACGAGCCCCTGGCCGAGAACCGGCGCCCGCCCGCGCCGGCGGCGCCCAACATCACCATGTCGTACGCCATCCAGGCCAGGCCCGCCCTCGGCTGGCGCGAGATCGTCATCATGGCAGGGTTGTCGCTGTGGGCGCTGTACGTCGTCGTCACCGAGATCCTGGCCGGTTGAAGGTCGAGTATCGACACCTAGATAGTGATCTTGGAACGGGCACCTTCGGGAAGCTGATCATCTGGAAGTGGCGTCAGGGATGGGCATGCGCAGCAGGTGGGTGGCGACGGCGATGATCCAGCAGAAGCCGGTCAGCAGGGACAGGTGTTCGAGCAGGCCGGCGGGGGCGGGCTGCCATCGGCCGAGGGTGTCGAGCCGGTAGGCGATGCCGGCGGCGAACGCGAAGGCGATGATCAGGAGACCGGACAGGCGCGAGTAGCGCGCCCAGCCGCGGCTGTGCTCGCGCAGCCGTCGGGCCAGGACAAAGGCGGCGGCGCTGAGCCCGGCGAACAGCGCGAAGCCGGCCGCCTGGTGGATGAGGCCGCTCGTGGTGACGCCGGTGGGCTGCCCGGGCGGATAACCGAGCGCGGGGTCGGTCGGCACCAGCCCGGCCACCACCAGGCCGACCGCGGCGGTGGCGAGCAGGGTCGGCCCCCAGATGGCGCCGCGACCGGCGCGCAGCACTTGGCGCAGCCCGAGTGCGAAGGCCGCCAGAAGCAGCCCGCCGAGGGTGAAGTTGATCGTCTGCAGCCAGGCGCGCTCGCCGGTGCCGAGCTGGCTGGCGCCGTGGTGCCACAGGCTGTAGCCCGGGCGGGTGGCGCCGTCGGCCCACAGCAGCGCCGGCATCAGCACACCGGCGACGACCCCGCTGCCGAGCAGCGCGTTGAGGGTGCGGGTGGTCATGCGGGAAGTCCTCCTGTTTCTCCGCGACGGCGTCGCGGGCCGACCAGACTTCCCGGCTCACCACAGCACCCCCAGTCGGGCGCATCCTTGATCAATGCAGGTATTTTAGCTCATACTGAAATAGCTGCAAGAGAGGAGGATGCATGACCAGCCGACGGGATCAGCAGGTGGAGTGGGCGGAACGGATCGCCATGTATCTCGCGCGTGACGGCGTGCCGCCGATCGCCGGCCGAGTGCTGGGCTGGCTGATGATCTGCGATCCGGCCGAGCAGTCAGCGGGGCAGATCAGCGAGGCCATCGGCGCCAGCCGCGCCTCCCTGACCTCCAACCTGCGGCTGCTGACCAGCATGGGATTCCTCGCCTGGCGAACCCGGCCGGGTGAGCGGACCGTCTACTACCGGATGGCCGAGGACGCCTGGTCGATCGTGGTGCAACGGCAGATCGCCTCGATCGCCGCGTTCTTGGACATCACCCGGGACGGACTGGCGCTGGCCGGCCAGGAGGAGGGCCCGGAGGAGCGGTCCGCCCGGGTGCGACAGGCGCACGCCATGTTCGAGTGGATGGCCAAGGTGTTCGACGACGCCCCGCCGCCACCCTCGCAACCGGACCGTTCAGAGGGCTTGCGGAGGGATGACGCATGACACGACGGCCCGCAGCGGCGCAGACGGCGCTCGGCCCCATGGTGATCGCCGCCGTCGAGCAGTACGAGCCGCCCGGCCGGCGGCTGATCGAGGACGGGCTGGCGGCCGGGCTCCTGCCGGTGGCCGCGCGCGCTGCCGTGCGGGCGTGCCGGTGGAAGGCCGTGCGCGCGTGGATGGCCGGCGCGTCCGACCGGCGCGCGCCGGGGGTGTGGGGCGGCGTGCTGTGCCGCAAGCGGTACGCCGATGACAAGGTCGCCGAAGCCTTCGGCGCCGGGATCGAGCAGTTGGTGGTGCTCGGGGCCGGGTTGGACACCCGGGCCTGCCGGCTGACGCCGCCGGGCGGGCGGGCCTATGAGCTGGACCTGCCGGTGAACGTGGCCGGCAAGCGGCAGGGGCTGCGGGCGCTGCCCGGCGGCGTGCCGGAACGGGTGCGGCTCATCGAGGTCGACTTCGAGACCGCCGAACTGGCCGACGTACTGACCACGGCGCTGGCCGTGCACGGCTTTGAGGCCGACCGGCCGGCGGTGTTCGTGTGGGAGGCGGTCACGCAGTACCTGAGCGACGAGGCCGTGCACGCCGCCTTGGCGTTTCTGTCCCGGGCGGCCCCGGGAAGCCGTCTGCTGTTCACCTACGTGCTGGCCGACTTCCTGCACAGCGGCGGCCACGGGGCGGCGGCGCTGCATGAGGAGTTCGTGACGAAGCGGCGGGTGTGGCGGTTCGGCCTGGCTCCGGACGAGGTGGGCGCTCTGCTGGGACGCTATGGCTGGATCGAGCGGGAGCAGGTCGGCAGCGCCGAATACCGGCACCGCTACCTGGCGCCGGCCGGGGAGCTGGCCGGGCGGGAGCTGACGGTGTCGGATCTCGAGCGCTTCGTCGAGGCCGTGAAGCCGTAGCCGCCGCCCCCAGCCGGTGGTCAGGAAGTCGCGGATTCGCGCGGCGACGCGCGGGTAGTCGGGGCCGAACCAGATCATGTGGCTGTCGGCTCGGCTGTCCACCAGTTCGGCGTTCGGCATCGCCGCGACCGAGCGGTCGTTGCGGGTGGCGATGACCAGGGCGGGCTGGCCGACCTGGGCGGCGCAGTCCGGTACGGGGAGCAGGTCGGCGACGAAGCCGCTCCCGGAGCGCATCACCGTGGACAAGCCGGCCAGGGTGGCCCGCTCGGTCGCGGACAGGCCCGCCAGGACCTGGCGGGCGGGCAGGACGGACAGGTCACGCAGCAGCAGGCGCAACCCCAGGGACGGCGCGAGCTGGATCAGCGTTCGTAAGACCGCCCCCGGACCGGTTCAGTCTCGGCCGGCCGCCCCTCGATGAGCGTCGCCGATGCGGGCCTGGCTCTCTTTCATGCGCTGGGCCGCCTTCTCCGCGCGCAGCAGGCTGGCGGTCACCTCGGGCACCCCGTCGTCGGCTGGGCGCGGGGCCGCGCGGCCGGGCGGGTCATGAGAGGGATGCGAACCATCGCCCCGCCGCGTTCCAGCGTTCGACGGTGGGGAACCCGGATCGCCCGGCAAGGGTGGCGATATCGTCGATCGAGACGGTCGCCCAGGTGAACCAGTCGCCCGTACGCCCGGCCTGGCGCAGCCGTACGGTCTGGACCTTGCTCTGTGACCTCGGTGGTGAGAGCTCGGCGATCACTGTGCCTCCTGGCCTGACCAGCTCGCGCATGCGCCGGAGGAGGGCTGCCGGGTCGCCGCCGATGCCGATGTTGCCGTCGGCCAGGAGCGCCTCGGCCCACCGCCCGGTTCCTGGAAGGGGCTCGAAGACGCACGTGCGCAGCGCCAGACCGCCGGCGCGGCGGGTCAGCTCCACGGCCAACGGCGCGATGTCGATGCCCATGGCGGGAATCCCCATCCGGGTGAGCGCAACGGTCAGTCTTCCGGGTCCCGAACCGACATCGAGCGTGGGGCCGCCGCATCGGGCCAGAATGTGCTCGTCGCCCTCGTTGTACCGGAGCCAGCGCTCGGCGGAGAGCGGTCGTATCAGGCCGTCGGAATATTCGATTTCTACGTCTCCGCCTTTGAGACAGTCTTCATAGAAAGCGCCGATCACGCGGCTTTTCCCCAGTGGAGGACGACGTTCGCACGGCTACCGATGATCACGCTGCAGACACTACCCCGACGGGTCGGAGCCGATCCTTACGAGGCTGTTACGGGCACGAGGCCACGACCGTCGGGCAAAAGTGCGTCCAACATGCCCTCGGTGGAAAGCCAAAATATGACAGATTAGGACACGTCGCATGTCCTGCCAGGGCACGGGGCCCAGCGGCCCAAACCACGAGGCCGACCATGAAACTGTTTTTCCGCGGACCCGAGCCGGTCATTTCTCGGAACGACGTCATCCTTTCGTAAGAAGAACGGCGCTGTCGCCGCGTTAGCGTCGGCCCATGGAGATCGACGTGGTTCTGCCCTGTCTGAATGAGGAGGCGGCCCTGCCCTGGGTGCTCGGGCGGATGCCGCCCGGCTTCCGCCCGATCGTGGTCGACAACGGTTCGACCGACGGATCCGCGAGAGTCGCGACGGAGTTCGGCGCGATGGTGGTGGCCGAGCCCCGGCCCGGATTCGGCGCCGCGTGCCACGCGGGGCTGACGGCCGCGACGGCGGACGTGGTGTGCTTCATGGACGCCGATGCGTCCCTCGATCCTGGACAGTTGCCGCGCGTCGCCGGCCCGGTCCGGGCGGGTGAGGCCGATCTTGTCCTCGGTCGCCGCGTCCTTGGACCGGGCGCCTCCTGGCCGGTGCACGCCCGGCTCGGCAACGCCGTGCTGGCTCGCGAGCTGCGCCGCCGTACCGGCGCAGACCTGCACGACCTGGGGCCGATGCGGGCGTGCGGACGTGCCGCCCTGTCGGCCCTGGAACTGGTGGACCGGCGGTTCGGCTACCCCCTGGAGATGGTGCTGCGCGCCGGTGCGGCCGGCTGGCGGATCGCCGAGGTCGAGGTGGACTATCTGGCCCGTACGGGGAGGTCGAAGGTGACCGGTACGGTGCGCGGCACGCTACGGACGATCGGTGACATGCGCCGGGTCATGGCAGACAGGGCGGTATGACGTGAGTTCGCACCATGCCGACGGCGCGCAACTCCTGGTGATCGCCAAGGAGCCCGTACCCGGGAGAGTGAAGACCCGCCTGACCCCGCCCTGCACGCCGCGCGAGGCCGCGGCACTGGCCGGCGCCGCCCTGGAGGATACGCTGCGGACGGTCGCCCGGGTTCCGGTGGCCCGCCGCGTGATCGCTCTCGACGGGGCTCCCGGGGCGTGGCTGCCCACTGGGTTCACGGTCGTCCCGCAGCGCGGCGACGGCCTGGACGAACGGCTCGCCGCCGCGTTCGACGACGCCCACCGGCTCTCGCCCACCCCGATCGTGCTCATCGGCATGGATACCCCGCAGGTGACCGCCGGCCTGCTGGCCGACGCCGTGTCGTTGCTCGGCGCCCACGACGCGGTGTTCGGCCCCGCGACGGACGGCGGGTTCTGGTTGCTCGGGCTGCGCGCCCCCGTCCCCGATCTGCTGCTCGGTGTGCCGATGTCCGAGCCGATCACGGGAGAGATCCAGTTGAACAGACTGGCCGAGGCAGGGATGAGCGTCGCCTGCCTGCCCTGCCTGACCGACGTGGACACCATGGCGGACGCGATCGAGGTGGCGGCGCTGGCTCCCCACTCCCGCTTCGCCGCCGCGCTCGCCGGGACGGCGGTGTCGTGATGATCCCTTCTCGCGAGACGAAGGTGCTGGTCACCGGCGCGGCCGGGTTCATCGGAAGCCATGTGACGGAGGCGCTGGAAGCGGCCGGGCACGAGGTGATCCGTCTCGACCTCAGGACCGGCGACGACGTGCGCGACGGCGCCGCGCTCGACCGGTCGATGACAGGCGCCGACGTCGTCGTGCACCAGGCGGCCAAGGTCGGGCTCGGCGTGAACGTGGCCGACCTGCCGGACTACGCCTCGGTCAACGTGTACGGCACGGCCGTGCTGCTCGCCGCGATGGCCCGGCACGAGATCGGGCGGCTGGTACTGGCCTCCTCGATGGTGGTCTACGGCGAGGGCGCCTACGACTGCCCGGGTCATGGCAGGGTACGGCCCGCGCCGCGTTCCGCCGCCGCTCTGGCACGCGGGCACTTCGAACCTCGTTGCCCCCGGTGCGACTCGGAGGTGGTCCACGCCACCATCGATGAGAACGCGCCGACGGATCCCCGCAACGCGTACGCCACCAGCAAACTGGCGCAGGAGCATCTGGCCGCCAACTGGGCGCGCGAGACCGGCGGCACGGCCGTCGCGTTGCGGTACCACAACGTGTACGGGCCGCGGATGCCACGGGACACGCCGTACTCCGGGGTGGCGGCGATCTTCAGATCCGCGTTGGAGGCCGGTCGAGCACCCAGGGTGTTCGAGGACGGCGGGCAACTGCGGGATTTCGTCCACGTCCGCGATGTCGCCCGCGCGAACGTCGCCGCGCTCTCCGGCGGCCGGCCCGGCCTGCTGGACGCGTTCAACATCGCCAGCGGGGAGCCGCGCAGTATCGGCGACCTGGCGGCGGCACTGGCCGGTCAGCGTGGCGGGCCGGAGCCGGTGACGACGGGGGAGTACCGGTTGGGTGACGTCCGGCACATCGTGGCAGCTCCGCACAAGGCGGGCGCGGAGCTCGGCTTCCACGCCCGGATCGGGTTCGACGAGGGAATGAAGGAGTTCGCCACCGCACCCCTGGCCTGCCCGGCGTGATCCGCCGCACGGCGGGAACGGCCGTCCTGCTGGTCGCCCTGGCCGGGACGCTCGCGTGGGCGATCGGCCAGGACGCCGTTCCGGCGGACCGCCGCGGCCTGTTCTGGCCGTACGCGCTGGCGTGGGCGTTCTTCTACGCGGCCATATGGGCTGTGCGGGGGCTGCCGACACGCCAGGCGACGTGCCTGCTGATCGCCGGTGGGATCGCCGTGACCGCCACCGGCCTCCTGTCGCCGCCCGCCACCAGCACCGACTCCTACCGCTACGTCTGGGACGGACGGGTGCAGGCCGCGGGCGTCTCCCCCTACGATCACACACCGGCCGAGGCGGCGCTGGCGCGGCTGCGCGACCGCTGGCTCTTCCCCAGCGGCGATGGCTGCGAGGGGCCCGATCGTTACCCGATCCCCTCCGGAGACACGGTCGCGTCGTGCACGCGGATCAACCGTCCCGGCGTGCACACGATCTATCCGCCGCTGGCGGAGGCGTACTTCCTGCTGGTGCACGGGCTCTCTCCCGAAGGGGCACGGCACAAGCCGTTGCAGATCGCCGGTGCGCTCCTGGCGCTCGCGACCTCAGCCGTGTTGCTGATCGCGCTCGGCCGGCGGGCCGGCACCCGGGGTAACGCTCCGGCGTACACCGCCTGCTACGCGTGGTGTCCCGCCGTCCCGCTCGAACTGGTGAACAACGCCCACGTCGACGGGCTCGGCGTCCTGCTCACCGTCATCGCGCTGACCACGGTGAACAGGCACAGGGTCCTCGGCGGCATGCTGCTCGGCGCGGCGGCCGCGGCCAAGCTGCTGCCCGCCGTCACCGCCCCCGGAGCGCTCTCCGGGGTCCTCGCGGCAGACGGAAGGACGCCGGCGCGCCGGATGCTCGACACTCTGGCCGTCCTCGGCCCCGCCGCCCTCGTCGTGGCGCTCGCCTATCTGCCGTACGCGCTCGCCTCGCGCGGCTCGGTACTCGGATACTTCTTCGGGTACCTGACCGAGGAGGGTTACGACGACGCCGGCAGCAGGGACCGGTATGCGTTGCTGCGACTGGTCCTTCCCGACTCGTGGGCGTTGCCCGCGGCCCTGGTCATCGTCGGGATCGCGATCTTCCACGTCCTCCGCCACGGTGACGCGGACCGGCCGTGGCAGGGCGCGCTGGTGGTGACCGGGGTGGGGTTCCTCGTGTTCACACCCGGCTATTCCTGGTACGCGGTGCTGGTCGTCGCGCTGGTCGCCCTCGACGGCCGGTGGGAGTGGCTCGGCGTCCCGCTGGCGAGCGGCGCGGCGTACCTGGGCACCGGCTCGGGGACCGTCGCCTACGCCCTTGCCGCGCTGGCGGTGGCCGCAGGGGTGGTCGTACGCGTGGTCCGTCCCTCACCGGCAGCACGGCGGACGGCCTGATATTGCCGAATGGGTGCGAGGGCGTGGCATTGGAAAGACCGCTTCCGGTAAGGAGACCGGACAGTCGACGTGGGATTTCGGGGGGATCGGTGCCGGATGTGTGGCGCGGCGCGAAAGCCGGCAAGAAGGGCCGCCTGGCCGCGCGCCTCAAGGGGTGGAGCGGGCCGCCCGGGCCGTTCCGGCCGGAGTTCTGGCGCAGTCCGCTCCGCGGCCCCTGGCTGACCTCGGTGCTCGGACTGGTCCTGCTGGCCGGGATCACCCTCGTCGCGATCACCGGGCTGGTGTCGTACGCCGCGTACGAGCCCCGGCTGCCGGGCAACGACACGACCCCCGGCAGGGGACTGCTGGGCTTCTATCTGTTCGACTGGCCCACGGACCCCGTCTGGTTGTACCGGGTCACCCAGGGCGTGCACGTCGTCGGCGGGTTGACCCTGGTGCCGATCCTGCTGGCCAAGCTGTGGTCGGTGATCCCCAAGCTGTTCTCCTGGCCGCCCGCCCGCTCCGTCGCGGAGGCCGTCGAACGGGCCAGCCTGCTGCTCCTGGTCGGCGGCGCGGTCTTCCAGTTCGTGACCGGAATCCTCAACATCCAGCTCTTCTACGTCTTCCCGTTCTCCTTCTACCCGGCCCACTTCTACGGCGCATGGATCTTCCTGGCCGCCTTCGTCGTCCACGTCGTCATCAAGCTGCCCCGCGTCATCCACACCCTGCGGACGTACGGCCTGCGCGACCACCTGCGCAGCTCCGTGGCGGACACCCGCCCGGAGCCGCCGGACCCCGATGGCCTGGTCGCCGTCGACCCGGCGCCCCCCACGATGTCCAGACGCGGCCTGCTGGCCTTCGCCGGCGGTGGTTCGCTGATCATGTTCGGCCTGTCCGTCGGCCAGTGCATCGACGGGCCGCTGCGCCGTACCGCGCTGCTCGCTCCTCATGGGCGCCTCTACGGTCCTGGCCCCAACGATTTCCAGGTCAACAAGACGGCGGCGAGCCTCGGCGTGACAGCAGCTCAGACCGGCGCGTCCTGGCGGCTGGCACTCGTCGGACCACAGCGGGTGCACCTCTTCCGTGAAGACCTGCTGGCGATGCCGCTGTACACCTACGCCTTGCCGATCGCCTGTGTGGAAGGCTGGTCGACCGTCCAGACCTGGACCGGTGTACGGCTGGCCGACCTCGCCCGCCTCGCCGGGATCCGGGCCGGCTCGACAGGTGTCACCACCAGTTCTCTGCAACGCGGGGGCTATTTCGGTCGGGCCTCGCTCAGCGGCGCGCAGGTCGCCGACCCGCGCTCGCTGCTGGCGCTGCGGGTCAACGGCGCCGACCTGTCTCTCGACCACGGCTATCCGGCGCGGGTCATCGTCCCCAACGCCCCCGGCGTGCACAACACGAAGTGGGTGCGCGAGCTCGACTTCATCCAGGAGCGATCGTGAACGGCCACAGCCGGTGGGCCAGGACCTACGGCGCTCCGCCATGGCACCTGCTCGTCCTCGCCCTCTGTTTCCTGGTCGCCGGCTACGCCGCCACCCGGGTGGTCGAGGTGGGGATCTGGCGGGGCTTTCTGGTGTGGCTCGTGGGGGCCGTCATCCTCCACGATCTGGTGCTGTTCCCTCTCTACTCCGCCGCTGACCTCGCCGCACGGTCTGCCGCTGCCCGTACCCGTCGCCGTCGTACGACTGCTCGGCGCAGGCCCCGGCCGGCGGGGCGGCGGCCGGCTCCGGTCAACTACCTGCGCGTGCCGGCCGCGTTCTCCCTCCTGCTGCTGGTGGTGTGGTCCCCACTCATCCTGCGCGGCGCCGAGCCCAACTACAGGGCGGCGGTCGGTTTGAGTACCCTCCCTTACCTCCACCGATGGATCCTGGTCACCCTGGTGCTCTTCGCCGTCTCGGCACTGCTCCACGTGCTGCGACGCCTGGACGTGGGGCGGGCCGGACATTGAGTGCCCGGCCGATCGGCGACTACGCGATGCTGTCGGACTGCCGGTCCGCCGCGCTGGTCACGTCCGACGGTTCTGTCGACTGGCTGTGCCTGCCGCGTTTCGACAGTCCGGCGCTCTTCGCCCGGCTGCTGGACGAAGAGGCCGGATTCTGGACGATCCGGCCGACATGTCCGGCCGAGGTGACCCGTCGGTACGTCGAGGACACCCTTGTGCTGGAGACCACGTTCCGGACGCGCGACGGCACCTTGGTGCTCTTGGACGCGCTCGCGCTGGGTCGTGGCGAACGCGCCCACGCGCTGGGCACGTCTTCCCCTGGCCTGCTCCTCCGTCGGCTCGCCTGCACCGAAGGGCGAGTGCCGGTGGAGATCGTGTACGCGCCCCGGCCCGAGTTCGGGCTCGTCCGCCCGCTGATGCAACCGGTCCGCGGCGGCCTGATCGCCCGTGGGGGCTCCGACGTGCTCACCCTGTCCAGTCCGGTGGAGTTCCGTACCAGCGGCTCGGTCGCGGACGCCGCTCTCACCCTGCGCGCGGGACAGAACGTGGGCCTGGCCCTGCAGACCGACCGGGCCTGGGCGCCCGACCCGCCGCGCCGTACCTCCCGGGCCGTCGCGCGCCGGATCCGCGACACCGTCGCGGGATGGCGCTCCTGGTCACGCGGGCACGGCGACTACGAGGGCCCCTGGCGCCGGCAGGTCAACCACAGCGGCCGGGTTCTGCGCGCGATGACCTACGCCCCGACGGGGGCCATCGTGGCCGCGGCCACGACCTCCCTGCCGGAGAGCATCGGCGGGGAGCGCAACTGGGACTACCGCTACACCTGGGTCCGCGATGCCAGCTTCACCCTGCACGCCCTGAACACGGCCACCTGCGAGGAGGAAGAAACCGCCTTCTTCACCTTCCTGTCCCGCGCCTGCGCGACCCAGGTCGACGCGGACCCGGACCTGCAGATCATGTACGGCATCGGCGGCGAGCGTGACCTGAGCGAACGGCAGCTGTCGCATCTGCGGGGATGGCGGGACAGCGCCCCCGTACGGGTCGGCAACGACGCCTGGCGCCAGCGCCAACTCGATGTGTACGGCGAACTGCTCGATGCCGCCCACCAGACCTACCGGGACATCGGCCCGTTCGACCCCCTCACGCGCTCGCTGCTGATCGGAGTGGCCGAGACCGCCGCGCGCCGCTGGCAGGAGCCGGATCAGAGTCTGTGGGAGGTCCGTGGCCCCAGCCGGCACTTCACGCACTCCAAGCTGATGTGCTGGGTGGGACTCAACAGAGCGATCACCTTGGCCCCCGTGCTGGGGGCCGCCTCCCGGGTCGCCGACTGGACGCGCGTCCGGGACGAGATCCACGCCGCGATCCTGACCCACGGATGGAACGAGCAGGCGGGTGCCTTCACCCAGACGTTCGGTGGCACCCATGTCGACGCCGCCACCCTGATGATGCCTCTGGTCGGATTCCTGCCGCCGGACGACCCGAGAATCCGCTCCACCGTGCAGGCTGTCGCCACCCGGCTGACCGACGCGAGAGGGCTGGTGTACCGCTACCGTTCCGCCGACGGGCTGGCGGGCCAGGAGGGCCCGTTCCTGCTGTGCACCTTCTGGCTCGCCCACAAGGCGATCGGCAACTACCCTCAGGCCCTCAGCCACATCGGCCTGATCAACGCAGCCCGCGCCATCGGGGACGCCCGGCGCTCCTCGGACCGAGCGCCTTGCGGGGGCTCTTGAAGCAATACCCGGCGGCCTGCTTGTCCCAGGGCGGCCATCGCTTGCCTTGGGCGGACCGCCGGGGCCGCTTGTCGGAGGAGCGGGGTGTCTGGCAGGAGGCGTGCTGTAAGTGGGTGTTTGATCCTGGGGTTCTGCCGGCAGGGTCTCGTAGTCGCGCGCCAGGCGGCGGTGGTGCATGAGCCAGCCGAGTGTCCGCTCGGCGACCCAGCGGCGGGGCAGGACGGCGAATCCTCTGGTTGCGGGGCGGCGGTGGACGACTTCGACGTCGATGCCGAGGGCTGCGGCGCCTTCGATCACCGTGCGCGTGACCTTGACCGACGGCACCGAGGAGGAAGGTGATCTGCTGATCGGCGCGGACGGCCTGCACTCGGCCACCCGCGCCCTGCTGTTCGGCCCGGAAGAGGACTTCCTGCTCGATCTGGAGCACAAGGTCGCCGTCTACATGCTCGACAAGCGCCCTGCCTCCATCGCCACCGGCGCCACCGGCACCCTGTCCTCCGGCGGCCGCATCGCCGCGGTCATCAGCATCCCCGACAGCCGCATCGTCGCCTTCTTCGGCTACCGCGCCGACCACGCCCGCCCAGGCGAGGACGTGACCACCGAACTGCGGCCTGAGCTGCCGGGATGGGCATCGGCGCCGATGCCTTGGCCTGCATGCTCGTGGTGTCGAGGGCTGCGGCAGGAGGAGTGCTGCGGCATCGCCGCAGTGCTCCTGGCCGGCGCCGCCATGCCGTCCCAGCCGCAGCGCCGTCTGACCTCGGACGCGCTCGCCGACGCCATACGCCTGGCCGCCACCCACACCAGGATGGCGGCCGCCGCCGACGGCCCGCGCGCCGGATCCGCCGCACGAGGCCTCCCGGAGGACATCCTCAGCCTGGCCGGAGAGTCACGGAGCCGGTAGGCGAGATCGATCGGTCGCCGCCCCGCCACCGTCGCGGCGCTTCAGGGAGGAGCATGTTCACGACGGAATCCACGCGGGTGCCCAGCGGCCGGTCAGTGCCTGTTCGACCTGATTGGACAGCGAGTCGAAACGCGCCATCTCCCTCGATCCGAATCGTTGCTCGGCGGCTTGGGCGCGCAGGACCTCCAGCTGATGGGTGATTGCCGGGCGCTGGTCGGCGGAAACGTGCCAGGCGAGGTCACGCAGCAGGGAGAACATCTGGGCCAGGACGGTGGAGTCGTGAGCGCCGTAGTGGAGGGGTTGCACCAGCGTCATCGTGAGCAAGTCGGCGATGTTCGGCTGATACAGCATGACCCGTACGTCGCCCCGCTCGTCACGCAGCGGCCGTGGTCCGAGCTGACGGCCTGCCAGCTCGCACAGGACGATCGACACATGGCCCAGGGCGTGGACGGCCGTGGTGGGATCGTTGATCCCCGGCGACAGCGCCTTGACGGCCACGTCGATGAGCTGCCGCAGCCCGTACGTCACGTCTTGAGCCGCGGTGCGTTCGGGCCCCGTGCTTATCGCCCTGGAGACTTGCCGGGTGAGCCGGAGTTCGACATCGGTGTCGAACGATCCCGCGGCACGCGGCCAGCCGGCTCCCAGCGGGGTTCCTGCGACCAGCAGACTGCCCGGACAGCAGTCGATGATCAGGACGGCGTCGGCCTCCACCGCCGCGGACAGCAGTGAGCTCTCATCCATCCTCAGCACGAAACCGGAGGCCCCAGCGCGCAGGGGCAACGTGTCAGGAGGCGGCGACACGGGTGTCACATCCAGCGACGTGGAACTCCGCGGCGGAAGGCCCCGGCGGATGGTCTCGTTCGCCTCGGCGTGCACCTTGAGCAACGTCGTTTCCGCCCGCAACTCCCGGGCCAGGTGCGCGAGAAACAGCACGAGGGCGAGAACGCTGACCAGAGCCAGGACGAATCCCGTGGTCACCGCTATCTGGGGCACGAAGATGTCTCTTGACTCGCCGGGGGATCGGATCGTGCGCAACACGGTGAGGGCATAGGTGAAGGTGGCCAGGAACAGCGCCAGGGTGGACTGGACGACCCGGTCCCGGGTGAACGTGCGTAGGAGGCGCGGCGAAAACTGACTGCTCGCGAGTTGCAGGGCCACCACCGTCATGGAGAAGGTCAGCGACGTCACCGTGATGAGAGAGCCGGCGATGGCGCCCAGCACTGCCCGGGCCGCGCTGGCACCCCCGCCGAACAGGTAGGGCGCCGCCCACGAGGGGACGTCGGGTCCCAGCCTTGCATCCAGTCGGGGTAGTCCCACTCCAAGACCCAGAGCAAGACCCACGCCGAGGGAGGGCAGCAGCCAGAGCTGGGTGCGCAGCATGTCTCCCAGGACAGCCAGCCTGCCCCGAAGATCGGATGGCCCCATCGTCTATCCCGTTCCTTGGACGATCGTCCGCAGACTCCGCTTTGATCACCTGGCCGGTGTTCGCCACGCCACACATGACCGTTTTGGCGGTTGAACGGTAGCGATGTCGCGGTCGGCGAGATGGAGGAGTTCACTCCCTGACCCGAGAAGCACCCCGATCCCCGTTTCCTGTCTGACGCCGCGGCATGCCTTGAATACCCTGCGTGCGCCGTTCCTACCGTTCGCTTCCAGTGGGGCTGACCGCGTCGGGCGGGTGCCGGAACACGACGACCGGACACGGTGCGTGGTGCACGCAGTGCAGGGCCACCGATCCCAGCAGCGTGCCGATGACCGGCCCGTGCCCCCGGTTGCCCACGACGAGCAGAGAGGCGTCACGCGCGGCGTCGATCAGCACCGTGGCGGGATGGCCTTCGAACACCTGGAGGGTGACCGGTACGGACATGGAATCGCCCAGGACCTCGTCCGCCACCTGCTCCAGGAGTTTGCGCGCCGCACCGGCGAAGTCCGCATCGGAGAAGTCCACGGAGTAGCCATAGCTGGTTGGAAGGCGCCAGGCGTGGATGACGTGGAGTTCGGCTCTGGTCAGTTCGGCCTGGCGTGCCGCCCAGCGCAGAGCATCCTTGCTGGTGTCCGAGCCGTCCACTCCCACCAGGACGAAGGGTGCAGGAAGGTTCGCCATGGAGAGACCTCCTCACTGCTCTCACTCCATCATCGCTCGCTCTGTCCTGGGGACGCTGACCGGGAGGTCGGGGCGCTGATGGAGGTCGGGCGCCTGTCCACCAAAGGGGGACGGGGGGTGAATGGCCGAGAGGTGAGTGGTATCTTGGCCACATGGCCAAGTTGGTCGACCGACCAAGTTCCGCCCGCGGGGACCGCCGCCGGGAGCAGCTTGTCGACGCTGGTGTCGCGCTCCTGTGCGAAGGAGGCTGGCCGGCCGTCACCACGCGCGCCGTGGCCGAGCGGGCCATGACCAAACCGGGCCTGATTCATTACCACTTCGGGGGCCTGCCGGGATTGCGGACGGCGATCGCCCGCAGGGCCGGTGAACTGATCATCGGCCCGCTCCTGGACGAGTTGCTCGCCGCCGAGGACGACCGGCAGGCGCTCACGGTCGTCCAACGGCTCACCTCCGAGACCGCCGGTGACGAACGGATGATCCGGATGGGCGTCGAGCTCATCGCGGGGGCGATGCGCGACCCCGCGCTCGGCGAGGTGCTGCGGGACGAGCTGCGGCGGGCGCGTGAGCGGCTCGGGCGGCGGCTGGGTGAGCTGCATCCGGACTGGTCGACGGGGCGTCGCTCCGGCGCGGCCACCCTGGTCGCCGCGTTGATCGACGGACTGATGCTCCACCGCATGCTCGACCCCGGCCTGGACACCGGCGAGGCGATGGCGGCCGTCGAGGACCTGCTGAGCCCTCAATCGGAAACAGTCAGGAAGGAACAGCATGGACATCGTGGAGAGGCCTGATCCGCCGTCGGGGCTGCGGCGCACGTTGTGGCGGCTGCCCATTCACCTGTACCGGCTGGGGCTGGGCCGGCTGCTGGGGAGCAGGGTGATGCTGCTCATCCATGTCGGCCGCGTCTCGGGAAAGCCCCGCCAGGCCGTCATCGAGGTCGTGGAGCGCGACGGGCGCGGCTACGTGGCGGCCTCAGGCTTCGGCCCGCGCGCCGACTGGTACAGGAACATCACGAAGACACCGGAGGTCGTCCTCCAGGTGGGCGGCAGAACCTTCCCCGCCGTCGCCCGGCTGCTGCCTGCTGAGGAGGGTGGTGAGATCATGGCTCGGTACGCGCCACGCCATCAGGCCGCCGCCCGCCGGCTCTGCGCCATCATGGGCTTCGCAGTGGACGGCAGCGTGGAGGATTACCTCGAGGTCGGGCGGCAGATTCCCTTCGTACGCTTCGTGCCGCAGGCCATGCCCGCTGCGGCTGCGGCGGGAGCGCGAGCCGGCCAACGTCAGGCTGGTCACTGAGGCCGCCCAGCGCGTGCTGCTGCGGCCGGTGCCCCGCAGGGCGGCCGACCTCCGCAGCGGCCGAAGCCTGGATCGGGGGAGACCTGTACGAGGTCGTCACCGCCCCGCACGGGGTGCGCCTGCTCGTCGGAGACGTCCAGGGCAAGGCCTGGAGGCGGTGGCCTGGGTTCTGGGCGCCTTCCGCTAAGCCGCTCACGACGAGCCCGACCTGGCCGAGGTGGGAGACCGGCTGGAGGCGAGCCTGGCCCGGCATCTCGGCGGCCCAAGCTGTACCGCGTTCCCTTCGGGGACGGGGAGCGCATCCTGTCTTCACCGACGGCGTCGTCGAGGCCCGGGACCGCGTCGGAGCCTTCTACCCTCTCCTCGAACATGCTCCGCTGCTCCTGGCCGAGGATCCTCAGGGTGCCCGGCGGCCTCGCCTCAGGGCAAAGGTGATGTGTCACCGTCGGTTCGCGGAGCCGGGCCTCGCGCTCCTTTCGCGCGAGCGATGCGGGCGACAGCGGTGGTCACGCCGTCCTCGGCCCCGACCTGTGCGGCGAGCGCGCGGGCGGCCGAGGCCAGCACGGCCGAGGCCTCGACGGCGGCGGCAAGCTTGCCGGGCGTGAGGCGGCCGGTGACGGGAGCCGGCGCGACGCCGATGCGGTGCAGCCGATCGGCCCAGAACGGCTGGTCCCCGAGGAAGGGCCGGATCACCTGAGGGACGCCCGCGCGCAGCGCGGCGGCCACCGTGCCGATCCCGCCATGGTGCACCGCGGCGGCCACACGGGGCAGCAGCCAATCGTGCGGAGCTTCGTCGATCATCAGAACGCCGTCCGGCTCCGAGCCCTGTCGCAGGGCGCCCCAACCGGTGGCCAGGATCGCGCGGCGCCCGGTCAGCCGGACGGCCTCCAGCACCGTCGCGGTCAGCCTCTCCGCGTCGCCGCTGTATGAGCTGCCGAAGCCGACGTACACGGGCGGGTCGCCGTCTTCCAGGAACCGGGCCAGCCGTTCGGGCGGCGTCCAGCCGCCGGGAGTGGGCAGCGTCCAGAACCCGGTGGGCTGGGCGTCGGCGGGCCAGTCGGCGGGGGCAGGGAGCAGATAAGGGCTCCAGGCGTGCAGCACGCCGCCGGCCCTGACCAGGTCGGCCACCGGCCGGCACCGGCCGCGCAGACCGAGCGGCCCGGCCCGCCATTCCCGTACCGTGCCCCGATAGGGCGCCTCGACGGCGGAGGAGATGCGCCAGCTCGCCCGGTTGAGTGCGCGCGGCACGCGTACGGGAAGAATGGGGGAGGGGAAGGCGGCGGTGGGAAGGTAGAGCGGGAGCAGCAGTCCGGCGAGGGCGGGGACGCCGAGCTTCTCCGCGACGTACGGTCCGCCAAGGGATTTGGGGTGGTAGACGACCACGTCGGCCGGGCCTGCGGTGAGCGCGGCCTGGTCGTCGAGCAGGCGGCGGAGCATCGGCTTGACCGCGCCGGCGGCGGTGATCGCGGCGCGCACGCCCTGCCCTCGCACGGTGTCCTGCAGCGCGAGCATCTCGTCGGTCAACGGTGCGAACTCCACCTCGTGGGCGGCGGCGAGCGGCCCGAACCGCCGGGGCGCGGCCAGGAGCGGCCGGTGACCGGCGGCCATCAGCCCGCGGGCCAGGGCGAGGTACGGCTGGACGTCCCCGCGGCTGCCCATGGTGATCAGTAAGGGTCTCATCGCTGGTCCTTCAGCTCGTCCCACTCCTCCAGCAGGCGGGGGAAGCGGTCCATCATGAACGCGTACATGTCGCGCATGAGTTCCAGCCGCCGCCTGCGCGCCGGATCGTCGCCCACCGCCCGCAGTCCCTGCTCGGCCAGGGCGCGGAAGCTCTCGAACTCGGCCATCTTCGCGCGGAAAGCTCGGGCGAAGACGTCCTCGGCCAGCCGATAGCGATCGCGCCGCTCGCCGCGTACCCGGAACCGCTCGACCAGCCCTGCCTGCTCCAGTTGCCGCAGCGCGACGCTCATGCTGCTCTTGGCCACGGCCAGCGCCTCGGCCAGCTCCGGCGCGTCGGCGCCGGAGGTGCCGGCGGTCAGCAGCCAGCCCATCGCCCGGCCTGACGTGCGGCTCAGCCCGAGCCGCTCGTAGAAGAGCCCGGCATCCTCCACGAACTCATCGACACTCACGAGCCAAGCATATCGGTTTGTTCGGATGTTTCCGAACGGAATGTCGTCACGGGCGTCACAGTCGCTGCACAGGATCTGCTCGGCTCTGTCGCCGGGACATCGGGTGACGACTCCTGGAATGTCGTCCCCGGTCACATGAGATAGCGCAGCCACAGGTACGGGGCGACGAGAACGACGGTTGATCGGGGTGTTGTCGCGGGGGGGGGGGGGGGGGGGGGGGATGCCGAGCACCACCACGTTCGCCGCGGCGCCGCCCAGGACAGCATGCTCATGCAGCGAGCACCCGCTCCAGCATGACCTGCAGTGCCACCGCACACCTATTCAGCCCGAGCAGGGCCGAACCCGTATGCATGCTCCATGCACCCATATGGCTGTGATCTTTATTCTTTGGCGAGACCATGGTCCATCACCACGGGTGCTTCTTTCGGCTTCCCGGCCCGTTCGCTCTGCCCCGTGACTGACCGTCACCTCAGGCCACTCGCCCGGGAACCGGGTGATGCCGCTGCCTGAACAATCTGCGGGGCAATCGCGGCCAGATCGGATCGGTGGGGGACTCATCGACGTGCCGGCCCCCGCCACCGCTTACGACCTGAGCGCGGTGTCCTCGTTCCTGCTCGGCGCGATGCCCGGCTCTCTGTATGCCGGCCACCGCGGTGGCCCGCTCCGGATCGATGGTGTCACCGCCTCGGATGGGTATGCACAACAGAATCCTGGAAGGCCACGGCCACCGCATCAGTCCGGCCGGGTCGCGCGCTGCTCGGGAGGGCTCGCCGCCCACGCGATGGCGTCATCGAGTTCGTCGTATCGGAAGGGCCGCACTTCGGCTTGGACGAAGTGGTTCGCAAGGTGAGGCGCCAAGCCGGCGAGCTCGCTGTCGGATGCCAGGGCAACCTTTCTGATCTTCCGATGATGGTCGCGAACAAAGCGCACATGTCGAAGCAGGCTCGCGATGTTCTCCCAACCGGGGAACTTGCGAGCGTGGACGACGACGCCCGCCAATCCAGCGTGTGTTTCGAGCCAGCCGTCGGCTGTCAACGCCAGCGCATCGAAGTCCTGGGTTCGCAAGGGCTCCTTGACCTCGACCACGATGACCCCGGACTCGGGTACGAGACGGTGGGAGACACCGGGACCTTCAGGCAGCGAACTCAGCCAGCGCAGTGCCTCGTCGCGCTCCTGGTTACCGAAGACACGCACCGGACACGGCATCAGAAAGCCCATGAGCCGACTCGATTCGCGGATCCAGCCGATGTCGCTCACCATCGCGCAGCCCTCGAACAGCCGGATGGAGCCAAGGCCGATCTTGAGGTCTTCCCAGCCGGCCCCCGGCGTGAAGGCCTGGAAATCCGGACCGAACTCGTAAAGGAACCGGATATGGCGGCCTTCTCTCCGGGCTTCATCGACCAGCGGCTCGATCACTATCTCGTAGTCGTCCTTCGACACATGCCCGACAGCCCTGATGGCATCGACTCCAGGAGGCACGTCCGTGAGCTTCTCAAGCATCCCATGTCCCTCTTCTGTCCTGAGCGAGGTGCGGCCGACAGAAGACGGGCACTCGCCGTAGGCCGTGACCTGCCCTGGGTGCCCCGAGTAAGCAGGATCTGAGTCGCGACTTTGTTGATCGTCTGTCAGAGGTTCGCCAAGAGGACATTCAAGGTCGCATGGCATCATCGATTTCCTATGTCGCCCTCGGAACGGGGGCAGGGGACGACGGCCCTGCTGTGTGCTGGGTCCCGCCCGCCGCACAGGGATGAAAACGGCTCAGTGATCGACAAGCACGCGAAGGCGCAGATCACGTGCGGGATCCCCGCCCTCGGGCGGGACCTGTCACGCGTGCGAGGTCGACGGCGAGCACGCCCGCCTGGTCGTCGCCCACCTGGGACCATCCCCGTTCGCGCGGGGCCGACAAAACCATGACCTGGGAGCCCTATCTCCACGGTTGAGGATCGGCTTACGTACACCACTTCGCCCGACATGACCGTGACCCCTGCCCATACCCTGATCGCCTCTTCGCTAAGGAGCCGCAGCATGGATGACCCGACGCCCTTCTTCGAAGGCCCCTTCGACAGCGACGAGGCCGCCGACGCCATCGCGGAATTGGAAGAAGGCGATGACATCGCGGCGGCGATGACCGAGGTGCTCGACGAGTTCGTCCGCGACAGCGAGGACTATGCCGAGGAGGGCCAGGTGGAGGCCGCCCTGGCGATCGCCTGTCTGATCGCGGCCCGCGTCTCGGGAATCGCTCCCGATGAGGACGCTCATCACTGGCTGGACCGCAACCCCTTCACCGTCTCCGACGACCTGCGTCGCCTGGCCGCCGTGGCGTTCAATGTGGCCACCCGTGCCGACGACAACTATCTCCGCGAGGTCTGGGCCGCGGACTGGCCGGTGTTCCTGGAGCATCTGGAGCCCTACCGCAAGGCCCTGTTCGGTGAACCTCAGGAGCCGGTGGCCCCGTTCGTTGTGGACTTCTCCCGCCCCGGCAAGCACTGGCTCCAGGTGTTCTGGAGCACCACCGACCAGAGTCTGCCGCACGACAGCGCCTACGCCGATGTCGCCGGACACCTTGTCCAAGCTGTCAACCAGGCCCCGGACTGGCTCGCCTGGTGGCGTCAGGCCGGCCTGCAGGAACTGCTCGTCTTCGGGGAACTCGTGCCGGGCGCCTACAGCGAGCGGATCTCTCGTGGCCGCACCACAGCCGAGGTCTGGATCGGCTTCGGTCACTCCCCTGAAGTCTCCAGGGACTCCGCCATTCAGCAGGTCGCCGATGATGTTCGTACGGCTCTGAGCGCGGCAGGCCGTTACCTCGGCCTCGCTCCTGTTCCCTCGCTTCCCGCCCTTGACTGAGACATCCCGAAACCACCGGCTGGCAAGCGGAGCGATCGATCACGTCCGTCGCCAGAGGCGACACATCAGCGTGCGGATGCCCAAGGCGCCGGTTTCGGCCGCCCGCGCCGCCCTGCGCGACGCCTTTCTGGACATCTCCGGCATCGGCGTGGTGACCACGCACAACCCGTTCGCCGTGAACGACCGGATTCCCGCTGGACCGGATGAACCCGTACGGATCGAGCCTGGTCTACGGCTGCGCGGCCGGGGACACGGCAAGGGCTGTGGTCGTGGAGGTCGGCGACTCCTGAACACCCGCACACCGGCGTGCAAGCCACCTTGGATGGGATGGCCACTGGGGCCAAAATTCTGGCAAAGCTATTTCAAAGTCACTTCCATCGCCCACGGCTAACCTCACAAATGCGGCAATTCGCCCACAATTCCAGTTACCCTCGTTGACAGCCTCGTACAACTCCGGAACAGGAGCGCTCGCACCTTCGAAAGGTTGATCAATGAACAACGACGCCGTGTGGGTTCGGGGCGTGACAGGTATGCAGCTGCACCACTCCACGGACCTCCAGGACGCCGGCCGTTTCCTGGGCAACGCCATGATGGCGCTGCGGGCGGCCCACGTACGAACCGGCGACGACCGGTACTCCGACCTCGCCTCCCAGCTGAAGACCCTGGTGGCGGAGGCCCGCACGCTGGAGACCCAGGCTCGGACCCGCCTGGAGGGACTGCACGCGACGCACCCGGAGCAGTTCGTACGCTGCCGTGAAGGCGAAGACCCGTGGCCGGACGAGATCCAGGCGGGGTTCATTCCCCGTCACACCTGCTACGACCAGTGCCTCTACCACGACCACGGTGTCCTCGATGCCATCACGCAGTGCACCTGCGGTCGTCCGCCGTGCCGCGCATGCGCTATCGGCGGCACGCCGTGAGGTGAAGCTCGCCTCGCATCCTGGCATTCAGTCACAGCACCGACCTGATCGCCGACCTCTCGGGGTCCAAGCGACGAGCGGCGAGGCTCAGTCGGCCCCGCCGTCGTGGTCTCGGTGACGTCCCCCGCTCAACTCGTCACGGCGCACTTGCCCCGGTCCTGCTTGACGGGCCCTTCCATGTTCGGACGTACGTCGAAGTCGAAGATCTCGGTGGGCAGGTAGAGCGAGCAGCAGGCGTTGGGAATGTCGACGATCCCGCTGACACGCCCTTCGATCGGCGCCGAGCCGAGGAGCAGATAGGCCTGTTCGCCGCTGTAACCCCACCTCTTGAGATACTCGACGGCGTTGAGGCAGGCCCTGCGGTAGGCCACCGTCGCGTCAAGGTAGTAGTTGGTGTCGGTGTCGTGGTCCACCGAGATCCCGATGAACGAGAGGAACTCGGAGTATCTCGGCTCCACGTTTCCCGGCATGAACAGCGGATTGGTGGTGACACCGTACTTCTCCATGCCGCCCTTGATGAGGTCGACGTGGAAATCGATGTAGCCGCCCATCTCGATGGCGCCGCAGAAGGTGATTTCCCCGTCGCCCTGGCTGAAGTGCAGGTCGCCTCCGGAGAGTTTGGCGTCACGGACGTGGACCGGGTAGAAGACCCGGGCGCCGCGGGTGAAGTTCTTGATGTCGTGGTTACCGCCGTTCTCCCGCGCCGGCACGGTGCGTGCTCCCTCGGCGGCGATCCGCTGTGCCAGGTCGCCGTCGGCGGTGCCGGCGAGCGTGTGCTCGGGCAACGGCGGCAGGCCGAGCGGCGGAACGCGTCCCGCGTCGGTGTCGATGAGCGCCTGCTCCCGGCGGTTCCAGGAGCTGAGCAACTCGGCCGACGGCGCGGTGCCGAAGAGTCCAGGGTGGGTGATCCCGGTGAACCGGACTCCCGGCAGGTGGCGGGATGTCGCGACCTGACCGTGGAAGTCCCAGATCGCCTTGTACGAGTCGGGGAAGTAGTCGGTCAGGAATCCGCCGCCGTTCCGCTTGGCGAAGATGCCGGTGTAGCCCCAGCCCTGCCCTGGTGCGTCCCCGACCTGCTGCGGCACCGGGCCGAGGTCGAGGATGTCGACGATGAGGAGGTCTCCGGGCTCGGCTCCTTCGACCCCGATGGGCCCGCTCAGCATGTGCGCGAAGCTCAGGTCGACATCGCGCACGTCGTTCGCCGAATCGTTGTTGCCGATCTGGGCGTCCGTCCATTCGCGGCACTCGACCCGGAACTCCTCACCGGGACGTACCATTTCCACCACGGGAATATCCGGGTGCCAGCGGTTGTGGCCTGGGGTCGCCTGGTCCTTCATCGGCTTCGACTGGTCGACGCTGAATACGACTTTCGGCATGACAGCTTCCCCTCCTTTGTCGATGACTCCTTCGCGGTCAGCGTGTCGCCTCACCTCTCTTCGAGCTCGGTCACGTCCGGTGGAAGCGATGCGTGCCGGTGGTCCCCTGCGCCTCTGAGGTTTCGCCGGCCGGTTCCCCGCGTCTCGTCAGCGGCCACAGCACGGCGAACACCACCAGGCCGAACACGGCCAGAATGACCGCGAAGAGGGTGGTGGTGCGCCAGGATCCGGTGAGGATCATGAATGCCGGAATCGCCGCCGTGACCCATCCCTGGATAGCCGTGACCCAGCCCGTGTACCTGGTGATCTGCGTGCGTTTCAAGCCGAGCAGGACGAAGAAGAGCGTCCACAGGAAGGACCAGTAGAGCCAGATGACTCCGAAGCCCGGATCACCGAGGAGCTGGAAGTTGGCGTAGGAGTATCCGAGCGCCATGATGGCCACGAAGAGCGAGAAATAGCCGACACCTGTGGTGTCGAATCCGCCCAGCAGATTGATCCCCACATAGAGATAGGTGAATCCGAAGAGGTAGAGTCCCGACGCGTTCAGGAGCACGGCCGGATCGCCGGGGCTGAAGACGATCAGCAGGGTCGGTGTGACCACCTGCAAGGCTCCGACGAAGAGATTGAAGATCCCGGCTGCGCGCGGCTCGACCTTTCCCAGGAGCATCAGACCATTGAGGAAGAGCACTGCGCCCACGTACAGGAGTCCGACGGCTCCCATCCCCACACACCTCCTCACGCCCCGGACGGGCGGTGTGTTCAGGAACGCCACGAGTCCAGGCGTACGCAACGTTCGGATCGATCGTCATGTCTGCTCAAGGCCGAGGCAGGCGCGACAGCGCCGGGTGCTGCGGTGTCCGCCGCTCGGGAGTCACGTGCGTGACCACCTCGGGTGCTTCCTGACTCTGTTCGTCCCGGGCCAGCGCGGCGGACATCGCCGGGGACTGCCGGGCGAGGCTCGGCGCGGTGAAGACGCGACGAGCCGGAGACCGGCACGCCGGGCAGTCGGCAACCGCCTCAGCGGTCCCTATCGGCAGGCGCACCTCGAACGGCCCGCACTCCAGACAGCGATACGCATAAGTCGCCATGACGCCCCCGTCGAGATCCTCATCGCCTCACTGACATGCGGCGATATAGGCCTTACATCCAGCACACCTCGAGGGTTGTCGCCATGTCAAGACAAGAGTCAGGGGTGCGTGGGGCGGGGGACGACCCGTCGTACACGACATGGGCTGCACCAGGGTGGACCACCCTCGCTTTGTCAAGGGGGAGCACGCATGCTCACCACCCGGCTCGCCGTGCTGGATCGAGCTCGACCGTCCGCACCTGGAGACCGCGAAACGGTTCTACGGCGGTCTGTTCTTGGTTGCGGGGCTGCGGCGCTCAATCAGCAGGACGTTCCGCCAGACGCCGTGGTGGCGGCCGATGCGTTCCCGGGTGCCGACCACCCGGAAGCCGAGCGCCTGGTGCAGGGCCAGGCTGGCGGCGTTCTCGGCGAAGATGCCGGACTGGATCGTCCAGATCCCGGCGTCCTCGCCGGCGGCGATGAACGCCGACAGCAGCGCCCGGCCGATGCCCTGGGCCTGGCATCCCGGGTGGACGTAGACGCTGTGCTCGATCACCCCGGCGTACACAGGCCGGGCCGAGACAGAGGAGGCGGCCACCCAGCCGAGCACCTGGCCGGTGCCGGTGTCGAAGGCCACGTAGCGCAGGTGGGGGAGCCTGGCCGCGGTGAAGCCCTCCCAGCTCGGGGCGGTGGTCTCGAAACTTGCCTGGCCGGTGTCCAGTCCGGCCTGGTAGATGGCCAGCACCTGGTCGGCGTCGTCGTCGCGCATGGGCCTGATCTCCGTCCCCGGCGGGGCGGCGGGCTTGGCGGCCTGGACGATCGCCGAGTGCACGCCGTCGCCGTGGCCGGCGGTCAACGTGATGTGCACGTCCATGAACCCCGATGCGGCCAGCAGCCGCCGGTACTCCGCCACCGGCAGCGCCCCGGCCGCGCAGCCGACCCGCTCTTCGACGGCCGCCCGCCGATCGGGGTCCGGTTCGCCGTCCGTCACGACGTCGCTGACGCCGAACCGGCCGCCCGGCCGCAGCACCCGGAACGCCTCGGCCAGCACCGCGGCCTTGTCGCTGGACAGGTTGATGACGCAGTTGGAGATGACCACGTCCACCGACCGGTCCGGCAGCGGCACCCGCTCGATCGTGCCGTGCAGGAACTCCACGTTGCGCGCGCCCGCCTGCTCGGCGTTGCGGCGGGCCAGGGCCAGCATGTCGGCGCTGGCGTCCAGCCCGTAGGCCTTGCCGTGCTCGCCGACGCGACGGGCGGACAGCAACACGTCGATGCCGCCGCCCGAGCCCAGGTCGAGCACGGTCTCACCGGGCCGCAACTCGGCGACGGCCACCGGGTTGCCGCAGCCCAGACTCGCCCGTACCGCCGCTTCGGGCAGCAGGCCGAGGTCGTCGTAGCCGGCGGCGCCGAATCGGCCCTGGTCGAAGGCTTCGGGGCCGCAGTCGGCGACCGTCCGGCCGGCCGCGGCGTCGCGGGCCAGCGCGGAGTAGCGCCTGATGATCTCCTCTTGCGCCATGGCATCGCTCCTCTACTCGCAGGTGGGCGGGGCCGGGGCGGAGTTGCCCATGACCACGTCGGCGGCGGTCGGGAAACAGCTCACGCAGACCTCGTTGATCCGGTACAGGCCGGCGGTGCCCCGCCGCTCCATCAGCACGAACCGCACCTCGGCCAGAATCTTCAGATGGTGCGAGACGGTGGACTGGCCCACCCCTGAGGCAGCCACGATCTCGCCCACGCTCATCGGCGCGCGCCGCCGGGCCAGGAGCGACACGATCTGGATTCGCGTCGCGTCTGCCAGTGCCTTGAACCAGCTCGCGTACTCTTCGGCCTCCGCGCGCGGCAGCGGTCCCGTTTCCTCGCTCATCGTTAATCGACGATAATAGATCAAAGGGAAGAGCGAAAGCCCTGGGAAGCACGTTCGTCGAACTTGCGCCGGCCGCGCCATGCCGGTGGCGAGGACAAAGCGCGTGACGCATCGCCTGCATCACCCACGAACAAGGCGCGACCCTTGCGTCATGAGCGTCCCCGTGTGGCTTGAGTACGTCAACGCCGGAGGCACCGCCGTGGCTCTTCGAACTGGACGTTCTCGCCAAGCTCGCGGAGCGCCACTGAGCCGGTCACTGGTTCGCGACTTCGGCGCCCGGCCGCTGATCTCACCCGGTGCGTGCGAGCAGGAGAGCCTGGCAGGCGGCAAGAAGATCGCCAGACAGATCACCCCGTTCGCGCAGATGGTCGATCCGGGCGAGGTCGTTGATGGTGGTGAAGACCGCGTGCACGACGACCCGGGCCTCAGCTTCGATCAGCTCGGGTCGCTCGGCGGTGAGCAGGTGCACCCACTCGCTGACGTAGTCGTACTGGAGGCGCCGGATCGTGTGGCGTTGCTCGGCAGGAAGGTGGATCACCTCGGTGATCAACGTGCCGGTGAGGTGGCTGTGGCTGACTGTCAGGTCGATGTAGGAGCGCAGCAGCAGGTCGAGAGCGTCCCGGGGGCTGGTGGCGGTGGCGAAGGCGCGGGAGGCGTCGAGCTGCAGGGCGTCGGCGGCGCGGGTGAGCGCGGCCACCAGGAGGTCGGACTTGGCGGTGACGTGGTTGTAGATGCCCGCGCCGCTGATGCCCGCGGCAGCGCCGATGTCCTCCATGCTCACGGCCTGGTAGCCGCGCTCGTTGAACAGCCGGGCGGCCGCGTCCATGAGGACTTCCCGGCGGGAGGCGCGAGCCAGCCCCGGGCGCGGTTGATCGGACGGGGTCGCGCCGGCTGACGGGCCCGGCGCCTGGGGCAGGGCGACTTCGGTGAGGGTGCTGCCCATCGCGTGCAGCAGGTCTTCGAAACGGGCGCGCGGCAGGGTCACCGAGTGGTGGGACGGGCTGGCGAACGTGGCGAAGATCGCCCACACCAGCAGGTCGGCGTCGGCGGGGGAGAGGCCGGGACGGGCAGCGACGAGGGTCGTCGCCGCACGGGCCGCGATGGAGCGAAAGCGGCGGCGGAGCTGGTCGCGCTCGGGCACCGGGAGATTGCGGGACTCCCGCTGCCACAGCACACCGAGGTCGCGCCGGTCCAGCGTCAGGGCGGCCATGGCGCGCAGGAGGCCGTCGAGGCGAGCAACTCCACACAGTCGACCACCGGGATCCGGAGCCCTTCCGCGGCCGTCATGTGGTGATCGTCGGTGGCGGTAACTCCGCGGCCCAACTGCTCGCCGACATCTCCACGGTCACCACGACGACCTGGGCGACCCGGCGGCCGCCGCGCCTGCTGTCCGACGAGCTCGACGGCCGCGCGCTGTTCGAGCTGGCCACTCGCCGCCACCGCGCCGCCCTCGCGGGGGAGACCGTCCCGGGTATCGGAGACCTCGGCGACATCGTGGCAGTGCCGCCCGTGCGCGAGGCACGTGAGCGGGGCGTGCTCAAGGCCGAGCCGATGTTCACGCGCATCACCCCGAGAGGCATCGCCTGGGCCGACGGCAGCGAACTGGCCTGCGACGTCATTCTGTGGTGCACCGGGTTCCGGCCCGCGCTCGGCCATCTGGCACCGCTGCGCCTGCGCGGTCCCGACGGGCTCATCCCCACCGAGGGCACCCGCGCCGTCGGCGAGCCCCGGCTGCACCTGCTCGGCTACGGCGACTGGACCGGACCCGCCTCGGCCACCCTCATCGGCGCCGGCCGGACCGCGAGAGACACGGTCGCCCAGATCAGCCGGTGAGCTCGGTGATGAGCTTCTCCACGCGGGCGCGGATGTCGTCACGGATCGGCCGGACGGCCTCGATGCCCTGACCGGCAGGGTCGTCGAGCTTCCAGTCCTCGTACCGCTTGCCCGGGAAGATCGGGCAGGCATCCCCGCAGCCCATGGTGACCACCACGTCGGATGCCTCGACGGCCTCGGTGGTGAGGACCTTCGGCTGTGCGGCGGCGATGTCGACGCCGACCTCCCGCATCGCCTCGACGGCGATCGGGTTGATCCGGTCCGCCGGGGCCGAGCCGGCCGATCGGACCTCGATCCGGTCGCCGGCCAGGTGCGACAGCCACCCGGCGGCCATCTGGGAGCGGCCGGCGTTGTGCACGCACACGAACAGGACGCTAGGCATGAACGGTCTCCTCGCCTCGGAACAGTCGGCGGCCCCACAGGCTGACGTAGACGAGCGCGACCAGCACGGGCACCTCGATCAGCGGCCCGACCACCCCGGCCAGCGCCTGCCCGGAGGTGACACCGAAAACGCCGACCGCGACCGCGATGGCCAGCTCGAAGTTGTTGCCCGCCGCGGTGAAGGCGAGCGTGGTGGTCCGCTCGTACCCGAGGCCGATCATGCGGCCGGCGAGGAACGAGCCACCGAACATGAGGAAGAAGTACGCCAGCAGGGGAAGGGCGATACGGGCCACGTCGCCGGGCCGGGAGGTGATCGTCTCGCCCTGGAGTGCGAACAGGATCACGATGGTGAACAGCAGACCGTACAGTGCGACGGGGCCGATCCTGGGCAGGAAGCGGGACTCGTACCACTCCCGGCCCCGAGCGCGTTCGCCCAGCTTGCGGGAGAGATAGCCGGCGATCAGCGGGATGCCCAGGAAGATCAGCACGTACTGGGCGATGTCCCACATCGAGACGTCCAGCGCCGCCCGCGACAGCCCGAGCCAGCCGGGCAGAACCTGCAGATAGAACCAGCCGAGGGCGCCGAACGCGACCACCTGAAAGATCGAGTTGAGCGCGACCAGGACGGCGGCGGCTTCACGGTCGCCACAGGCCAGGTCGTTCCAGATGAGGACCATGGCGATGCACCGGGCCAGGCCGACAATGATCAGCCCGGTGCGATATTCCGGCAGGTCGGGCAGGAGGGCCCAGGCCAGGGCGAACATCAGAGCCGGGCCCGCGACCCAGTTGAGGACCAGGGAGGCCGGCAGCATCCGGCGGTCGGCGGTGACGGTGTCGAGCCGGTCGTAGCGGACCTTGGCCAGCACCGGATACATCATGAGCAGCAGGCCGAGCGCGATGGGCAGCGAGATCTCACCGATCTTGACCGCTTCCAGGGCCGCGTCGAGGCCGGGCACCGTCCGTCCGAGCAGCAGTCCGGCGCCCATCGCCAAGCCGATCCACAGTGGCAGGAACCGGTCGAGCGTGGACAGGCCGCCGATGACCGCCGGGGTTCTGGCTGTCACGTCGGTCGATGACAAAGCCGCTTTCCTTCCTCAGACGGCGGCGGGGGTGTCGAGCAGGGCCGACAGTTCGCCGAGTCGTTCGGGCACCAGGCGGTAGTAGACCCAGGAGGCGCGGCGCTCGGAGGTGAGCAGGCCGACGTCCTTGAGCACCTTCAGGTGATGGCTGATCGTCGGCTGGGACAGTTCGAACGCGTTGGTGATGTCGCACACGCACACCTCGCCGCCCTCGTGACTGGCCACGATCGACAGGATGCGCAGCCGTACGGGATCGCCCAGCGCCTTGAACACCCACGCCAGGCCGGCGGCCTGTTCGGCGTCGAGCGGTTCGCGCGCCAGGGGCGGGCTGCACTGGAGCACCTCGAGTGGTTCCATCGCGTCTCCTCGCATCTGACATGGACCACTGTCTATATTGACAGACATCTATTGAGCCTCGATACCCGAGGTTCGGCTCGCTGGAATCTCGAGGTCGGCGAGGAGCCGGCGGACCCGGTGCTCGATCTCGTCGCGGATCGGCCTGATGTCCTCGACGCTCTTGCCCGCGGGGTCGTCGAGCTCCCAGTTGAGGTAGCGCTTGCCGGGATAGACCGGGCAGGCGTCGCCGCACCCCATCGTGACCACCACGTCGGCGGCGCGGACGATCTCATCGGTCCACGGCTTGGGGAACTCGCGTGAGATGTCGATGCCGAGCTCGGCCATGGATTCCATGGCCGCCGGGTTGACCTCGACGGCGAACTCTGAGCCACCGGACCAGCCCACGGCACGATCTCCGGCCGACTGCTCGAAGAAGCCCAGTGCCATCTGCGAGCGTCCGGCGTTGTGCACGCACAGGAACAGCACGATCGGACGACCGTCGTGATGTCCTTCGGCCCGGGCCAGGGCGTGCAGGCGCTGGCGGGCGAACCGCTCGGCGAGCAAGGGCAGGTAGTGGGGCACGACCGCTTTGCCGGCGAACTGGTCGTAACTGGTGTGAAGGAACCGCTCGATGGTCTCCGCGCCGAACGTGCCGGCGAACGCCTCGGCCAGGCGACGGGCGGCGGTGGCGAGAGCAAGCCGTTGGTCGACTGCGAGATCGCCTCGCTTGTGCGTGCTGGACATCGTTCACTCCCGAATGACATCGACTAACGTCTATATTGACCGAGGTCGATGTAGCATGGGCGAACGCGAGATGAACAGTAGAGCGCTCGCGCTTCTCGCCGAGTGAGGACGCAGCTATCTCCCCTGGGGTCTTGGGCGTCGTGCGCGGCGCCGACCACGCCCCCACCGGTGTCGCGCCCTACGTATGTGTGGATGGGGCCGTCTCAGGTGAGCCGGGAAGTCTGGTCGGCGCGTCATGCTGTCGAGGCTTGAGGATGCACTGTGCGCGCCCGTGACCTGATCATCGACCTTCCCGTGATCGACCTGAACGCATCCGTCGGTGACGCGGTGCGGCTGCTCGCCGAGCGGGATCTGCCCGGACTCATCGTGGTCGGCGACGACGGATCGCCGTACATGTCCTGCCGGGCACCGAGGTTCTGCGGCTGGCCCGCGAGTACGGGCTCTCCGTCGTCACCTCACGAGAAGCTCATCTCCGCCAGGCCCTTCTCCAGCGTCACGTCAGGCGAGTAGCCCAGCTCCTTCCTGGCGGCGGTGATGTCGTAGGAACGGTCACGGCCGGTGAAGCTGACGAGCCAGTTCGTCAGCGGCGGCGCCGTCTTCCGGCGAAGCAGACGTGCCGTGCGGTCCATCATCGCCGCCATGGGCGCCGCCATCGCCAGGGGGACGCTGCGGCTCTTGGACAGATCCACGCCGCGGGTCGCCAGCAAGGGAGTCAGGAAGTCTCGGATGGGCATCGGCGTGCCGTCCGTCACGTAGTAGACCCCCTTGTGGCGGCCCCGCGTGAGCGCGAGGATCGCGGCACTGGCCAGGTTCTCGACGTGGACGAAGTCGACGATGTGCTTGCCGTCGTCGATCCAGGCGAACCGTCCGGCCTCGGCGACCTCGACCATCTCGTTGATCGTCTTCATTCCGCGGCCCCAGATGAACGGCGGGCGGAGCACCACCAGCTCGGTCTTCCCGCTGCGGGCTGCCAGGAGCGCGCGCTCGGTGGCCAGCTTGACCCGGCTGTAGGCGATGTTCGGCCGGCCCTCCGGCGTCGACTCGTCGGCGACGGGACGGCGTTGACTGCCCGTGGAGACGGACGCGGCGCTGGTGAGCACGAAGCGTCGCACCCCGGCCGCGACGCTCGCGGCGTACAGGGCGGCCGTCGGCACGTGATTGGCCTGTTCGAAGAGCGAGTCGGGCCCCAAGAACTCCATGTACGCCGCGACGTGCACGACCGCGTCGGCCTCGCGCAGCTTGGCGAGCCAGTTCGGCGCCGGGGAGCCGGGCCGGCCGAGCTCGGCGAGATCGCCGGACACGGGTTCGGCGCCGGCCGCACGTACCCGCTGGATGCTCGAGCCCGATCTGGCCAGTGCCATGACCTCATGTCCCTCGGCGAGGAGGCGGTGGACGAGAGTTCCGCCGACGAAGCCGCTGCCGCCGGTGATGAAGATCTTCATGTGTTCACTCCTTGTGATTGAGCACACATTTATCGCGCGCCCTGGGGTTCTGAATGTGGCTCCGGCCACCTCGGGTGCATCGGCATCAAATAGTTTGATATCAATGCATCTACGTCTATGTAACCTCCCGTACGATGAGGGCGTCAAGTGGGAGGTGGGCGATGCCACACGCGGACAAGGGCGTGACCGCAGCACAGGTCGCCGACGAGTTCAGCCGTACGGCGAAGGTTCTCGTACGTCACTTCAACGAGCGTCTGGGCGAGCACGGGGTGTCGACACCGAGATCCCGCCTGGTGGTGGAGGTGGCGCGGTCGCAGCCGGTTCGTCTCACCGAGCTCGCTCTCGCGGTCGGCATCGCGCAGGGGACCGCCTCGACCCTGGTCGACGCGCTCGTCCGCGACGGACTGCTCGAACGCCAGACCAGCGCGGACGACCGCCGGTCCGTACTCCTTCGAGTGACGGCGCAAGGGGCCGCACTGGCTCAGGACTGGACGGCCGGCTATGAACTGGCGGCGGAAGAGCTGTTCAGGCCGCTCACTCCCGAGCAACTGTCAACACTGGTCGACATCTTGCGGACGCTCAGCGCCGACGAGGCGCCAGCCGCCGGCGACTGAAGAAGGCCTTGCCGGCGCGTGGATCGCCGGAGCGCCTCGCCGCCGATGATCCGCGATCGCGAAGTCGTAGGTTGTCCACGTCTTCCCTGAACCTCAGGTCATCTCTTCGTTGTCTGGCTATGAGTCGGTCGCGAAGCCTCCACGCACCAGGGTGGCTACAACTTCTCGGTCGCGATCGTCGAGTGCAGAGACAACACCGCTGCGGGTGATGATCCGTAGACCCTCAGTCGAGTGACAGTCCTGCGACCGGACTCACCCGGGCGGCCCGGCGTGCGGGGAGAACGGCGGCGAGGAGTCCGGCCAGGGCGGCGATGAGGACGACGACGCCGAGCGACAGCCAAGGGACGTGCATGGTGGCGTCGCGGAGGGCCGGTTTCACGATCGTCTCGCAGGCGGCCCAGGCGAAACCGACGCCGAGCACGGTGCCGAGCACGGTGGCCACCAGCGACAGCAGGACGGCCTCGGCCGCCAGCGTCCGCCGGAGCTGCCCGCGGGTGAGCCCGAGCGCGCGCAGCATCGCGTGTTCGCGGGCACGTTCGAGCACGGAGAGCCCGAGGGTGTTCGCGATCCCGATCAGGGCGATCACGATGGCGATGCCGAGCAGGCCGAGCGCTGACCAGGTGTAGATCTGCAGCTGCTGGTCCAGCGACTCCCAGGTGCGCAAACCGTTCTCGATCGTCGCGCCGACGGGATCGGCCAGCTCGTCCAGGTCGGCGCCGAGCCGAGCCGGGTCGGCGCCGGTGGAGGCGCGGATCCAGACGGCACGCGGCTCGGGGGCGTCGGTGAGCGCCGCCAGCGTCTCGGGCGCGACCACGCCCGCCGGGCCCCAGCCGGTGCCGACGGCCACCTGCAGCTGGGCCCGCCGGTCGCCGGCGCGCACCGTGACCCGGTCACCCGGCCGCAAAGTCAGGCCCTTGCCGAAGGCGTCGGAATCAATTCTGATCTTCCCTGGCTCGACCCGTGCGAACACTCCGCCGTCGCGGGCCACCTGCCCGGCGGCGGGCGCGGTGACGACCGGGATCGGGTCGTGGAGCCCGGCCACCTGGGCCACGGCGCCATACACGGGAATCGCCCGCTCCACACCGGGAGTGCGACGTATCCGGGTGAGGAGGTCAGTGGTGAGCGGACGCGTGGGCGAGGTGAGCGCGATGTCTATGGGGTGGTCTCTGCCGATCTGCTCGTTCAAGGACGTACGCCATGTGGCCATCCCGGTGAGTACGGCGATCGTCAGGGTGACGCCGACCAGCAGGGAGGCGGTGGTGGTGGCAGTCCGGCGCGGATGGTGTGCGGCGTTCTCGGCCGCGAGCCGTACGGTGGGGCCGAGCGGCGCGCCCGCGATCCGGACCAGGCGGGGGACTAGCACCGGACCGAAGAGCAACACCCCGGCGAACACCGATCCTCCGCCTGCCAGCATGAGCGCCGTGCTGCTCCTGTCCATCGCCACCCCCAGCAGGGCCAGTCCGATGACCAGCAGGAGCACGGGCCGCGCCAGGCCGGTGCGGGTGCGCGCGTCCACCCCGGCGTCCGGGCGCAGCGCCGCCAGCGGGCTCACCCGGATCACGCGCCGGGTCGGCAACCAGGACGCGACCATGGTGACCGCCAGGCCGACGGCGAACCCTCCCAGCAGCCAGGGCACGGGCAGCTCGGCTGCGCCCATCGGCACGGCGGACGCGAGGGCGTCGATCAGGGCGATCAGCCCGTAGCCGAGACCGACGCCGACCAGTGTCCCGGTCAGCGACGCGAGCACGCCGACGACGGCCGCCTCGCGGCGTACGGAACGCACCACCTGCCGCCGGGTAGCCCCGATGCAGCGCAGCAGCGCGAAGTCGCGGAGTCGTCGCGCGAACAGGATGGAGAAGGTGTTCGCGATGACGAGGATCGAGACGAACAGGGCGATGCCGGCGAACAACAGCAACATCACCGACAGGCTGTCGACCCTGTTCTGCACGTGGGTCAGCCGCTCAGCGGTGAACGCCTCCGGCGACAGCGCCTTCGCGCCTCCAGGGAGCGGGCCCACTTCGCCACGCACCGCCACCGAGCCCAGATGGAGGTGGTCGCGCCACAGCATCAACTGGGGCCAGGTGACGTACATCGAGGCCTGGGCCGGGGGAGAGGGCGACTCCACGAGACCGACCACCTGGACGTCGGCCGCGGCGGCTCCCACCCCGATACTGATCCGGTCGCCGACCGCGAGGTCCTCGGCCAAGGCGGTATACACGTCCACCGCGGCCTCGCCCGTACGCGCAGGGAAACGGCCCGAGCTGAGCTCCTGCCAGCGCCACACCTGCGAGGTGGCGATCGGCCCTACCGTCGTCGTGTCCGAGAGCTGCCGGCCCCCGGCGTGCGCCGGAAGCGTCGCCCGGCCGATCGCGGACGCGTTCTCGCCGTGCCGCTCGGTGAAGGCGATCACGGCCTCCGGGTCCAGCTCGGACGACGGCCACCCCTCGGGGGAGACCACGTGCTCGGCATTGCGGTACGGCGCCCCCAGTCCGTCCATGAGCCCGCTTCGCGCGCCGGACGTGAGTATGCCGACCACGACGACGAAGGCGACGGCGACGGTGACCGCGACCGCCGCCGCGACGTACCTGCGGCTGTACGTGCGCAGCGACGCGAGGAAGACGGCACGCATCAGGCGATCCGCCCGTCCTGCATGGTGACCACGTGGTCGGCGTACGCCGCCGCGTCCCGCTCGTGGGTGACCATCACGACGGTCTGGCCGAGTTCGCGTGCCGAGCGGCGCAGGTGGTCCAGCACCTCCGCCGACGTGGTGCTGTCCAGGTTTCCCGTGGGCTCGTCGGCGAACAGCAGGTCCGGCTGTGTGATCAGGGCGCGCGCGATCGCGACCCGCTGCTGCTGGCCGCCGGACAGCTCCGCGGGCCGGTGCGCGAGCCTGTCGGCCACGCCGAGGATGTCGGAGAGCAGGCGGACGCGTTCCCGCGCCGCGTCGTCGATCCGGCGGCCGCCCAGTTCGAGGGGGAGCACGATGTTCTCGCCCGCGGTGAGCATCGGCAGCAGGTTGAACGACTGGAACACGAAGCCGACGTGCTCTCGGCGGAAGATCGTGAGCGCGTCGTCGTCTAGCGATCCGAGGTCGGTGCCTGCCACCGTGACGGTGCCGCCGCTGGCCTGGTCGAGTCCGGCCAGGCAGTGCATCAGCGTGGATTTACCCGATCCGCTCGGGCCCATGATCGCGGTGAACCCGCCTCGCGGGAGGTCGAGGTCGATGCCGCGCAGTGCATGGACCTGGGTTTCGCCCCGGCCGTAGGTCTTGGTCAGGTTCCGCGCGCGGGCGGCCACGGCGCCTGGGCTCGCGGCCGTCCCGGAAAGCCGCGGGGCCGGGTCATGTCGTGAGCCGGTCACTGCCGGGTCCTCGCTTCGCTGTGGGCCATGCCCGCAGTCAAGGCGGCGCGGTGTTGTCAGCACGTATGCGGTTTCCGATACGCCGGCGATACGCCCGGGCTCCTAGCATCGAGTGCATGCGTGTGTTGATCGTCGAGGACGAGCCCTACCTGGCAGAGGTCATCCGCGACGGGCTGCGCCTGGCGGCGATCGCCGCCGACATCGCCGGTGACGGCGACACCGCGACGGAGCTGCTGAGCGTCAACGCCTACGACATCGCCGTCCTCGACCGCGACATCCCCGGCCCCTCCGGCGACGAGATCGCCAAGCGCATCGTGGCCTCGGGCAGCGGCATGCCCATCCTCATGCTCACCGCCGCCGACCGGCTCGACGACAAGGCCTCCGGGTTCGGGCTCGGGGCCGACGACTACCTCACCAAGCCCTTCGATTTCCAGGAGCTCGTGCTCCGCCTCCGGGCACTCGACCGCAGGCGTGCGCACAACAGGCCGCCCGTACGCGAGATCGCCGGCCTGCGCCTGGACCCGTTCCGCCGCGAGGTCCACCGCGACGGCCGCTACGTCGCGCTCACCCGCAAACAGTTCGCCGTGCTGGAAGTCCTCGTCGCCGCCGAAGGCGGTGTCGTCAGCGCGGAAGAACTCCTGCGGCGGGCGTGGGACGAGAACGCCGACCCCTTCACCAACGCCGTCCGCATCACGGTCTCGGCGCTGCGCAAACGGCTCGGCGAGCCGTGGCTCATCGCCACCGTGCCCGGCGTCGGCTACCGCATCGACGCGGGAGACGAGGGTGGATAGGGCGCGCGGGATGAGCGTCCGGCTCAAGCTCACCCTCAGCTACGCCGGGTTCCTCATGCTCGCGGGCGCGTTGCTGCTCGCCGCCGTGTGGGTGTTCCTCCTGCGGTACGTGCCCGACGGCTGGCCCGCCCTTCTCTACGTGGCGCCCAACCGCATCCTCCTCCTGGGAGCCTTCGCCCCCGCGGCGGCCGCGGTGATGGCGTTCCTGCTGGTGTTCGGCCTGCTGGGAGGATGGATTCTCGCCGGACGCATGCTCGCCCCCCTGACCCGCATCACCGACGCCACGCGCATGGCCGCGAACGGATCGCTCTCCCACCGGATCCGGTTGCCCGGCCGCGCGGACGAGTTCCGCGAACTCGCCGACGCCTTCGACGCCATGCTCGTACGGCTCGAAGCACACGTCGCCGAGCACCAGCGATTCGCGGCCAACGCCTCACACGAACTCCGCACCCCGCTGGCGATCTCACGGACGCTTCTCGACGTGGCCCGCCGCGATCCCGACCGTGACACCGGCGAACTCGTCGAACGCCTGCACGCCGTCAACACCCGGGCGATCGACCTCACCGAGGCGCTCCTCATGCTCAGCCGCGCCGACCGGAGATCCTTCGTACGGGAACGCGTCGACCTGTCCCTGGTCGTGGAAGAGGCCGTCGAGACACTGCTCCCGCTCGCGGAGAAACGCGGTGTCACCATCGAGACCTCAGGTGAGATCACCCCGGTTGAGGGGTCGCAGGCGCTCCTGCTGCAACTGGCGACGAACCTGGTGCACAACGCGATCGTGCACAACCTGCCCGTACAGGGAACCGTGTGGATCAAGACCGGCATCGGCCCCGAGGCGCTCACCGTCGAGAACACCGGCGAGAAGCTGTCTCCAGAGGTGGTCCCGGCACTCACGGAACCGTTTCAGCGCGGCACGGGAAGAGTACGCGACGACCACGCGGGCGTCGGACTCGGCCTGGCCATCGTCAAGAGCATCACCCACGCGCACGATGGAACACTCACCATCGTCGCGCGCCCCGCGGGCGGGCTCGGCATCGCCGTTCAACTACCCGCGTGCAATCGATGAGCTGCGACTGCGGAAACCAATCGCCCGTCGATCAGCGTCGCCTGTCGATACCGGACGTGAGTACGGACTTCGGGCGGGAGGCTGTTCCCGGTGCTGCGAGCACGGCTCACGCCCCAGGCGACGAGGGCCGGCAGTGCGGTTCCGCCCAGCCCGCCGGCCCGACCGGCACCGCACGTGGCCAGACACTCGCCGGTGGCCCGCCGCTCCGGGCAACCGGTCAAGATCCGCGCGGCCGCACTGGGGTGGCGGTGCGTCAGCCGGAGCTGGTGATGACGGCGAAACGGGCACCGTGCGGATCGGACAGGGATGCCATTCGGCCCACGCCCTTCACCTCCTCCGCCGGGCTGCGGACCGTGCCGCCGAGCTCCTGGCACCGGGCCACTGCCGCGTCGCAGTCGGGCACTTCGAAGTAGGTCAGCCAGTGGGGCCGGTCGCCGGGTGCGAGCGGCGCCAGACCTGCCACAGACCAGCCGGTGCCCGGCGCGCTGCCGAACGGAGAGATCAGCTGATAGGTCACATCACCCATCCGCGCGTCCTCGAACCGCCAGCCGAAGACAGACTTGTAGAAGCCGCGGACGGCTGAAGTGTCGGACCCGTGGAGCTCGATCCAGGCCATCGAGCCAGGCTCGTTGACCAGGTCCACGCCCGGCACGTCGCCGGGCAA
This sequence comes from Nonomuraea ferruginea, assembly GCF_039540635.1. NCBI lineage: Bacteria > Bacillati > Actinomycetota > Actinomycetes > Streptosporangiales > Streptosporangiaceae > Nonomuraea > Nonomuraea ferruginea. The sequence goes on along the minus strand of NZ_BAABFD010000005.1, from coordinate 241,861 downwards.
CCAGATCGCGAACTCGGCGCCGGCCGGATCCCTGAACCGTGCCATCTGTCCCTGGGACGCCATGTCCACCGGCGGCATGAGGACGGTGCCGCCCGCCCGCTCGACCGTCTGGCTCGTGGCCTCGCAGTCCGACACCAGGAAGTAGGGGGTCCAGGCAGTGGTGACCGCCTCTCCCATAAGCGCGCCGATTCCCGCGACGTTCCTGCCGCCGAGCTGGCAGAAGGCGTATTCGGGCACCTGCTCCTCGAACTCCCAGCCGAACAGGCCGCCGTAGAACCGTTCGGCGGTCTCCAGGTGCGGGCTGTCGAGCTCGACCCAGCACGGTGAGCCGGGCACGAACCGGGTGGTGAGCATCGGTGCTCCTTCATCGCCATGTGAGGGTGGACAGCCTCGCGGAGCGGGAGGCAACTCCACTCGTGGCTCCAAGCGTGGCATGACTACCTGCGAAGACACGGGTGACACGCTTTCCCGAGAAGAGGTACGAACGATCACGTATACAGGCCGGCGCCTACGGCGGGCAGCAACGTCGGGAGCGCGGCGATGATCATTCTCATTTCTCTGGGGAGCACGTATCCGGCCTTGTGTGGCCGGCTCGAAGCAAAAGGGCGAGCCGGCTCATGCCGACCTGATCTTCAGGACGCTCCTTGTGGCGTGCAAGTCCCCCACAAGATCAATTGATCATGATGGGCCCGTAACCATAACGGGAGGACATGTCATGCGCGCTCGCGTAGGTTTGACGGCCGGAGTGCTGGCGGGACTCTGTCTCGGGGCGACAGGGATGGCCGTGGCGTCAACGCAGAACACGGACACAGGAGTGATCACCGCCTGTGTGCGGGAAGACGGGACGGTCAGGATCCCCCCGGGGGCCCTGCCGCAGTCGACAGCGCCGCAGTCGATCGCCACGGTAAGCCCCACGCCGTTTCCCACCAGCGGAGGCGTCTGCGGGGTCCGTGAGCGGGAGATCACCTGGAACCAGTCCGGCCCGGTCGGCCCCGCGGGCCCGCAGGGAGACATCGGTGCCCAAGGACCACAGGGGGATCGCGGGGCTCCCGGTCTGTCGGAGGTGGAGACGGTGATGGGGTCGACGGTGTCCATCGCCCCCGGCGGTTCCGATAACTCCACCGCGCAGTGCCCGCCGGGCAAGATCGTCATCGGGGGCCGGTACCAGCTGCTTGAGGAGACCCGTGAGCTTTACAGTGATGCCGAGGTCCGGATCCCGGACATGGGTACCGGTCCCTTCAACACGTACTGGCACGTGCGTGTGAGTAACGTGAGCGACGAGGTGGTCCGGATCCGGCCCTGGGCGACGTGCGCGAAGGTCGGCCAGTAGCCGAGCCGGCAACGGCTGTAACGCTGGGTGGTGGCCGGCGGTGTGGCCGAACAGCTCCTGGACCTCGGCCGGCGGCACCCCGGCATCGGAAGCGGCGGTGGCGGCGTCGCTCTCGCGGTGTACTGGGATTCGCGCTGCTGAGCCAGCGTGGCCCTCTTCGGCAGCCTCCTCAGCCGTGGTCATCGGGGGAACAGAGCACTGGCTTCGGCCATGTCGGCACGTATCTGTGCCATTCCTGGTCGGACAGGTCGGAGCGGGTGGCCGCGCATACCTGCCCGGCCACCCGCTCCGGATCGGTGGTCCACAGCAGGACGTCGCCGGTGACTCCGCCGGTCATCAGGCCGTTCGGGGTGTACGCGACGCCTGCGAAGCCGGTGCCCGCGCTGAGGATCGTCGTCGTCGACCGATCGGCCGTGTCCCACAACCGGACTGTCTTGTCCAGGGATGTGCTGGCCAGTTCGCGGCCGTCCGGGGAGAAGGCCAGTTTGAGGACTTCGCCGGTGTGGCCCGTCAGCGTGGCGATCAGCCTGCGGCCGGGGATGTCCCACAAGCGAACGGTCTTGTCGTCACCCGCGCTGGCCAGCAGCCTTCCGTCAGGGCTGAAGACGACGTCACGCACCACGCTGGTGTGGCCTGTCAGCGGCTCCCCGGTCGCGGTCCGAGTCGTCACGTCCCACAGGCGGACCGTCTTGTCGTTGGCGCCGGTGGCGAGGGTGCGGCCGTCAGGGCTGAACGCGATCCCGGTCACGGAGTTCGTGTGCCCGGTGAGCGGCGCCCCGGAGGGCGAGCGAGTGGTGGTGTCCCACAGCCGGACGGCCATGTCCATGCCCGCGGTGGCCACCAGGCGTGCGTCAGGGCTGAACGCCAGGCCGCGGACCCAGTCGACATGCCCGGTGAGCGGCTTGCCTATCGGTGCGCGGCTCGCGGCGTCCCACAGCCGCAGCGTTCCGTCCCAGCTGCCCGTCGCCAGGATCCCGCCTTGCGGGCTGAACGCCATCGCACGCACTTCGGCGGTGTGCCCGGTGAGGGGCGCTGCGAGGGGTGCGTGGGTGGTGGCCGCCCATAATCGCACCGTCCGGTCATCGGCCGCGGTGCCCAGGACGTGACCGTCAGGGCTCACCGCCACGGCGTAGACAGCGTCGGTGTGCGCGGGCATGAGGTTCTCCCGCAGGGGCCAGATCAGTGTCATGCCGTCCGAGTCGCCGCCCGCGAGCGCGGAGCCGTCAGGGCTGAAGGCGATGTTCAGGACACTGCTCGTCGATCCGATGAGTGCGGTGCCCCGCTGCCGTCCGCTGGTGATGTCCCAGATCCGCACCGTCTTGTCCCAGCCGCTGGAGGCCAGCGTGCGGCCGTCCGGGCTGAACGCCACGCCGTACGTGACGTTGGTGTGCCCGGTCAGCGGGCCGCCGACCGGGGTCCTGGTCGCCACCTCCCACAGGCGCACTGTCTTGTCAGCGCTGGTCGAGGCGAGAAGTTCGCCGTCCGGGCTGAACGCGACACCGTTGGTGACGTTGGTGTGCCCGGTCAGCGGGCCACCGGCCGGGGTCCGGGTCACGACGTTCCAGAGGCGCACCGTCTTGTCGTTGCTCGATGTGGCCGCCGTGACGCCGTCGGAGCTGAGCGCTATCCCGGTGATCGGACCCCTGTGACCGACCATCGGCTCGCCGACCGCGGTCCGGCGGACGGTGTCCCAGGTCCGCAGGACGCCGTCGGCGCCGCCGGTGACGAGCAGACGTCCGTCGGGGCTGAACGCTATCCCGGTGATCGGCCCCGTATGCCCGGTCATGGGCTCACCGAGCGGTGCCCGGCGGGCGACGTCCCACAGCCGTACGGTCCGGTCGTAGGAGGCGGTCGCCAGGACGGATCCGTCCGGGCTGAACGCCAGGCCGTTCACCACCGCGGTGTGACCGGTCAAGGGGGCACCGGCCTGGGTTCGGGTCGCCAAGTCCCACAGGCGCACGGTCGCGTCTCCCGCCGAGGTTGCCAGGATGCGGCCATCCGGGCTGTACACCACGTCGCGTACCTCGCCGGTGTGCCCGCGCAGCCGGGTGGGCAGCGGGTACGCCTGGGTGCTGATCAGGCTGTCACGAGTGGCCGCGACGTCCGGCGCCGTCCGCCACGCGGCGAGGCTGAGCTGGGCGGCACGCAGGGGATCGGTCTCACGCAGCGCGGTGGCCTCGGCGACCAGTTGACGCGCGACCGCCACCCGGTGCTGGTCGCGGGCGTCGGCACGCTGCTGCAGAGTGATCACGGACGCCGTGGCGAGCAACGTCACCACCGTCGCGGTGGCCACCCGCAGGTGAAGCGTGCGCCGTCTGCGGGATCGGGCCTGCGTGTCCCGCGAGTGAATCGCGGCGTCGAGAAACTCCCGTTCGCCGGCGTTGAGGCGGACCGCCCGGTGCGCCGGGCCGGCCCACGCCAGCACCTGGTCGAGCTGGGTCGCCCGGTAGAGCAGCTCAGGGTCGCGTCCGGAGGACTGCCAAGCCTGGGTCGCGTCCGTGAGCTTGCGATGGAGCAGCACACTTTCGCGGTCGTCGGTGAGCCAGCGACTCAGCCGGGGCCAGGCGCGGATCAGCGCCTCGTGCGCGACCTCGACGCTGTCGGTGCCGATGACGACGAGCCGGGCGGCGGCGAGCTTGTCCAGCACCCGGTTCACGGTGCGGGGATCGCCGACGGTGGCCAGTTCGCCGTGGCGTGCGCGGCGCCGGGTGTCGCCGATGCCATCGCCGAGCGCGGTCAGCCGCACGAAGACCTGGCAGGCCACCTCCTGTTCCGTGGCGTCGAACTCGGCGTAGAGGCGCTCGGCGGTCTGGGCGAGGGCGCCGTGCACACCGCCGCACACCTGGTAGCCCGCCTTGGTCATGGTGTTGTTGCGCCGGTGCCGATAGGTCTCCAGTAGCGCGTGCGACAGCAGCGGCAGCCCGCCGGGTTCGTCGGTGATGTCGGCGATCATGGTCGCGACGAGTTCCCGCTCGATGGTCAGCCCGGCCATCGCCGCGGGCTGGGTGATCGCGGAGCGCAGCTCGTCCCGGGTCATGGGGCCGACGAGCACCTGGGCACCTTGCCCCAGCACCTCCAGCAGGCCGGGGTGGGTCGCGCAGTGCCCGTAGAAGTCGGCGCGGACACCCAGGACGACCTTGGCCACCCGGCCAGGTCCGCGAGCGGCGTCAAGCAGGACGTCGATGAACTCGGCCCGTTCGCCCGCGTCCGGGCACAGCGTGAACAACTCCTCGAACTGGTCGACCAGCAACAGGACCCGGGTTCCGCCGGTGGGGTCGGCATGGCGCAGCGCCCGGTCGAGCCAGCCGGGTTCGCCGCGGCCGGGTTCACCGCCGCACAGCTCCGCGACGGCGCGGGTGAGCTCCCGTAGCGGCTGCCCGGTGGGCGTCAGCAGAACCCAGGACCACTCGTGCCCGGAGAACGCGGGATGCGCCCGGGTCGCGGGAACGAGACCCGCGCGGATCAGCGAGGACTTCCCGCTTCCCGACGCGCCGAACACCGCGACGACCGGCGCCTGGGCGACCTGGTGGACCAGGCGCTCGACCAGGCTGGCGCGCCCGAAGTATCGATCGGCGTCCTCGGGCTGGAACGCGGCCAGGCCGAGGTAAGGCGACGCGCCATCACCGGCCGGATCCGTCCGGTCGCGTGCCGATTCCTCGGCCAGCGCCCGGTAGCGCGTCTCCCATTCCCGGCGATCGCCGCCGCACGCCTGCACATATGCCAGCGTGACCGTCAACGACGGCAGTGTCCGCCCGCCGGCCGCCTCGGCCAACGCCGTCGCCGAGTAATGCGCACGTTTGGACAACTCCCGATAGCTGGGCTGTCCCGCTTTCGACCGTAACTGCCGCAGCTCGAACGCGAAACGCTGTAACGAATTCGCATCTGGATCAAGCGGACGCTCACGTCTGCCCATGCCCCCACTCCCCGGCGGCCCATCTTTGTTTGTTCAGCGGCACGAGCGGTCCTGAACAATCTCCCTGATGCTATGTCTGGAATCGGCAGGACGCGGCGACCCCTCGCCGTGAGAGCTCATCGCGCGGTGGAGATCACGAGTAGGTGACCTTTCCTGCCTGATCACGCAGAAAAATGTCCATGCCAAACACACAACGCCCCTCGGGGAGGGGACTGATTTCGGGGAGACGACAAGTGTCGAAAGCGAAGATCGCGGTGCTCGCCGCAGCGGTGACAGGAATGGCGGCCGGCCCCGTGCTCGCCGCGGCGGCTCCGGCCCACGCTGTTTCGTGCAGTTCTTCGGGGATTTTCACCGCGGCGGTCCGCGAACTGTCTCAGGACATCGGGTACAACGGGCCGCGGACTGTCAAGCTGCAACTGGTCAACATCAGGAGCAGTGACTACAGCTACGCCTTCCTGACGGGAGCCGGAGGCACCGGGGTGCAGCGGGGGGACTCGGTCTGGGTCGAGTGGAAGAACACCAGTACGAGTCCATGGGAGAAGTGCCCGGCGTCGACGGCGGCCACGGACGCCACGGCGGCCGTCAGATCCACCGGCGCCCACAACATCAACCACCCGATGCGGGCGTGCCTGTCGTACTGGGCTACGGCGATCTACCGCAGCACCGTGTGCACCGGATCCTTCACCGATCACCCTGAGTAATGAACCGCGGCGCCCGGCGGCGCCATCACGGACAGCGGTGCGTGCCACCGACGGAGACGGGAGAATTCAGGTGCGAACATCTCACAAAGTGATCACTGCCGTGTCAACGGCGTTGCTGGTCGTCGTGGGCGTCGGCGCGAGCAACGCCGTCGCGGAGGCGGTCCCTTCCGCCACCGCCGGTGTGGCGGCCGTGGGCTCCCGGCTGATCAACGGCGACGGAGACACTTCCGGAACCTGCCTCGAGATCGAGTACGGCGGTACGGGCACAGGAGTCCGCATGGCCGGCTGCCACGTCAACGCCCACCAGAGCTGGCGCTTCACCACCCACACCGGGGGCTACGTCGCCATCCGCAGCCATGACCCCGACCAGGCGGGCAACTGTCTCAGCGCCGGAAGCGTCGTGTCGGAGTCGCCGTTCATGAGGGACTGCACGGACGGGGTCGACGCGGACATGGCCTGGACCCAGATCCACCGCTCGAACGGGTGGTTCCAGCTGCACAGCAAGGCCTACCAAGGCCTGTGCCTCGCAGTGATCGACATCGGCGCGAGAGATCTGGTGACGATGCATCAGTGTGGTGGCGCGACCCAGGGCAACCAACTCTGGCACTGGGCCTCAGTCGGCTGACCCACGGACGGCGCTGATCGCGGAGATCGGCGTACGGCAGGACGGGAGCGGGCCTGCGCTCGCCGAGAACTTCGTCCGTGCGGGCCAAGCCGTATGTGAGTACTCGTGGAGTACGGCGACGACGCGCTGGTCCTCGCGGTCGACGTGGAAGATCCACTATGCCGACCTGCCGGTCATGCCGACCCGGACACGATCGGGACGGGTGGCCGGCAGTGGTCGTCCGCGGACAGGTGGATCTTGGTTGTGCAGCCGTTACGGGAGCGGCCCAAGCACGTTCCAGTCTGATTACCTCCACCAGCCGGACGGCCAGCGTGGCCAGCACCGGATCGCCCCGGTTTGTCCCGCCGTGAATCCCCACAACCTTCCCAGAATATGATGGTAAGAGGAGAAACAAGCGGGGCTGTATGGGAGTATTGGCCGGTGCGTTCGCTGATGGGACTGGCAAAGCGAAGTAGGGTCTCCCTTGTGGGAGCAATCTCGGCTCTCTGCTTATCTATGGCCCTCGCGGCCTGCTCTTGGGAGAAGGAGCTCGCAGTCGATGGTCGAGCGATAGGCGAAGTCCAGAAGATTGGAACGGTGCTAGCGGAAGCGGAGTCGAGATTCAATGAGTCGAATTCCGTCGTCGTAACACACTACGTAATCGTAGATATGGGGTCGTCTGATCCTCGGGCCGCCCTTGAGCAGGCGATAGGAAACTTGCGGGAAGCTCGCTGGCGGGTCGAAACTGACCGCGCGCCGGCATGGGTGCAAATGATGTCTCATCGATGGAAAAATGTCCTGCTAACGGTGGAGACAGCGGATTCATATTTGGCTGGAGGTTCTATGTCTAAGGCTTCAGTATGGCTGAAATTGCAACCTGATGCTGAAGATCGCAACACTCTGCTCGTCCTTTACCTGCGTCGCATGGACACTTAGGAGTATTTGCTAAGCATTGTCAGTTTGTTCAGTGGGCGCGTCTATTCGGTGCCACCGAACCTTGAGCGCGTGCCGGCGAAGGCCGAGCGGGTCCAGGACGGCCAAGCATCAGTCCCACGAGTTGAAGAGCGTCGCGCCAAGGGTCTGCGGCTTCCAGTGCTTGATCTGGCTCCACTCCGCAGTGGACAGAGCAGCAGTGTCCGCCTCTGCCAGGGGTGCCATGAGCAGCGACGCGCTCAAGACGGTAAAGCCGCAGTCGTTGAGGGAGGCTGCCCAGGCGGGTGGATCCTGGAACCCGTCGGCGTACCAGTAGCGCAGGTCGTCCACGAAGGCGATCAGTGGATACTGAGCGTGGAACAGCGCAACGTGCACTCCATCTCGATCGTTGATCGTTGCGCTGTGAAAGTTCTGCGGATACTGCTGTTCCGCGAAAGTCCCGACCTGCCCGCAGGCGGCCCGGGCTGCGGCGTACCAGACGGTACGACACGCCCGGGGATCAGTCTCTGGCAGCGGCGAGTCTCTGGAGTGACGGAACCCCGTTGAGCCCCGCTCCAGCCGGAAGGCGACCTGTGGGCTGTCCGCCTTCAACCCCCCTCGGTCCTCTTCGCCGTCATAGGACAGTTGGCAACTACTGAAACACACTTCCGCAGCTCAGAGTACGGTGATCGTGTGATCGTGGGCCAGGCACTGATCCGACCAGCGGTCACAGTGATCCCTGATTGAGAGTCGACCTGAATGAATGCCCAATGCCGGGGATGCCAGCGCCCCGAGTGAGTGTCAAGCTGCGCTACCGCCGACTCACGCACTGTCCAAGGGCTCTTCCCCTGATCAGGCGGTGACCTGAACCGAGGCTCAGCGACGGGCCGTGAAAGTATCACGGCACTTCGGGCAAGAACGGACGACCATCGTTCACTTGACCCAGCGGAGACGCCTGTATGGCCGTTCCACCTGACCTGGCCGACCCACCCGATCTACGGGTGGACTTCGAGCAGATCTTCAATGCGCACTTCACCGAGATCCACCGCTACATCGCCAGGCGGTTGTCCGACGACGTCGCCGACGACCTGGCCGCCGAGGTGTTCCTGGCGGCCTATCGGGGCGGCTACGACGCCTCGCGCGGTGGGGTGCGTCCGTGGCTGTACGGGATCGCCACCCACCTCATCGCACGGCATCGCCGTACCGAGATCCGCAGATGGAAGGCGCTCAGCCGGACGGCCGAGCGCGACGCGCACAGTCCCGAGGACGCTGCTCTGGCCCGCGTGGCCGCGGGTCAGCTGACCGGCAAGCTGGCGGGGGCGCTGGCCGGACTCAACCGCGGGGACCGCGACGTCGTGCTGCTGAGCATGTTGGGCGAGCTCAGCCACGCCGAGGTCGCCGCAGCCCTGCAGATCCCGGCGGGTACGGTCGCCTCCCGGCTCAACAGGGCCCGCAGGCAGCTCCGCAAGGCACTCGGCGACGTCAACCCTTTGGAGGACACCCATGGATGAGCTGAGCCTCCTGGCGAGAGCACTGCCTGACGCTCCGCCACCATCGGCGGAGGTGGTCGAGAAGGCCCGCGCCCGGCTGGCCGCCGCCCAGCACAAGCCGGTACGGTCAGGCAGAGCGGATCGGCGTGGCCTCGCCTGGGGATGGGCCTTGGGAGCGGCCACGGCCACGGTCGCCGTCGTCATGGCCGTCGTCACGCTGGCGTCGAACGGGACCGCCGTCCCCCCGCCGGTGCTCGTGCCCGCAGGCGCCAACGATGCCCTGCTCCGGCTGGCGGACCAGGTCGCGAAACTGCCGGACGAGGACGGCGACTACTGGCGCAGGCCCTTGCTCAACAACGGGCTGATGAGGGTCCGGGCGGGCGGAGAGACGTTCAACGTCCTCTCCTCGTCACGGATCGACCTCTGGCAGCCGCGCGACCCCGGCGACCCCGTCCAGGTGGAGCAGCGGCAGCAGTTCGTCCGCCCCGCCACCGAGGCTGACGAGCGCGCCTGGCAGGCGGCGGGTTCTCCGCGCACGGTCCAGCGAGTGTGCGCGCCGGGCACCCGGGCAGGCGACTGCGCGAAGGTCCGGCTGCGGGCCAAGCCCTCACAGTGCATGTACACGCGCGCGGCCGAGCCGGGCGGCGTGCTCGGTGATTCACGACTGGCTGAACTCACGCTCGCTGACCTCGCGGCCCTGCCCGGCGACGCCGAACAACTCCGGGAGAAACTGCGAACCTACTGGAAGGCCCGTCAGGACGGCCCGTCCAAGGACAGCTTCGAAGAGTTCCTCTCCACCTCCTCCGCCCTTCTGGAGCTTCCGGTCCAGCCCTCGGTCAGGGCAGCCGCCCTGCGTCTCCTCGCCGGACTGCCGACGACCAAGGTGCTCGGCTCGATCACCGACCCTCTGGGACGACCGGGAATCGAGGTCACCTTCATGAAGAGCGAGGGTTTCGTCCGGCAGTTCGGCACCGGCGACGAGGTGGCGGAGCGGTACTCCACCATCCTCGACCCGCGGACCGGCACCGTCCTGACGGCCAACGCCGCGATCGCGGTCGAGAGCTCGGCGGGGCTCGCCAAGGGGACATTCATCAACTATCAGGCATGGGCCCCTGAGTCCGGCTGGACCGGCGAACGCCCCGAGCGGCCACACGGCTGCCGGCCCAGCGACCGCCCGCTCCCGTGACAGGCCGCCCTGGGCAGCCGCGCTCACCACCTTCCTTGTGAACGTTTCTCCGGAGACCCGGGAGTGGCGTGCCGGGGCCAAGTCACTTCGCCGATGGCCGGAGAATGTCGGACAGCACTGAGAACACGTATGCGTCGTGGCAAGCGGCTTCTGCCCGGACCCTGAAACGCTATACCCAGAAACGGATTTACGGGCTCGGGAAAAACTAGCGGCCGTCGGTGGGCGCGCCTGCGCCCACCCTGGTCACCACGTGACTCTTGGATCGATCCTTCCTCGATGAATGGTGACCTGCGAAAGCACGTCCCCGGCGACAGGCCCGTCAGGCAGCCCCCGTATCACCCGGATTTCCCCTGGACAGGAAGTTCGGCATGACAAACACTTCCTCTGGTCGTCGGATCGACGGGATGAGCGGAACATCAACGGGGAGAACAGTGTCTGGAATTACGCGTGTCAGCCGTGTCCTCACTTCCTTAGCCATGCTCGTTGCGCTTTTGGCGGCTCCTCTGGGTGAGCGGCCGGCGATGGCGCAGGCCGAGCGACCTCTGAAAATCATGAATTACAACCTGTGCGGCGCCGTGTGCAACCACGGCGAGACCGGCGTCGTGGACATGGTCCACAGCAAGATCCAGGCCGAGCAGCCCGACGTCGTCACCCTGCAGGAGACGTGCCGCAGCCAGGCGGAGAGGCTCCAGGAGCTGCTCGGCGACGCCGGCTACAAGTCGTACTTCTCCAGCTCCCGATTCTGGCCTCCGGCGGAGTGGGAATGGTGGCCCCCCGATCTCACGCCGACGTGTGACACCGTAGCCCCGTACAGCGCGGGCAACGCCATTTTCGTGCGAGCGGACATCAGCGACGCCGACGACCTGCAGTTCTCGACGGGCCGCGGCATCGGGTGCGTGACGGCGGCCTTCGAGATCAGGACGCGAGTGTGCACCCTGCACGGCACTCCCGACGACCCGACCGCCGCCAAGGAGATCGAGGAACTCGCCACCGACCTGTTCCCGCCGCACCTCAGGCGGATGCCCTTCATCCTGACCGGGGACGTGAACGTGGCCCCGGACTGGCCCTCACCCGAGAATCCGGCCGTCGGCCGGTTGTACGCGCCGGAGGCAGGGGGCACCGGAGACTACTGGGAGGTGGACCAGTTCGCCGGATGCCCGGGCTGCCCGCCCAAGCCGGGCGGCGCCAAGACCCACCCCAGCGAGGGGAAGATCGACTACATCTTCGTCAGCAAGGCGCACTTCGACCGTGACGTGTCCGCCCGCGTGGAGAACGAGGGCGACTGCGTGGTCACCGGGGAAGACCCGAAGCCCGACGACGGGCGCTGCTCGGATCACGACATCCTGTGGGGAGAGGTGACGCTCCGCGTCAACGAGCCGGTCCGGGTCTTCCAGTTCAACGTCTGCGGTGCCAAGCAGATACCCCAGCCGTCCTGCGCGAACAGCGCGGTGAGCGGGGCGGTTCCGGCCATCGCCTCCTCGATCCTGGACTTCCGCCCCGATCTGGTCACGTTGAACGAGGTGTGCCGCGACCAGTACGACAAGCTGCTGGAGACCGTACGCGCCAACGGCTACGACCTGCACGGCGAGTTCGCGATCACCCGGAGTCCAGCGTCGAAGTGCGGCGGCTCCCAGGAGCTGGGCAACGCGCTGCTCAGCCACACACCGCTGACGAATCCGGCCGTTACGCCGCTGCCCCAGGGCGGGGAGCCCGAGACGTACAACCTGACCTGCGCCGACACCACGCTGCGGGAGCAGACGGTACGGGGGTGCGTCACGCAGCTGAGCGCCGAGGCCGGCCTCCGCACGGAGCAGGCAGAGGCGGTCGCCGCCCAGGTGGACGCCGGCGTGCCGGTGATCCTCGGCGGCGACTTCCAGGACCGGCCCTGGGAGGCGGCGCTGACCCCGTTGTACGCCCACCACGGCGGCACCGGTGTCCTGCACGAGGTGGACGAGACCGACACCGCGTACTTCGCCAGTCCCGAGCACAGTTGCCCGGTCACCGATCGGACATGCCGGACAGGCGAGGGTACGGTTCCGCTGCCGGTCGCCCTGCAGCACAAGCGGGACTACATCTTCGTCAGCGATCACTTCGCGGCACTCGACGGCGATGCCACGCGCACGTCGGTCTCCAGCCACGTCCCGCTGCGCGGCTGGGCGACCCTGATGACCGGCGACGGAGGAGTAGGTGGCGGGGGGCCATCCGATCCGCCGCCGGGGCAGAACCTGCCGCCCACCGTCTCTGCCGGTCCGGACGTCTCCGGCACCGAGGGGCAACGGCTGCGGCTGCACGGGTCCGTCGGAGACCCGGATTCCACACCTACGATCACCTGGAGCTACACGGCGGGCGAGGCGGACCCGGGCACGACGTGCTCCTTCGGCGACGCCCACGCCCCGTCCACGACGATCTCCTGCACGGACGACGGCACGTTCACCGTCACGCTCACCGCGAGCGACGGGGTCAACGCGCCGGTGAGCGACTCGGCGCGGGTCCGGCTGCGCAACGCGCCGCCGCGGCCGTCCATCACCGGTCCCGCGCCGTGGTCGGTCCATCGCGCGGGCACGCAGGTCAGCCTCACGGCGCCCTTCACCGATCCGGGCGCCAACGACACCCACACCTGCGCGATCGTCTGGGACGACGGTCGTACGGACTCCTTCGCAGCGACGAGCGGCGGCTGCGATCGCGCCCACACCTTCACCGACGCCGGCATGTACACGGTCACGGTGAAGGTGACGGACGACGACGGCGGCGAGGGCACCGCCAGTGTCATGGTCATCGTGTACGACCCGGAGGCGGGATTCGTCACGGCCGGCACGCATCTTGAGTCGCCGGCCGGGGCGCTGACCTCGGATCCGTCGGCGACGGGCCGGGCGCACTTCCAGTTCAACCCGAAGTACCACAAGTCAGACACAGGCCCGGTGCCGAGCGGCGGCAAGGTGAGCGCCCGCCTCACCGGCACCGATTTCGACCTCGACGCCACCGGACTCGAGTGGCTGGTGATCACGCCGGACGGCAAGGCGGCGGTCAAGGGCAAGGCGACCGTGGCCGGTCGGAGCGGGTACGGCTTCGTCCTGTACGGCCATGACGAGCCGGACAGACTGCGCCTGGTCGTGTGGCCGCTCAGCCAGGCACCGTACCCGGGCGGCCCGCCGGCGTACGACAACCGGCGGGTCGACGAGTTCGACATCGACCGCTTCGATCCTCAGGCCGTCACCGGAGGGAACATCACGGTGCACCACTGAGCTACGCCCGCCCTGTCATGCGCGAGCGTGACAGGGCGCAGCCGTCACTCCGGGCACGTCCGGGGGCCGACGCTCTGCCCGGCACCGACGACGGTGACCTGGAGGAGCTTCTCCGGCGACGTGGCGCCGGCCGTGCACACGATCTGGTCGACGGCCAGCGGGGACAGTTCGCCGGCAGGAGTGGACAGGGTCACCGTCACGTGGCCGACCGGCTCGGCGGTCACCGAGAACGGGCCGGCCTCGGACGGGACGTCGGTGGTGAATCCGCGCGCCCGCTCCCTCGCGGTGGGTCCGGCCGCGAGCAGCGCGAGCGTGTCCGCTTCGAGCAGTGGACGACCACCCGGTCCGGGCCGCGTCACCGCCAGGAGCCGGCCGTTCCTCACCAGGTAGAGAGTGATCGTGGTGGTGGGCGCGACGCCTCCGCTCGGAGGGTCGCCGGCGGGGATGACGTCGCTGGGCCGCACACCGCAGCCGGCCACGGCGAGCGCTACGAGACCCGCGGCGAGCACGCGGCGGGCCGGCCCGGTCCTCACGCGGAGCCTCCGTCCGGATCGTGGGTCCGGCAGGGCAGGCGCAGCGTGAACACGGCGCCGCCGTCCGGGGCGTTGACGACAGTGAGGTCACCTCGGTGCAGGCGCGCGTTCTCCCGCGCGATGGCGAGGCCGAGGCCGCTGCCTTCCGACCTGGCCCTGGCCGCGCTGGCCTTGTAGAACCGGTCGAACACGTGCGGCAGCACCGCTTCGTCCAGCCCCGGTCCGTGGTCGCGGACCTCGAGAGCGACCCACCGCGGATCGGCGGAAAGCCGTACCGACACCGGCGGCTCGCCGTGCCGCAGGGCGTTGCCGACCAGGTTCGCGAGGATGACGTCCACTCGGCGCGGGTCCAGGCGCGCCGTCACCCCGGGGGGAAGCTCGGTGTGCACGGACTCCGACCAGCCCCGGGCACGCAGGGTCGCGCGCACCAGCTCGGCCACGTCGACCTCGTTCAGCGCGAGGGTCGCGACGCCCGAGTCGAACCGGCTGATCTCGATGAGGTCGTTCACCAGCCCGGTGAGGTTGAGCGTCTCCTGGCTGACCAGCCTGGCGGCCCTGCCGGCGTGCTCGGGCAGCCCGGCCGCCTCCTCGTCGAGGACGTCGGCGACCGCGGCGAGCGCGGCCAGCGGGGTGCGCAGCTCGTGGGACACGTCGGCCACGAACCGGCGCGAGTCGGCCTCCATCTCACGGAGTTGCTCGACGTGCCGTTCCAGCTCCGCGGCGGTGTCGTTGAACGTGCGCGCCACGTCGGCCAGCTCGTCGGAGCCTCGGACCGCGACCCTGGCCCGCAGGTCGCCCTCGCCCAGCAGGCGCGCCGCCCGGCCGAGCTCGCGCACCGGGCGCAGCACGCCACGAGTGGCCAGCGACGCCAGGACGACCGCGAACACCAGGGCCGCCCCGCCGGTGAGCCAGGCCCAGGCGGCGAGCCCGTCGATGCTGCGCTGTTCGGGAACCAGGCTGTGGGCGGTGTAGACCTCGATGCCCGACACCCGCGTCGTCCGGTCCGGCTCGGTGATCACCAGAGGCGCGCCGATGATCAGGAAGGGCTCGCCCTGCCACACCACGCGTTGCCACGCCATGCCGCCCTCGGCCACCGTCCGCCGCAGCTCGGGTGAGATCGTTCCGGGAGCCAGGCCCGGCGCACGCGGCGGACGGCCCGGCACCGCCTGTCCCGGCGGCGGGCCGGCCGGTGACTGCGCACCCTGGTAGAAGGCGACCGCGGAGCTGTTCCGGTCGGTCATGGCACGGGCGATCTCGCCGAGCTCGGCCGGGCCCGGCGTCGCGCTCCGCAAGGGGTAGAGCGCCTCCAGCCGGCTCCGCATCGCCTCCACCGCGGCATCCTGGGTCCGCTGCAGGATGTCGTTGCGAGCATGGACGTAGATCCCGCCGGCCACCCCTGCCGCGGTGACCACACACAGCAGGGCGAACGCGGACAACAGCCGGGCACGCAACCCCAGGCTCGGCCATCGTGCCACCGGCGGCTCACACCGGCCCGAATCGGTACCCGAACCCACGCACCGTCTGAACGTAGACGGGCGCCGCCGAGTCGTCCTCGATCTTCGCGCGTAACCGCTGCACGCACGCGTCCACGAGACGCGAGTCGCCGAAGTACCCGTGCTCCCACACCGACTCCAGCAGCTGCTGGCGGCTGTGCACCCGGCCGGGCGTGCCGGAGAGTTCGAGCAGCAGGCGCAACTCGGTCGGGGCTAGGCTGACAGGCGCGCCGCGCTTGGCGACCACCAGCCCGGCGCGATCGATGGTCAGGTCCCCGTACCGCTCCAGCTCCGCCTGGTCCCGCCCGATCCGCCGGAGAACCGCGCGAATGCGTGCCTCCAGCACCCTGGGCTGCACCGGCTTGACCACGTAGTCGTCGGCGCCCGCCTCCAGCCCGGCCACCACGTCCATGTCGTCGCCGCGCGCGGTCAGCATGATGATCGGCACCTCCCGGGCGGCCCGGATGCGGCGGCAGACCTCGAACCCGTCGATGCCAGGCAACATGAGATCGAGCACGACGACGTCGGGAAGGTCCACGCGCAGCCGGTCCAGCCCCTCCTCGCCGGACTCCACCGCCCGCACCCGGTGTCCATGCCGGGTCAGGGCCAGCTCCAGGCCCTCCCGTACGGCCGGGTCATCTTCGATCAGCAACACTCGCGACACGCCGCCGAGTTTCACAGCACGCTCCGTACCTCGCCCGCCGGTCAATCCCTCCACTGTCGGCCAGCCGTGTCCCCGCCTCGTCAGCACCGTGTCATGGTTGTATCACGGTCGCACCCGGCGCCGGCCGCCGTCGACGAACGGTGACATGCGGCGGACGGCGCGCGCGCATTCGGCGCCGATCGTTGTTCGTCATGAACGAACCGCGAACCATCCCCCTCCGGCCCCGTGACCGGCTGTTCGCCGCGGTCACGCTGGTGCTCGCCGTGCTCCTGCTGCCCGTGGGGTTCGTCCGCCGTCCCGGCCACGCCCGCGAACTGGCCTGCCGCTGGGCGTTGGGGATGCGATTCCCCGCCGAGGACCTCACCGGGCTCACCGACGGCGCCATGGCGGCGTTCACCGCGGCACGCACCGAGGCGCTCTGGCGTCACGGCCGGCTCGTCGGCCTCACCTCGGGATACCGCGATCCCCAGGTCCAGCAACGGTTGTTCGACGAGGAGGTGCGGCGCTCCGGCTCCCCGGCCTCGGCCCGCATGCTCGTGTTACCGCCGGCGGAATCCGGCCACGTCAAGGGCATCGCGCTGGACGTACGCCCCCGCGAAGGCGCGCGCTGGCTGGAGGAGCACGGCGCCCGCTACGACCTCTACCGCGTCTACGACAACGAGTGGTGGCACTTCGAGCACCGCCCGGACCGCCGCGGCACGCCACTGCCACGACGCCCCCACCCCGGCGTGAACCCCATGGCCGAGAACGGGGACCAGGTGTAGCCATTGTCCGTCAGGACGTTCAGCCGTCGGGATACGAAGGCGTGTCGAGGTCGCGGATGCGCGAGTGCCGCGCCTGGAACCAGTCGGTGGCGAGGTCGGTTCCGGTGATCCGTCCGATCAGTGTCAGGGCGGAGCTGACGCTCTCGTCCGCTTCCACGGGGTCGACGTTGTCATCGGTGATCTCGAAGCGCAGCCTTCTGCATGGCCGCCTCTCGTCTTGGGGCGTTCCCCAAGACGCCTTCTCCAGGTGGTGCGTTACGGAGTGCTTTCGATGGCCGTGATCTTTTCACACCGAAGAAGTCAGGCGCGGGAACCGGTTGTCGCAGCCCGGGGCGCGACTGGTAAAAGCCCAGCCAGCAGCCCCGTTCAGGGGATATCTGGGGAAGGTACGGGTGAGCCGTTGGGTTTGTACCTACGGGAGGGTGCTGAAGCGGTACCCGACTGTGGGCCTGGTGCTCTCCCAGCCGCCGATCGCTTTGGGGGGATGACCATGGCTATCCGCTACTACCTAGTCGGCGCGTCCATCCGCTTGGTGCAGCCAGAGCCGGGAGACGGCTTCGAAAACGGCGAATCAGCGTCACGCCGACGCCGCCGCAGTAGACGACGCCGCCGTTGAGCGGTCCAGTGTCAGGGCATCCCTGCGTCTCAGGGGAGCCCTGACGGCACTTCTGTGACGAGATCCCAAGGCTTCGAGCCGGACGCTCTGGCGATGGCGAACTTTTACCTCCGGCATCGGGGCAGTGGACGAAGCCGGGGGGATTTCTGTGGCGAGGCCCCTTGGACATCGCGGCTCGCCGTTCTCGCGTCCAACGGTGCCGCCGTCGTCTTCACCTGGGGAAGACGCCACACAGGGGGAGACTTCCGATGGTACGAAAGGCTCGTCTGGCTCTGGTCGTGATGCTGGGCGTGGGAGTGGTCGCACTGAGCGCGGCCGCGCTGGGAGCGATGATGCCGGCGCGGGACGGTGCGCCGGCCGGTGCCGTGATCAAGAATGCCGAAGGCCAGACGGTCGGCTCGCTCCAGGTGGAGGACGCCGGGAACGGCAAGTCCAAGATCACGGTCGGGGTGACGAACTTGCCGGCCGGTTTTCACGGCTTCCACGTCCACGCCAAGGGCGTCTGCGACGCGCAGTCGAAGGACCCCGACACCGGCAGCCCCTTCTTCAGTGCGGGAGGACACTTCGACCTGGGCTCGCAACCGCACGACCGCCACACCGGGGACCTGCCCAACCTGCTGGTCGGCGCGGACGGCACCGCCACCGCCTCATCGGTGACCGACCGCTTCCAGGTGGCACAGCTCTTCGACGGCGACGGCAGCGCCATCATGATCCACTCTCTGGCCGACAATTACGCCAACATCCCCGACCGCTACCGGAACGCGGAAGGTGAGGCCGGGCCCGACGCCGAGACGCTGAAGGCCGGCGACTCCGGCAGCCGCATCGCCTGCGGTGTGATCACCAGAGGCTAGCGGGGTCCACGCCCTCCCACGCGCCTTGACGTCGGGAGCCTGAAAAACGTCGACGTGGTGATGAACCAAACCGCCGGTTGCGTAGTCGATCAGATAGAACCCTTGGCAACGGCGGATCGCCGCCCGAGCGAAAGGTGATCCTTAGTGGAATCGACATCTTCGCCCGGCATGCTCTTCGTTCTCGGGCTGGCGAACCTGGCGTGCGGCGTCTGGCTCCTGCGCAGGGCACGGCGGTTCCGCGCCCACGGGGTCCGGGTGCCCGGCCTGGTCACCGGCCTGGAGAGGAGCAGGGACCCTGACAGCAAGGCGTGCTATCCCGTCTTCCGCTTCACGACCCGCGATGGCCAGGAGGTCGAGATCACCTCGCGTTACGGCGAGAGCAGGCCTCCTCGACCAGGAGATCGCGTCACCGTCCTCTACGACCCTGAGAAGCAGCGGAACGCTCGCATCGACACCGGCGGCCAGGACGGTTCCACGATGGGGAGGTGGGTCGTGGGCATAGGCCTTTTCCTCATCACCCTCGGCGCGCTCACCGCCTTCACCATCATTTGATTCCGGCTGGCTCCGCGGCCGTCGTTCACCCGATCACTCAAGGAGTGTTCATGTCCACGCTGGTGTTAGTCCACGGTTTCTGGCACGGCGCCTGGTGCTGGAACGAAGTCGTCCCCCATGTGGTGGCCGGCGGCCGCCTGACCGTCGCGGTGGACATGGCGGGGCATGGGCTGTACGCCCGCCGTCCTCGATGGTCAACCGAACAGCCGTACAACCCCGAGGCGGTCGGGACCGAGGTCTCGCCCGTGGCGGACGTGACTCTCGACGACGCGGCCGAGTTGTTGACCTCGCAGATCAAGCGGATCGGCGGTGGCGAGCCGGTCACGGTGGTCGCCCACAGCGCGGCCGGTCCCGTACTGACGCGAACGGCCCAGCGGACACCCGAGCTGGTGGCGCACGCCGTGTACCTCACCGCGTACATGCCGGCGTCGGGCGTGTCCGCGGCGGCGTACACGCGGCTTCCCGAGGCCGCCGACGACCGGGTCGCGCCGTTGCTGCAGGGTGACCCGGCCGCCATAGGCGCGCTGCGGCTCGACTTCGCCACGGACGACGCGGTCTACCGGCAGGGGCTTCGCGAGGCGTTCTACGGAGACGTGGACCCGGTCCTCGCCGACGCCGCCACCGGCCTGCTGACACCCGACGGCCCGATCGGCGTCATGCTGGGCGCCACCACCCTGACTCGCGACGGCTGGGGGTCGGTGCCGCGCACGTACATCGTCTGTACGAGGGACATGGCCATCCGGCCGGGCCTGCAGGCGAAGTTCGTCGCGGAGGCCGACGCCGCGTTCCCGGACAACCCGACCTCCGTCGTCACGCTCGACGCCTCCCACTCGCCATTTCTCTCCAAGCCCGGCGAACTGGCCGACCTCCTCATCCCGCTCGGCTGAAACGACGGCGTAGGACACCCATGTACGGCGGGCCCACGGACGAGCTCCTCGACAGAGCCGCTGACCCCCGCGCGCAGGGGTCAGAGCAGCTTGTCCTGGGTGAAGGGGACGTCCCTGAGGCGCCGGCCGATGGCGTGGTAGATCGCGTTGCCGATGGCCGCGGGCACGCCGGTCCCGGGCGTCTCGCCGAATCCGCGGATCCCGGCCAGCTCGGCGTCCGGTTCCGGCCGGTCCACGAACAACGCCTCCACCGACGGCGCGTCCGCGCAGACCGGGACCAGGTAGGTGGACAGGTTCGGGTTGACGACCCGGGCGGTGGCCGGGTCCACCATCGTGTGCTCCATCAGCGCGAAGCCGAGCCCCCACATCACACCGCCGATGACCTGCCCGCGCGCGGTCCGGTGGTTGAGCACCCGCCCCAGGTCGTGCGCGGTCACCACCCGGGTCACGCGCAACCTGCCCAGCCTCGGCTGGATCCGCACCTCCAGGAACACCGCGCCGAACGAGTGCCCGGGTGTGCTGTTCCGCTTGTCGCCGGTCACCTCGACGGAGCGGCCGTGCCGGGTCATGACCGCGCGGTAGGTGTCCACGCGGTCGCCCCCGGCGGACAGACGGCCGTCCCGGGCCACGACCTCCTCGGCGGGCACGCCGTGCAGCGGGGAGCGCGGGTCGGCGACGGCGAGCGCGATCACGGCCTTCCGCGCCTTCGCCGCCGCGTCGGCCGCCGGGGCGGCCACGCTGGGCATGGTGGACGACCCCGCCGACAAGGACGCGTCGGGGTAGGCGGTGTCGCCCAGCAGCGTCGTGACCTGGTCGAGCGGCATGCCGAGCCCTTCGCAGACGATCTGGGTGAGCACGGTGTAGGTGCCGGTGCCGATCTCCTGGGTGGCGGCCCGCAGGGTCGCGCGCCCGTCGGGGCCGATGGTGAGGCGAGCCCGGGACGGGATGACGGTGTGCGTGTGGGTCTCGGTGGCCATGCCCCAGCCGACGTACTCGTCTCCGTCCCTGGTGGTCCCCGGCCTGGGGCTGCGCCGGGCCCAGCCGAACGCCTCCGCCGCGGCCCGGTAGCACTCCAGCAGCCGCTTGTCGGCGTACGGCACGGGAGGATCGGGCTGCTGGTCGACCTCGGTGTGGTTGCGTATCCGGAGCTCCACCGGGTCGATGCCGAGCTCGTAGCTCAGCTCGTCCATGGCGGTCTCGAGGCCGAAGTGAGCGGTCGTCTCCGGCGAGCGCATGTAGCTCGACGTCGGCAGGTCGAGCCGCACACCCAGCTGCCGTACGTGGACGTTCGGGCAGGCGTACAGGCGCACCGTGGAGTCACCGCCGTTGTAGACGTTCTCGTCGACGCGGGTCACCTGAGCCGTCGAGGTGCTGACGACGGCGGTCAGCGCGCCCTGCCGGGTGGCGCCGAGCCGGAGGTGGTGGCGGTACTCGGCGCGGTGACCGTTGGAGGTGTACATCTGCGCGCGCGTCAGCACCAGCTTCACCGGCCGGCCGCAGAGTCGCGCCGCCGCCGCGGTGAGCAACGTGTGCGGATAGGTGGGACCCTTGGCGCCGAAACCACCGCCCAGGTAGGGGGAGACGACCCTGACGCTCCCCTCGGACATGCCGAACGCGATCTGGACGGTGTTGCGGGCGAAGACCACGCCCTGGGTGCTCTCGTACAGGGTCAGCGTGCCGTCGTCCTCCCAGACGGCGGTGGTGGTGTGCGGCTCGATCGGGTTGTGGTGCTGCATCGGGCTGCTGTAGGTCCGGTCGACGCGTACGGCGGCCTGTCCGAGTGCCGCGGCGGCATCGCCGCGGCTGTACTCGTTGGGCTTGTCGCGGAAGTCGTCCGGCAGGAACGCCTCGTCGAGCACGTCGGCCATCCGGGCGACCGGATCCTCCGCCCGATAGCGCACCTTCACCAGGCCGGCGGCCTCCTGTGCCTGCTCCAGGGTCTGGGCCACGACGTACGCGACGGGCTGCCCGTGGTGGTGCACCCGCGTGTCCTGCATGGGGATGAAAGGCCTGTTGTACGGGAAGTTCGGCAGGTTCAGCCGCGGCATGTCGGCGTGGGTGTGGACCGCGACGACGCCGGGATGCGCGAGCGCCGCCCTGCGGTCGATCTCGAGGACCTCGCCGCGGGCGATCGTGCTCATCACCAGGGCGCCGTGCAGCACACCGGGCACCTCCTGGTCCGCGGCGTAGCGGGCCGCGCCGGTGACCTTCGCCCGGCCGTCCACCCGCGCCACGCCCTGCCCCACCAGCCCGCTCATCGAAGCCCTCCCAGCTCGCCGAGAACGCTCACCAGCGCCCGCTGGACGAGCTCGACCTTGAACCTGTTCCCCTCGTACGGTTTCGCGTCCCTGACCAGGATCCGGCCCGCCTCGTCGATCGCCTGCCGGGTGAGCGGCCGGCCCCGCAGCGCCGCCTCGACGCGGGTGTCCCGCCACGGGCGGGTGCCCACGCCGCCGAAAGCCAGCCGTACGTCCCGTACGACATCGCCCCTCGTCCGCAGCGCGGCCGCCACCGACACCACCGCGAACTCGAACGTGGCCCGGTCGCGCAGCTTCAGGTAGCGCGACTGCCCGGCCAGGGCGGTGCGCGGCACGTCCACCCTGGTGATCAGCTCACCCGGGCGCATCACGGTCTCCCGGTCCGGCGTGGACCCGGGGAGAAGGTAGAAGCCGGCGATGGGGACGGCGCGCTCGCCGCCGGGACCGAGCAGGCGCACGGTCGCGTCCAGGGCGGTCAGCGCCACCGCCAGGTCCGACGGGTGCGTGGCGATGCAGTGCTCGCTGCCTCCCAGGATCGCGTGTCCCCGGTTCTGCCCGCTGATCGCCGGGCAGCCGCTGCCCCGTACCCGCCTGGCGCAGGGAGAGGCCGCATCGCGGAAGTAGCCGCACCGGGTGCGCTGCAACAGGTTCCCGCCGATCGAGGCCATGGTGCGGATCTGCGGGGACGCCGAGGCCAGCAGCGCCTCCGACAGCATCGGGAACTCCCGCCGCACTCCGGGGTGCTCGGCGACCTGCCGCATCCGGGCCGCCCCGCCTATCCGCAACGAGCCGGAGCCGACGGTGATTTTGCCGAGGTCCAGCCGGTTGACGTCCACGAGGTGGTCGTGCGCCTCCGCGCCGTCGCGCATCAGGTTCAGCAGGTCCGTGCCGCCTGCCACGAACGTCGAGCCGGGGGTGGTCGCGGCCAGCCGCACCGCCTCGGCCGGATCGCGCGCGACCGTGTAACCGAAGGCCCTCATCGCCGCACCTCCTTCGCGGCGTCGGCGACGGCGGCGACGATGTTCTGGTAGGCCGCGCACCGGCACAGGTTGCCGCTCATCCACTCGCGGATCTCCGCCTCCGAGCCCGCATGCCCCTCGTCGATGCAGGCCACGGCGGACATGATCTGACCGGGAGTGCACGCGCCGCACTGGAAGGCGTCGTTCCGGATGAACGCCTCCTGTACGGGGTGCAGCTCCTCTCCTCGCGCCAGCCCTTCCACCGTGGTGATCTCGGCCCCCTGCCGCATCACCGCCAGCGTCAGGCACGACTTGACCCGCTCGCCGTCGGCCAGCACCGTGCACGCCCCGCACTCGCCCCGGTCGCAGCCCTTCTTGGTGCCGGTGAGGCCGAGCCGCTCCCTTAACGTGTCCAGCAGCGTCACCCGCGGCTCCAGGACGACCTTGCGCAGCCGCCCGTTGACCGTCATGGCGACCTCCACCGAGGCCCCGGGGGCGACGGTGTACGCCTGAGCGGTGGTGGCCGGGGGAGTCGCGGCGGCGGGAGCGGCGACGCCCGCAGCGGCCACGGCGGTGCCCGCCGCGGCGGCCTTGAGCACCGCACGACGGCTGGGCGCGGGCGTTTCAGGGGCTTTCGTCCGTTGTCCCGGTGGCACGTCCGGTTCGGAGGTGGATCCGCTGCCGTGGAAGATCATCATGCTCCTTCTCCGTACGGAACCGGCTCTGCGACAGGGCCCGGTCCCTGGTCCCGGGAGCTCCTTCCGGCCGGTGACCGGATGACATGTAATCGATGGCAACAATATTTCGTTAACGGCGATGCGGTCAAGAGGTGCTAACGGGAAAGTGTTAACGGTGATACGGCGCGGGCCTTTCCGGAGGGGTCACGATCTTGTCACGCGACCTCCGGCATCCTGGCCGCTTGAGCATCATCAAGCCCATGGCCAAGAAGAGCTCTAAGCGGTAGTCCGGTCGGTGAAGCCTTCGTCGATCATCGTGGGGGCGCTGGTGCTCGTGACCGTCCCGGCGCTGGTGTGGATGCTGGGCCCCGGGAGCCACCTGGGTTCTGGAGAACATCGACGGCGTCACCCTCGATGACGGCATCCCACCACCGGCCACCTCGCCCCCGAACGAGCTGACCGGCACCGACTGGGCCGCCGCCGTCGCGGCCGTTCGCGGCAACGTCCTGGCCGTGGCCACCGGCCTGGCCGCGTTGCTGGCGGTGTTCTACACCGCGCGCAACGCCGACACCGCGCGGCGCACCTTCCGGCTCGGCGAGCGCGGCCATGACACCGACCGCTTCAGCAAGGCGGTCGAACAGCTCGGCGGCGGCCCGGCCCCGGTCCGGCTCGGCGGCCTGTACGCGCTCGAACAGCTCGCGCAGAACAACCCGAGGCTGAGGCAGACGGTCGTGGACGTGATCTGCGCGTATCTCCGGATGCCGTGGACTCCGCCGCGCGAGGAGGACCGGCAGCAGCGGATCCGCGCCGCCCAGCGCGCCGCCCGCACCCGTTCGCCTGGCCGTACCGAGACCCGGGCCGGCCGGGCGCCGGAGGAGGAACGCCAGGTTCGGCTCACCGCGCAGCGCCTTCTCGCCGACCACCTGGCCTGGTGCGAACGCCGCTGGTGGCAGCGCCCCACCTCGGTCAACCCGCGCTTCTGGCCGGGCATGCGCCTCGACCTGTCCTACGCCACCTTGCTCGACTTCGGTCTCGCCAACTGCCGTGTCCTTCACGCGGACTTCCACGGGGCGACCTTCATCGGCCGCACCTCGTTCAGCCGCGCGACCTTCGTCGGCGACGCCTCGTTCACCGGCTATGCCTCGTTTCACAGCGCGACCTTCACCGGCCACGCCGATTTCGGCGGGGCGGCCTTCACCGACTACACCGCGTTCCGGGGCGCGACCTTCGCCAGTTACGCCGACTTCTACGGAGCGACCTTCGGCGGCTCGACCTGGTTCGAGAAGGCGTCCTTCAGCGAGGAGGCTTCGTTCCTCCTGGCGACCTTCAAGGGCACCACCTCTTTCGACGAGGCGACCTTCAGCGGCCCTGTCTCGTTCAACGAGGCGACCTTCGCCGGCCGCGTCACCTGCACAGACGTCCGGGTGACGCACCCGAATCCTGGGAACACATGGCCGCCGGGATGGCGTCTGGAGTACGGGCGCGGCGGCGCGGTATTGACGCCGGACGGGTGACCCTCGAGAAGACGAAGACGCCCCCACCGGGTGACAGGCGGGGGCGTACGTCGTCGTTCCGAGGAGGCTGGTTCAGCAGACGCTGATCCACTCCGTCGCGTACAGGATTTCGTTGGGGATGCCGTGCCTGCCGTTTCCGTAGGACGCGATCTCCGCCTGTGAGGCGTTGTAGAGCCGCACCCTCGCGCCGCCGTACTGGTTGTTCACGACAGCGCCCGCGTTGATGAAGTTGTAGACCTTCCGCCATCCGCACTTGAACATGGGGAAGCCGGTGTGGGTTCCGTCGCCGTCTCCCACGGTGATGCATGCGTAACCATTGAATTGCTCGGTCTCGCAGATATCCAGGAACTCCTCCCGCATCTCAGGGAAACTCAGGTCCATGCGAGGCTCGCCGGAGTAGAGCGGAACGACCCGAGGGGTCCAGGCCGCGGTCGCGATGGCCGTCGATGTGGCCGTCGCCGACGTCGTCGACGCGACGATCATGGTCGGCACCACCAGTGCCAACCCGATGAGCATGACAAGTGCCCTGAGCGCGCGCCTGGGGCCGGGAATGCTGCGAGTTCCCATCAGTCCTCCTGACTGTCAGTTCTGGGCTTCATCCTCATGCGGTGCGAATAGATCAGCCCAGGACACCCTGAGGACATTCACCGGACACAGCGGCCCCGCCCGAAGGCGTCGATGGGACGCCGGTGCACGGGGCCCACCACGCGTCGACCGCGGCGATGTCGGCGTCGGTGGGATGGGCGAGCCGGTTCACCAGGTCCACGGTCGGCGACGGCTGTCACGTGTGTGCCCGGTGACCTGGGGAAGCAGGCTAATTGCTTCGCCCCTTCTGCACAGGAGGACGGATGATGCGTGTCCGTGAAGTCCCGGCCCCGATGACCGTTGCCCCCGACGCCCAGCTCGCCGACGTGGTGTTCGCCGACGACCGGGTCGACGGCGACATGGTCCTGTTCCGGCGCCGGTCGGCCGGCGGCTGGCGTCCGGTGACGGCCGGGCAGTTCGCGGCCGACGTCCGCAGCTTGGCGGCAGGATTCCTCGCTGCCGGGATACAGCCCGGCGACCGGGTCGCGCTGCTGGCCGCCACCAGCTACGAGTGGACGCTGGTGGACTACGCCCTGTGGGCGGTGGCGGCGCTGCCGGTCCCGATCTACGAGACCTCCTCGGCCGAGCAGGTCCGCTGGGTGCTGGAGGACGCCGGCCCGGTCGCGGCGGTGGTCGAGCACGAGACGCATCGCCGCTTGGTCGAGGACGCGGCCGAGGGCCTGCCCGGGCCGCGGGTGTGGCAGATCGACGACGGCGGTCTGGACCGTCTCCGCGAGGACGGGCTGGCCGTGGACGAGGCCCGGCTGCGTGAGCGCCGCCGGGCGGTGTCGGCAGACGACCTGGCGACGATCATCTACACCTCGGGCACCACGGGCCGCCCGAAGGGCTGCATGCTGAGTCACGGCAACCTGCTGTACGAGGCGCGCGTCGCGATCGACAGCCTGGAGCGGATCTTCGGCCGGGACGCCTCGACCCTGCTGTTCCTCCCACTGGCCCACGTGTTCGCGCGGGTGATCCAGGTGGCCTGCGTGGAGCGGGGTGTGTGCCTGGCGCACAGCGCCGACCGGGCCAGGCTGACCGAGGACCTGGCCGCCCTGCGACCGACGTTCCTGCTGGCGGCGCCCAGAGTGTTCGAGCGGGTCCACAACAGTGCTCAGCAGCGGGCCCAGGCCGAGGGCAAGGGCAGGATCTTCGACTGGGCCGAGCGGACCGCCGTGGCCTACAGCCAGGCGCTGGACGACGGGCGGCCGGGCTGGCGCCTGCGGCTGGCACACCGCCTGTCCGACCGGCTGGTGTACGGACGGCTGCGGGCCGCGCTCGGCGGCCGGGTCGGCTACGCCATCTCCGGCGGAGCGCCGCTGGGCGCACGGCTGGGCCACTTCTTCCGAGGAATCGGCATCACCGTCCTGGAAGGGTACGGGCTGACCGAGACCAGTGCCGCCGCGACCGTCAATCTGCCCCACGCGCAGAAGATCGGCACGGTCGGGCCGCCCCTCCCCGGGGTCGAGGTCCGGATCGACGACGACGGGGAGATTCTGATCAGGGGCCCGATCCTGTTCCAGGGCTATTGGCGCGACGAACAGAAGACCAGGGAGAGTCAGACCGCCGATGGCTGGCTGCTCACCGGCGACCTCGGCGCCCTGGACGAGGACGGGTTCCTGACGATCTCGGGCCGCAAGAAGGAGATCATCGTCACCGCCGGCGGCAAGAACCTCGCCCCGGACCCGCTCGAGGACCGCCTGCGCACCCACCGGCTCATCAGTCAGGCCGTGGTCGTGGGCGACCGTCGGCCGTACACCGCCGCCCTGATCACCCTGGACGCCGAGGCGCTGGCGTCATGGAAGCGGGCCGCCGGCAGGCCCGAGCACGCCGGCCCGGCCGAGCTCCGTGACGATCCGGATCTGCTGTCCAGGCTGCAGACGGCCGTGGACGAGGCCAACAGGGCGGTGAGCCGGGCCGAGTCGATCCGAAGGTTCCGGATCCTCGCGGTCGACCTGACCGAGCAGAACGGGTATCTGACCCCGACCCTGAAGGTCAAGCGTTCCTTGGTCCACAAGGACTTCGCGGCGGACATCGAGGAGCTGTACCGCTGAGCGCCGGACGCCAGGACCGGCAGACCGGCCGCGTCGCGGGCAGGCGATCGACGCTGGACCGGATGGTGGCGGACACGCCGGCGTCCCGTGACCGGGTGGTCGACGCCGCCCGCGCGCTGTGCATCGTGGTCGTCACCCTCTGGCACTGGACCTTGTCGGTCAACCATCGCACCGCCGACGGCAGCCTGGCCATGCCCAACCCGATCGATGCCGTGCCCGGTGGCTGGCTGGCCACCTGGGTGCTGCAGATCATGCCGGTGTTCTTCCTGGTCGGCGGGTACGCCAACCTGGTCGGCCGGCAGCGGGCCCAGGCACGCGGGACGACCGCCGGCCAGTTCGTCCGGGGCCGGTTGCGCCGGCTGCTGTGGCCGACCGCCGTCTGGGCCCTGGTCTGGCTCGCCGGCGAGCTGATCGCCGCCGCCCTGCCAGGCCCGCACCGGTGGATGTGGGAGTGGTTCCCCGGTTACCTGACGCCGCTGTGGTTCCTGGGTGTGTACGGCCTGCTGATCGCCGCGGTGCCGATCACCGCGAGCTTGCACGACCGCTACGGAGCCGGAGTCCTGGCGGCGCTCGTGCTGCTGATCGCCCTCGGCAGCGTGGCGAACCGCGGCGCCGGCCTGGCCTGGGCGGGCTGGGTGACCGCCGCCCTGGTGTGGGTGTTCTGCCACCAGCTCGGCTACGCCTGGCGCGGCTGGGAGCTGGGGCGGCGGCCGCCGGCGCAACGGCTGGCGGTCGCCGGGATCGGGCTGGCCGGGCTGGCCGGGCTGACCGTGGGAGCGGGCTACCCCCTCTCGATGGTGGGCACCACCGGCGCCGAGTCCAACATCTTCCCGACCAACGCCGCCATCGCCGCCCTGGCCGTCTTCCAACTCGGGCTGCTGGCCCTGATCACGCCGGCCGCCGAGCGCCTGCTGCGCCGGCCGGCTGCCTGGAAGCCGGTGGTGGCACTCAACGTGGCCGCGTTGACCATCTTTCTCTGGCACATGACCGCGTACCTGGTGGTGCTGTGGGCCTATGAAGGGCTGGGCGGCACTCTGTCGGCGGAGCCGACCGCCGGCTGGTGGGCGCAGCGCTGGCTGTGGCTCCTGGCCCCTTCGGCCGTGCTGGCCGTGCTGGCCGCCCTGTTCCTCCAGGTCGAGCTGGCCGCCCGCCGGCCCCGTAAAGAGGCAGGTCGCTGACCTCGGCACGCTGATCCGCTCGCCGTGACGGCCCCCTTGCGCCGGGATACCCCACCGCCGGTCCGAGGGCATCAGCCGTGCGGCGTAGTCGCATCAGCCTCCGGTCGTACGAAGGCGGCGCTCTTGTGGTGGACGCGCCCGGCCGCCGCCGCTTCCTACCGTGACGCCGTGACCATCAACGAAACGGCGCAGAGCGGGCGGGTGGCGGCGGGGCTGGCGGCGTCCGCCGGCGGGCTGGCCATGGCCGTCACGGGCGTGATGCAGGCGATGCGGCCCATGGACGATGATCCTCGCGTGCTCGGTGAGGAGCACCTCCTTCTGGGCCTGTTCGCGGCCTCGCTGATCCTTCTCGTTCCCGGCCTCGTCGCGCTGGCCCGCCACGGCGGCCGTACCGCCCTCGTGGGAGCCGTCGTCGTCTCGGCCGGCCACGTCCTGCTGGCGTTCGGCGCCACGTCGTCGAACCTGCGCGGCGAGGACTACGCGTGGTTCCCCTTCGTGGCCGTACCGGCGAACCTCGGCATGCTCGTGGGGGCGATCATGATGGCGGTGTCGCTGTGGCGGGCCGGGCAGGTGCCCCGCGCCGTGGCGGCGGCCCTTCCGGCCCTCTGGGCGTGCGAGATCATCCTCGCCCAACTCGGCGGCGGGCTGATCGCCGGCCTCTACTGGCTCGTCGTGGGCGTCCTGCTCACCTCCGGCACCTGGCGGACTCGCCGGTGAGCTCGCGTTCGGTGGTCCGGACGAGCCCTGATGGAGTGCAGACATCTCCGTCTTCTGAGGGTGACCCCGGGCGGGGCGAGCAGAACCGGCCGCCGGCCGAGACGCTTTTCGCGTGGGGGTCGGAGATCCTCAGGGGGTTCGCCGCCGGTGCGAGTGTCGTGCTCGCCGTCATGTTCGGGTGGGCGATCGTCGTGGGCCTCATCCTGGGACTCGTCGGCGCGCTGCTCGGCATGGACCCGAACACCCCTGAGCTGGACAAGTTCTTCGACGACTACTTCGAGCCGGTGTACTACGGCCTGCCGGGCCTCGCGGTCCTGGTCGGGGGCGGCGGCTGGGGGATACTCCGCCTGCTGGAGCGGCGCGAGGAGCGGGCGGACCGGCACGCGATCGTGCTGGAGAGCAGGGCCAAGGCCGTCCAGGACGTGGTGCGCGAATCGGCGAGCGTGTCGGAGGACCTCGACCGGGAGATCGCGGAGAAGCTCGCCCGGCTCACCGAGCTCAGCGCCCGTCTCGAAGCGGTGCGCAAGGAAGTCCAGCTGACGGAGGAGCAGACCAGGATGGTGGACGTCGTCATCGGCAAGCACCTGGTCGGCCAGGCCAGGGCGCAGCTCGTGCAGCAGGTGGTCTTCCTGGTCCTGGCCTTTCTGCTCGGCTTCGTCGTCAACTGGCTGTCCACGCCGGCGCTCGACACGCTGCGGGGCTGGTGGACCACCTGAGCGTCCCCCAGGCCGCCGGAGCGTCCTCGCGTTCGCGCGTACCGGCTGTGCCGCACGCCGAGAGCTAGCCGGGAGTCCCGTCGCGTTCGCTTCTCCGGGCGAGGCTCTGGGCTTGGCCCGCGTGTATGTCGCTCACCCATTCCCAGCCGGGCTGGGCCGAGGGGCCGAGTCGTGGGTCGTCGGGAGTACGGCCGTCACGCAAGGCGTGCACGTACGCGCGGTCCAGTTCGATCCGCGCGCATATCTGGTCGGCTCCGCCGACGGACCCGTGACCGGGGACGAGGACATCGGCGTCGCCCGCCACGTCCTCGAGCAGTCGCAGCCCGACGAGGTACTCCTCGACCGGGTCGTTGGTGCCGTTGAAGTCGTCGAGCATCGGAACCAGGACATCCGACAGCATGTCGCCGGCGACGAGAACCCCGCGTTCCTCGATCAACAGCGCCGCATGGCCCGGGGAATGAGCCGGATGCTCGATGATCCGGACTTGAGGGCCATCCCACGGAATCCGGGTGGTTCCGGCAGGCAGAGCGGTGATGAGGCCGAACAGGTCCAGCGGTGTCTCGTCAGCGATCTCCGGCGGCAGCCCTTCGGCGACCCGGGCCTTCCAGTCCGCGTTCGAGCGCAGATCTCGCATGGAAGCCGCACAGCGGGCCGTACCGTAACGGGGCGCGTCGCCGAGCGCTGCGTGCCAGAGCACGTGATCCCAGTCAGGATGCGTCGAGAAGCCTGCCACAACAGGCCGGCCCAGCTCGCGAAGGTCGTTCGCGAGGCACGCCATTTCGTCGCCCGTTATCCCGGGGTCGATGAGCATCACGCCGGCCCGGCCTAGCACGACGACGGTGTTGTTCTGGAGCAACTCGCTCTGATGGACGAGCACACCCTCCGCGACCTGCCTCAGCACGAGCTCGCCTCCTTCGCGTCCCGTACGGCGTAGTGATGCATCGTGACGCCCTGCTCGAACGATCGCTGCTCCAGCAGGTCGAGATCGATCGGCAGGTCATAGTCGTCGAACAGCGGCCTGCCGAAGCCGAGGATCGAGGGATGGGTGAAGAGCAGCAACTCGTCAAGAAGCCCCGCCCGGAGCAGCTGCGTCGCGAGCGCCGCGCCGCCCACGCTGATGCTGCCGTCGGTCTCGGCCCGCAGCGCGGCGAGCCGCTCGATCGCGTCGTCCCCGCCGATGATCCGGGTGTTGTGGCCGGCGCTGCGGCGGGTGCGGGAGACGAGCACCTTGGGCTTGGCGGTCCAGATCTCACCGTACTCGCGCATGACGTCCGGCAGCGACGCGTCCTCGCTTGACCGCGGCCAGTATTCCTCCATGGCCTCGTAGTAGACCCGGCCGTGGACCATGAGCGCGAGCGCCCGCGTCCGCGCGTTGGCCTCGCGGTGCAGCTCCTCGTCGACGCGCAGCCACTCGCCGGCGCCGTTGTCCCCCGGAACCTGCTCGATCCGCAGGTCGAGGGATACCTGCATCGAGTAGATGAAGCGACCCATCAGCTCCTCTTCCAAAGTGGTTGCAGTGTGCAACTACTATATGGGGGGCGAAATACCTGTCAAGGAGGAACAAGTGGAACCACGGTCCGGGTGTCCGATCAACGCCGCCGTCGAGGTGCTCGGAGATCGCTGGTCGCTGCTCGTGCTGCGCGACGTCATCTTCGGCGACCGCCGCCACTTCCGGGCGCTGCTCACCGGGTCGATCGAGGGCATCGCCTCGAACATCCTCGCCGACCGTCTCGTACGGCTCGTCGAGGCGGGGATCCTCACCCGCGGCACCGCCGTGCGGGGGCAGCGCGCCCGCTACAGCCTCACCGAAGCCGGCATCCAGACCCTTCCGATCATCTACGCCCTCGGCAACTGGGGCCTCGACTGGCGGCCGGGCGGCGACGAGCTCCGCAGCCGGCAGCGGCTCATGCGCGATGAGGGCCCGGCGTTCATCGAGGAACTGATGGACGAGCTTCGCGTCCGCCACCTCGGTGCCCCGCCGAAGCCGCACGACGGTCCGGGGCCCTTCGAACGCCTCGACGCCGCCTGTGCCACGAGTGACGGAACGGCCCCGCCCTGACCTTCCCGGGCTCCGGTGGCTCGGCGTCACGTTGTTCGGCGCCACCGACATGAGTGAAGGGCTGCCCCGTCGTCCGGGGGAGCCCCTCACCTGCGGTCGGCGTTCAGGCGCAGCCGCGCGCCTTCACGGAGAAGGCCGGGATGGTCAGGCTGGCGCTGCTGGAATGCGGGGTGACGTGGACGGTGCCGCCTTCGAACCGCAGCTCGTACTCGCCCTGTCCGCGGCACGCGTAGTGGTCGGTGTAGGTGCTGGTGTTGCCGGAGCGGGCGATGTACACGCTGTTGCTGCGCGACTCGGTCCAGGCGGGGACGCCGTCCTTCGACAGGGACAGCTTCGAGCTCATCGAGCAGTCGGAGTTGGACCACAGGGCGACGCCGTGCCAGCACTCCAGGGTGAGCGTGTTGGTCGGCTCCAGGGTGCGTTCGCCGAAGGTGTGGGTCTTCCACGCCTCGGTGAGGCAGATCGTGGCCCTGGCGGAGTAGTTGCCGGAGGTGATCTCCTTCATGGCGCAGCCGCGGGGAGGGTTCTGCGAGGACGCGGAGGCGGGGTGTGGGGCCGCCGTGAGGGCCAGCGCGGCGGTGAACAGCATGGTCAAGCTGCGGAACGGTCTCGTCATGGACGCATGTTACTCAGAGCGACTGTCCTAACACGAAGAGCGGTCGGTCGATTTCTTTCGTGGTGCCGGTGTCAGTGGGTGCAGGTGGCCGAGACGGTGACGTCGTAGATCCACCACGCGCCGCCGGGCGCGGTGTAGACCAGGGACGACGTCGTGGCGTAGCCCGTGCACGCCTGGCCCGCCGCCAGGAGCGCCGCGCGGGCGGCCTGCGCGCCGTTCTCGACGGCGACGTTCGGGCTCGTGCCGCCGGCCTGACGGGTCTCGGTGCGCGGGACGGTGTACGACACCGGCGGCGGGACCTCGCAGTTGCCTGACGCGGTCGCCTCGTAGATCCACGCCGAACCGTCGGGCGCGGTGTAGAGGTGCCTGGTGGTGACAGACACGCCCGAGCAGACCTCGCCGGCCGCGGCGGCCTGCTGGTTCAGCGCGGCGCGGGCGTTGGCCTCGGCGGCCGCCTTTCCCGCCGCCGGGCTGGGGCCCCAGCCCGAGGAGGTGGCGGAGCGGTAGGCGGCGGCGAGCGCGGCGGGAGCGGACAGCACCGCGCCGGCGGTCAGCGTCAGGGCGAGGACGAGGGCGAGGCGCAGAACCTGGGCAGGACGACGAGCGCTGAGTGCCATGGTGTCCCTCTCGCAAGGAGGTTCGAGATCGTCACCATAGAACCGGGCAGGCCGGGCCGACCAGCGCCGGGGGCGCGGGCAGGCGTCCGCGCACGTCGAGACTGAAACTTTCACCTGGGTGCGCGCCGCTCGCGTCAGGACATGGCGTAGTCGTCGGGCTGTGCGGCCTCACAGCCGGGAGTTCAGCACGGCGACCTCGGGCCACGGGTCGAAGCCGTGCTCGATCAGCCAGCGGACCGCCCGCAGGCTCCGTAAGGACCACCACGCGCGGATCACGTCGAGGTCGACCTCGGTGCCGTAGCCGGCGACGACGTCGCCGAGGCGCTCCTCGTGTCCGAGCGTCAAGGTGGCGAGGTCGAACAGGGCGTCGCCAGGCCCCGCCTCGGACCAGTCGATCACGCCGGTGATCTCGTCACCGTCGGCGAACACGTGGGTGACCTGCAGGTCGCCGTGCGTGAACACCGGTGTCCACGGCCGGAGCGCGGCCTCGGCGACCCGGCGGTTCCGGGTGACCACGTCGGCGGGGAGGACGCCGTTCGTGACGAGCCACGCGCATTCGCCGTCGAGGCGCGATGCGACCTCGTCGAGGCTCCGGCCGGGCCAGGGCGGCGGCGGCGCGTCGTGCAGCGTGCGTGCGGCGGCACCCGCCGCGGCCCACGCCGCCGACGACGCGGTCGACGGTTCGCCGAGGCGGCCGAGCGCCGTCCCCGGCAGGGCGGCGAGGGCGAGCACGGGCGGCTTCCGCCACAGGACCTCCGGGGTGGGGATCGGCGCCATGGCCATCGCCTCGACCTCGACGTCGGCGCGCGTCCGATCAGCGTCGATCTTCAGGAACACGTCGCCGACGCGCAGGGTCGCGCGCTCCTGATGGGCCACGACGACCTCGACCTCCTCCACATCGGCCATTATCTCGGGATGACCACCGACATCGCCGGATTTATCGCGTACGACTGGACGGCTGACCGCCTTCGATCCCATGCCAGGGTTACGACATGACCGATACGCCATGGGAACCGCCGCTGGCCGGTGACGAGAGCGCCCACCTGCTCGGCGCGCTCGATCGGCTGCGCACCACCTTCCGCTGGAAGGCCGACGGCCTGGACGAGGAGTCGCCCGCTCCCGCGCCACGCTCGCCGCCGCGCTGGCCGACGGCGGCCTCGACCAGCTCGCCCACGTCTCCACCCCCGACGGACGGCACGCCAGCCTGCGCCGCCTGGTCTGCGACCTGATCGAGGAGTACGGCCGGCACACCGGCCACGCCGACCTCCTGCGCGAGGCGGTCGACGGCCGGGCCGGCGAGGACCCTCCACCCGGCTGGCGCCAGGTGAGCTAGGCACCGAACGCTTCGGACTGACGATCAACCTGGCTGGTCGTCGTACCACTTGGGTGTGGCGACCTCCCGGGGATCGGGGGCGGTACCGGATCCGGGGATGACGTAGAGGTCGACCGTGTCGGAGCTGTGGTCGCGCGAACCGTTGACGATCCAGTCGTCCTCGACCCGATCCGCGGAGACCGGCTGGTCGAAGAAGCCGCCCTCGGGAAGGTCCCACAGCAGGCGATAGCCGACCTTCAATCCGCGTCGGTGCACTTCGGAGCGTACGGCCTCGACCGTCTTGCCGTGAACCTCGTAGCCCTCCAGGGATTCGTCCCCCGGGGCGTAGAGAAGGGGGTCCGCGTAGGCCTCGCCCGGTTCGGCAGGACGGCCGACTCCGAAGACGACGCGTCCGGGGAAGTCCGAGGGCATCCAGACCTTGCCGCAGAATGCCGACGCGCACGGTGTCACCGCCTGCGTCCCGATGCTTCCGTGCCAGTCGAAGCCCTCCGGCACGGCCGGGCCGATCAGGTTGCCGACCTCGGCCGGCGCCACCGGAATGACCTTCACCGTGACGTTCAGCCCGACCGCGCGGAACGCTTCCTCGAAGCGCCGGCGGTCGGCCGTGGGGTCGGTGATGGTCACGGCGAAATGGTGGCCGGACTTGTTGATGGAGACCGCCGCGTTGGCGTACTCGGTCGCCGGACCGCCTGGCGATCTGCTCGCTGGTCAGCTCCTCCCAGCAGGCCAGCGCCAGCACCTCGCGGCCACGCCGTACAGCCACAGCAGCCCCGCTCACCGTCGGGCCAGGCGGTGAGGAACGTCTCGGAGATGACATCGGCGGTGTCGTCGGCCGAACCGGTACGGCGGGCTGCGTACTGATGGATGGCCGGGTAGTACGCGTCATAGATCGCCTCGAAGCGATCTCGATGTGTCACAAAGTCTCCTCGCGAAAGTGCCGGACACCTTGGTAAATGTCCGGCACCCTGCGCCGTGTTGCAGGTGGCCGGAAAGGAGTCCGGTCCGAGGTGCTCGGGGCACGTCGGGTACATCTTCCGAATACGCGGGTACCGTACGAAACGGATCTCCCCCCGGAAGGCCCGGCGCCGCCTGAGCGCCGGGACCGGTACGGCGTTCGGGGGATTCGGGGACATGACGACGTTGACCGTCAACGGCAGGGACTATCCGCTCGACCTGGATGACGCCCGCCTCACCCTGCTGGACGCGCTCCGCGACCGGCTGGGTCTGACCGGCACGAAGAAGGGCTGCGACCAGGGCGCCTGCGGCGCGTGCACGGTGATCGCGGACGGCAGGCGCATCCTGTCCTGCCTCACGCTCGCCGCCCAGTGCGACGGCCGGGCGATCACCACGATCGAAGGGCTGGGCTCCGAAGGCGGCCCGCATCCGATGCAGGAGGCGTTCGTGCGGCACGACGCCTTCCAGTGCGGCTACTGCACCTCCGGGCAGATCATGTCGGCGGTGTGCCTGCTGGCCGAGGGGCGCGCGGGCTCGGACCCGGACATCAGGGAGTTCATGAGCGGCAACCTCTGCCGCTGCGGCGCCTATCCGAACATCGTGGCGGCCATCCGCGAGGTCGCCGGGGCGGGTGGCGGCGATGCGTGAGTTCACCTACGTCCGGGCGGCCGAGGTGGGGCAGGCCGTCGCCACGGTGAGCGCCGACCCGGAAGCCTGCTACCTGGCAGGCGGCACGACCCAGCTCGACCTCATGAAGGACGGCGTGCTGGAGCCCGGACGGCTGGTGGACATCACCAGGCTCCCGCTGCGCGGAGTCCGGCTCGACGGCGACACGCTGCGGGTGGGGGCGCTGACCACGATGGAGGAACTCGCGGCCGACCCGTACGTGAGCGCGCGGGCGCCGTTCGTCCGCGAGGCGCTGCTGCTCGGCGCATCGGTCCAGCTGCGCAATATGGCCACCATCGGCGGCAACCTGCTGCAACGCACCCGCTGCCGCTACTTCCGCGACCCGACCGTGCCCGACTGCAACAAGCGCCGCCGCGGCACCGGCTGCGCGGCCGTCACCGGCGCCGCCCGCATGCACGCGATCCTCGGAGCGAGCGAGCACTGCATCGCGTCGCACGCCTCCGACCTGGCCGTCCCGCTGGTGGCGCTCGACGCGATCGTGCGCGTCCGGGGATCCGCGGGGGAGCGGACCATCCCGCTCACCGACTTCTACCTGCTACCGGAGGCCACGCCCGATGTGGAGCACATGCTCGGCCAGGGCGAGCTGATCACCGCCGTGGACGTCCCGCTGCCTCCGGAAGGCACCCGGTCGGGCTACCTGAAGGTCCGCGACCGCATGTCCTACGAGTTCGCGCTCACCTCCGCGGCTGTGACCCTGCTGCTCGACGGCGGCCTGATCCGGGAGGCACGGGTCGCGCTCGGCGGGGTCGGCACCGTACCGTGGCGGGCCCGCGAGGCGGAGGAGATCCTGCGCGGCGCGCCGGCGGGCCCGGCCGCGTTCCGGGAGGCCGCCGAGCGGGCGGTGCGTGACCCGTTCACCATGCCGGGCACCGCTTTCAAGGTGGAGCTGGCCAAGCGCACGCTCACGCGCGCGCTGCGTACCGTCGCGGGGGTGGCGTCATGACGACCGTCGAACGGCCCCGGATCGTCGGCGCCGGAACGGACCGGGTGGACGGCCCGCTCAAGGTGACCGGCGCGGCGCCGTACTCCAACGACGTCAGCCTGCCCGGCATGGCCCACGCCGCCGTCGCGCGGGCCACGATCGCCTCAGGACGGATCACCCGGCTCGACACCGGCCCGGCCGAGAGCGCCCCGGGCGTGCTGGCGGTGCTCACGCACCTCAACGCGCCGCGACTCGGCTCCGGCCCGGAGTCCCTCCTGCGTACGCCGCCGCCCCCGCTGCAGGACGACCGGATCCTCTACTACGGCCAGTACGTCGCCGTCGTCGTGGCGGACACGCCCGAGCAGGCCAGGGCGGCGGCGCGGCGGGTCGAGGTCGGCTACGAGCGGGCCGAGCCGCTGCTGGATCTCGACGACCCGCGAGCGGAGCGGGTGGCGGACCCGTGGGGCAGCGACGCCTCATGGGGCGACGTGGCCGCCGGGCTCGCCCGCGCGGACGCCGTCGTCGACGCGTCGTACACCACCGCAGAGAACACCAACAACCCGCTCGGCCTGTTCACCACGCTGGCCGCGTGGGACGGCGACGCGCTCACCGTGCACGACTCCACCCAGTGGCCCGTCCTGGTGCGGGCCACGCTCGCGCGGATGTTCGGCGTGCCGGAGGCGGGAGTGCGGGTGCTGGCCCCGTACGTCGGCGGTGGCTTCGGCGCGGGGCTGCGCGTCTGGCCGCATGTGGTGCTCGCCGCGATGGCGGCCAGGCGGACCCGGCGGCCGGTCAGGCTCGAACTGGCCCGCCCGGAGATGTTCACGGGCATCGGCCACCGCCCGGCCACGGCGCAGCGCGTCCGGCTCGGCGCCACCCGCGACGGCCGGCTGACCGCGATCGAGCACGAGAGCGTGTCGACCCTCTCGATCGAGGGGGACAACATCGAGCCGTGCGCGTCCGTCTCCACGACGGCGTACGCCTGCCCGAACGTCTCCACCCGGGACCAGCAGGTACGGCTGAACATCCCGTGGACCAACTCGATGCGCGCGCCGGGCGAGGCCCAGGGCAACTTCGCGCTCGAGTCGGCGATGGACGAACTGGCCTACATGCTCGGCCTCGACCCGCTGGAGCTGCGGCTGCGCAACTACGCCGAGGTCCACCCGCGGTCCGGCCTGCCGTGGTCGAGCAAGGCGCTGCGCGAGTGCTACGAGGTCGGCGCCGACCGCTTCGGCTGGGCCCGGCGCGGGGCCGAACCCAGCTCGATGCGCGAGGGTGACTGGCTCGTCGGGTACGGCCTGGCCGGGGTCAGCTACTTCTGGTACCAGGCGCCCTGCCGGGCCAGGGTGACCGTGCGCGGCGACGGGACGGCGTACGTGCGCAGCGCGGTGACCGATATCGGCACCGGCACGTACACGGTCATGACGCAGCTGTCGGCCGAGCTGCTCGGCCTGGAGCCGGGGCGCGTCACGTTCGGGCTCGGCGACACCGGCATGCCCCCGGGGCCCCAGGCGGGCGGCTCCGGACTCACCGCGGCCCTGGGCAACGCCGTGCACGCGGCCTGCCGTGCCCTTCTGCGGGCCTTCCTCGACCTGGCGGGCGCCGACCCGGCCTCGCCGCTGGCCGGCTGCGGGGCCGATGACGTCACCGTCACGGACGGGCGGATCCACCGCGTCGGCGAGCCCGGGCGGGGCGAGTCCTACACCGGCATTTTGGCCGCGCACGGGCTGGAGGAGCTGAGCGCGGACGGCGACAGCGAGCCGCGCCGGGCGGAGGAGGCCGGGATGGCGCCCGCCGGGCCGTTCGGCGCGCGGTTCGTGGAGGTCCGGGTGGATCCCGAGCTGGGGCGGCTGCGCGTGGCGCGGGTCGTGTCGGTGATCGACGGCGGCCTGATACTCAACGAGAAGCTGGCCAGGAGTCAGATCATCGGCGGCACGGTCGGCGGGATCGGGATGGCGATGTTCGAGGAGACCGTCACCGATCGGGGAACCGGCCGGATCGCCAACGCCACCCTGGGCGACTACCTCGTGCCGGTGAACGCCGACGTCCCGGACCTCGACGTGACCTTCGTCGGGGTCCCGGACGCGTACAACCCGGTCGGGGTGAAGGGCGTCGGCGAGATAGGGCTCGTCGGGATGGCCGCCGCCATCGCCAACGCCGTCTTCCACGCCACGGGCAGGCGCATCCGCTCCGTGCCCATCACGATCGACGATCTTCTCTGAGCACCGCGACCCGGCGGCAGCCCTCGCTACGGCGGGCCTATCTGCAGACGCGGCCAGCCGGCGAGGTCCCGCAGGAGCTGCCGGTCGTGCGTGGCGACGACCACGGCGGCGCTCGTCTTGAGCATCGCGTCGGTCAGCTCGTCGACGAGCGCCGGTGACAGGTGGTTGGTCGGCTCGTCCAGCAGGATCAGGCCGGGCCGCCCGGCCAGCGCGAGCGCCAGGTCGAGGCGCCGCTGCTGTCCCTGGGACATCCGCCCGACCGGCGTACGCATCGCCTCGGAGTCCAGCAGCCCGAGCGATCCCAGCGGGACGGCGTCGGCGTCGCGCAGTCCCTTGTGGGCCACCAGCCGTCCCACGTGGCGTGCGTACACCTCGCGGGCGGTGAGCGCGGGGTCCTGCCCGGCGGTCTCCTGGGTGACCTGGGTGATCCGTGCCCCCTGCGCCGTCCAGACATGCCCTTCGGTGGGTTCGAGCGCACCGGCCAGCACCGCGAGCAGCGTGGACTTCCCGGCGCCGTTCGGTCCGGTGACGAGCAGCCGGTCGCCCCCGTCGAGGGTGAGATCGATGGGCCCGGCCAGCCGCCCGCCGACGGCGACGCCATGCGCGCGCAACTGCGGCGCCCCCGGCCGGACGCCCAGGTCCGGCCACCGCAACGACGGCGGCGGTTCGGGCACGTCGATCCGGTGCGCCAGCAGGGCTTCCCGCTGACGGTTCAGGGCCTGCACGACGCCCGGCGCGCGGGACTGGCGCTGGTGCTTGCCGGTCCCCTTGTCCGGCCGCCAGCCGGTGGAGAGCCGGTCGCGGGCCTTCGACACCGCGTCCTGCAGCCGCCGGTGCTCGGCCTGCTGCTGCTCGTGGTCCTGCTCCCAGCGCTCACGCTCGCGACGCCGGGCGTCCTGCCAGGCGTCATAGCCGCCTGCGTACAGCCGCGGCTTCCCGTCACGGGCCGGGTCGAGGTCGAGGAACCGGTCCGCGACGTCGCGCAGCAGCGCCCGGTCGTGGCTGACGACGGCGAGGCCGCCGTCGTGCTCGCGCAGCCTGCGGGTCAGGAAGTCCAGCCCGCCCGCGTCGAGGTGGTTGGTCGGCTCGTCGAGCAGCAGCACGTCGTGCCGCGCGCCGAGCAGGCAGGCCAGCCGCACCCGGTAGCGCTGACCGACCGACAGCGTGGCCAGCGGACGGTCGCGGTCGGTGCAGGCGCCGAGGGCTTCGAGGGCGACGTCGACGCGGCGCTCGGCGTCCCACGCGTCGAGCCGGGTGGCGGCGTCGAGCGCGGTGGCGTAGCGGTCGTCGGCGGCGGGGTCGCCCTCGGTCATGGCGAGGGTCGCCTCCTCCAGCGCGTCGAGGGCCGCGAGCGACGCGGCCAGCGCCTCGGACGTCAGGGTGCCGACGGTCTCGCCCTCTCGCGCGGACAGCTCCTGGCGGGCCAGGCCGATCGTGCCGGCACGGTGCACGGCGCCGTCGTCCGGTGTGATCAGTCCGGCGAGGACGTGCAGCAGCGTCGTCTTGCCGCGGCCGTTCTCGCCGACGACGGCCACCCGCGACCGGGCGGAGACGGTGATCGAGACGTCGTTCAGGACACGCCGGGACCCGCGGGTGACGGTGACGCCCGTGGCGCGTACGTGTGCGCTGTCACCCGCCTCGACGGGCAGGGACATGGTTTCGGTATTGGGGATGAGGTTCAACGGTGCTCCGCAGCTCGCAGTGGAGCCGGGCAACAGCAGAGGGCCGCCCGGCGGGAACCGGGACGGCGAGCGCGGATTCAGCAGGAAGAGGGCGCCGCCGTCAGCGGGCGGAGCGGATCTTCTGCGACCAGATACCTCGTGCCATGACGGCCACGTTAGCAGCCTTGAGGCGCCACACTCATCCGGATTTCGCCCGGGGCGCATGATGGTGACTTCCGTCTCACGAGGCAACCTGGACGGCGACTGTGCATGGAAGAGGTATGCGATTCGCGATTCAACGAACGGTGGAGGAGCCGGAGCCACCGCCTGCCCCGGCCGTGGACGAGGCTGTCGTGGCCGAACTCTTCCTGACTCAGCGGCTGGGCCTGGTCCGGTTGGCGTACTTGCTGGTGGGCGATCAGGAGACGGCCGAGGACGTCGTCCAGGACGCCTTCGCGGCGCTGCACCGCCGATGGAGCCGGTTGACCGACCGTGATCGGGCGCTGCCCTACCTGCGGGCGAGTGTGGTGAACGGATGCCGCATGGTCCACCGCCGCCGGTCCATCATGAGCAGGTTCACCGGCGATCGGCAGAAGCCGTTCCGGTCGGCGGAGGCTGTCACGCTGCTGGGGGAGACGCGCCGGGAGGTGTCCGACGCGGTACGCGCCTTACCTCGCCGCCAGCGAGAAGCCGTGGTGTTGCGTTACTACCTCGACCTGTCCGAGGCCGAGATCGCCGAAGCCATGGGAGTCAGCCGCGGAACAGTGAAATCGACCGTCTTTCGAGCCCTGAAGGCGCTCACCGTCAAACTGGAGGGAAACCGATGACTTCCTGGCTCGAAGATCAGCTCAAGGACGCCCTCACCGCCGACGCCGAGCGGATCCGCCCGGAAACCCTGCGCCCGGCGGCGCGGGCCCTTCCCGCGCGCCGGCTCGCCCTGGCGGTCCCGCTCGCGGCCGCGCTCGTCGTCGTGGTCATCGGCGCGGTCGCCGCCATGGTGGCCGGGACACGAGGCGCGCCCACCGCGCCCGCGACGCACGCTCTCACCGGCCCGCGTTTCCTGCTGATGGCGAGCGCTGACGGCGTGACGGTCCACGACGCCCGTACCGGGAAGGTCACGAGCCGGCTCGGGCTGCCCCCCACCCCTGAGGGAAGCTTCCGGGAGCCCGGTGGATATCTGCTCGCGGGCGCCGGCGACGGTGAGACCTTCTACATCGCCCAGAGCGTCCAGTCGCGCGAGACGCAGGTGAGCAGCACCAGGTTCCACCGAGCGCGGGTCGACGGACAAGGGAGGCCGGCCGAGCTGGTTCACGACGTGATCCCCAAGGTGCTCGGTACGACGGCGAGCTCCCTTGCTGTCACCGGCGACGGCACCCGGCTCTCCTACAGCCTCGACGGCAAGGTGTGCGGTAAGGGGAAGACGTTGCGCTTCTGCCCCGGGGCCCAGCTCACGGTCGTCGATCTGCCCACGGGTACGACACGCACGTGGACGACGAACGTCTCGGGACAGATCGAGAGCCTGTCATGGGCGGCCGATCGCCGCACCCTCGGTCTCGTGGTCGGATCCGAGGCCCGGGTCCTGGACACGGCCGCCTCCGGCACCACACTCGCGGCCAGTCGCGTCGTAGCGCCAGGGCAGGAGGTCACGGCCTCGACGATCAACCCGGACGGCCGCAGCATGCTGATCGGCCACAGCCGGCTGTCCGACGGCCGGCGACCGCACCGCTACACCGTGGACGAGTACTCCGTCACAGACGGACGCAAGATCCGCACCCTGTTGAGCAGGGACCACGAGGGCGAGAGCATCGCGCGCTGGAACCTGATCCGTTACGACGGCACCGGGCGCCACCTGCTGCTCGCGGGCAACTTCCATCCACTGAGCAGAGTCGACGAGGGACACGTCACGTCCTTGGTCCACCCCGGATCTCCCGATCCCGAGCTCTTGGGGTCCC
Source organism: Nonomuraea ferruginea (assembly GCF_039540635.1). Lineage (NCBI taxonomy): Bacteria > Bacillati > Actinomycetota > Actinomycetes > Streptosporangiales > Streptosporangiaceae > Nonomuraea > Nonomuraea ferruginea. Next base: position 198,442 of record NZ_BAABFD010000005.1, on the reverse strand, counting down.
GCCCGGTGATCGAGGCGGCCTGGTAACCGGCCCTCGACGACCCGTTCCCGTTCGGTGGGGCGCGATGTCGGGCGGCTGGACGGGCCGGCCGATTCCTACGCCTGCGAGCTGTCCGTCCTGCCGTCGCCGCGCCGCGCTTCGGCATCGTCTGGTGAGCCGTCGTCCCCGTCTGAGGCCTCGTCGTAGCGGGTGTAGAGCGCGGCCACGGCCCGCGACGGGTCCAGCTCGGCCAGGATGGCGTCGCTGATGGCGGTGACCTGGTCGAGCTGCTCGTCGGTGAGCACATCGACGATGTGGTGCCGGACGGTGGCCACGTGCCCGGGCGCGGCCTGCCGCACCTTCGCCCACCCCTGGTCGGTGAGCCGGGCGTTGATCGCCCGGCGGTCCTCCGGGCAGGGGACGCGCTCCAGCAGGCCGCGGTCCTCCAGGCGGGTCACCACGTGCGAAAGCCGGGGGAGCGTCGCGTTGGTCTGCTGGGCCAGCTCGGTCATGCGCAGGGTCCGGCCGGGCGCCTCGGACAGCATCGCCAGCGTGTAGTACTCGAACTCGGTCAGCCCGGAGTCACGGCGGAGTTGCGCGTCCAGGACCCCGGGGAGCAGTTCGAGCACCGCCCGCAGGCGGATCCAGGCGCGTAGCTGCCGCCGGTCGAGCCACGGAGTGTCCACGTCAGGTCCCTCGTCCAGGAATAGTTGTAGCGACAAGTTTGCTCTCATGGGTACCAGTCGTGCAACAACCACTACAAGGAGCACCGACATGACACAGGTGAGCATCATCGGCCCCGGCGCCATGGGTTCGGCCATCGCCGACCTGGTCCGCAGGAGCGGCAACAGCGTCGAACTCCTCGGCCGGGACGACACCGGCAAGCCCGTCACCGGTGACATCGTCGTCCTCGCCGTCCCGTACGGAGGGGTGGCCGGAGTCATCGCCCAGCGCGAAGGACAGTTCGACGGCAAGGTCGTCGTCGACATCACCAACCCGGTGGACTTCTCCACGATGGACTCCCTGACGGTCGCGGCCGACGGCTCGGCCACCGCCGAGATCGCCGAGGCGCTGCCCCGCTCCCAGGTGGTCAAGGCGTTCAACACCAACTTCGCCGCCACCCTGTCCCAGGGCAGCGTCGGCGAGCAGCCCACGACCGTGCTGATCGCCGGCGACGACGCCGGCGCCAAGGCCGCGCTCGCCCAGATCGTCACCGACGCTGGCCTGCGCGCCGTCGACACCGGCTCGCTGAGCCGGGCCCGCGAGCTGGAGGCCCTCGGCTTCCTGCAGATCGGCCTCGCGGCCGGCGAGAAGATCGCCTGGACCGGCGGATTCGCCGTCGTCGCCTGACAGCCGCCCCGCGACCCCGCGCGGGATGACCGACGGCCGCGCCCCCGGCGGCCCTCGGCCCGATGAGACACCCATGATCTCCCCGACGAGGAGCCCCGATGACCACCACCACGACCGCCGCCGACGCCCGCATACCCGCCGCGCACCCGTTCGCCACGCACCTGAAGCGCGCCGCCGCCCTCGAGGCCGCCGAACCGCACCGGCCGTGGACGGCCCAGGACGGGCCGCTGCCCAGCCTCTACCTGTCCCACGGCGGCGGACCCATGCCCTTCGAGAGCCCCGAGTGGCTCACTCCGCTGCACGACTGGGCCCGGGCCCTGCCCAAGCCGAAGGCGATCCTGGTCGTCTCCGCGCACTGGGAGTCCGCGCCGCTGTCGGTGAGCGCCGAACGACCCAGCGAGCTGGTGTACGACTTCGGCGGCTTCGACGCGTTGTACTACACCTTCCGCTACGACACGCCCGACGCCGGTGAGCTGGCGCGGCAGGTCGTGGGAGTCATGCCGGACACCGGGCAGGTGCACCGGCACACCAGCCGCGGGCTGGACCACGGCGCCTGGGTCCCCTTGAAGATCATGTACCCGGCCGCCGACATCCCGGTGCTGCAGCTGAGCCTGCCCACCGAGGACCCCGATCGGCTGCTGTCCATCGGCGAGCGGCTGCGGCCGCTGCGCGAGCAGGGCGTGCTGGTGATCGGCTCGGGGCACATGACGCACGGCCTGCCGTTCCTGACCAGGGAGATGTTCCTGGAGAACAAGGTGCCCGGCTGGTCGTCCGACTTCGACGCCTGGGCCGCCGACGCGCTGGGCCGCGGTGACGTCGCCGAGCTCGCCCGCTTCCGCACCGCCGCCCCCGGCATGCCGTACGCGCACCCGACCGTCGAGCACTTCACCCCGCTGTTCGTCGCCCTCGGCGCGGCCACCGACCCCACCGCCCCGGTGGTGACCACACTCGACGGCTACGGCGTCGGCCTGTCGCGGCGTTCCTTCCAGGCGGCCTGAGCGCCCGTGTGATCGCCGGAGCCCGCCTGACGCCTCCCACGAAGATCCCCGAGACCCGGAGACGCCGATAATCGAACGGGTCGATCCACCGCACCGCCCTTCGGAAGGTCCGCATGCCCCCTGTCCCTCCCTCCGCCCCTGACCCCCTCGACCCCCACGACCTGCTGGCCAGGCTGATCGCCATCGACTCCGTCAACCCGGACCTCGCGGGCGACGGCGCGGGCGAGAGCGCCATCGCCGATTTCTGCGGCGAGTGGCTGGCCGCCCGCGGTTTCGAGGTGCACCGTCTGGACAAGCGCGGCGGCCGGCCGTCGGTGGTCGCGATCGCTCGCGGGGCCGGTGGCGGCCGGTCGCTGATGCTCAACGGTCATCTGGACACGGTGGGTGTGGCCGGCTACGACGGTGACCCGTTCGATCCGGAGATCCGTGACGGGCGGATGTACGGCCGCGGGTCCTTCGACATGAAGGGCGGTCTCGCGGCGATGATGATCGCCGCCGTCCGGGCCACGGCCGGCGGTCCGTTGCGCGGCGATGTGCTCCTCGCGTGCGTCGCGGACGAGGAGCACGGCAGCACCGGTACGGAGGAGGTGCTGGAGTCCTTCACCGCGGACGCGGCGATCGTCACCGAGCCGAGTCATCTCGAAGTCACCCTGGCGCACAAGGGCTTCGCCTGGTTCGACGTGGTGATCGAGGGTCGTGCGGCCCATGGTTCGAGGCCCGACCTGGGTGTGGACGCCATCGCCAAGGCCGGGCACTTCCTGGTCGCGCTGGAGGAGCTGGGGACGCGTCTAGCTCAGGGTCCGGCGCACCCCCTGCTCGGCACCGGCACCGTGCACGCCTCGGTCATCGCCGGAGGCCAGGAGCCCTCCACCTACCCGGCGCACTGCCGCATCACCCTGGAGCGGCGCACCGTACCGGGCGAGAACGCCGACACGGTGGAGGCGGAGCTGACGGCCGTGCTGGATCGCCTGGCCGCCGCCGTGCCCGGCTTCCGCTACCGCCTCACGCGAGGCCTGCACCGCGAACCGTTCCAGGCCGACCCGGAGGCGCGGATCGTCCGTACGCTGACCCGCCATGCGGAGGCGGTCCTCGGGCATCCGCCGGTGGTGCGCGGCGAGCCCTTCTGGACGGACGCGGCCCTGCTGGACCGCGCCGGCATCCCCTGTCTGCTGTTCGGCGCCGACGGCGAGGGCGCGCACGCGGCCCGCGAGTGGGCGGATCTGGCCTCGCTGGACCGTCTCACCGGGATCTTTACCGCCACCATCACGGACTTCTGTTCCTGACATCCCGGCCGATGCGTCCTGGTCACGTGCCGTCCGGTACGAGGGGCAGGAGGATCTCGTAGAGCTCGCGAAGCCGGTCGGCGTCGACAGGAGGGTAGACGACGCTCGCTCCGACCGCGAGCAGGTAGGGCAACAGGGCCGCGGTCCGTGCCTCCTCGTCGCCGGCGACGGCTGATCGCCACACCCGCTGGAGCGCGGACAGTCTGGCCTCGTCCAGGCGGGTCTGCACGACCCGCACATCCGCGTCCCACGTCGCCCACGCCCGCAGGGCGGTGTCGATCTCCGGCCGATAGAGCCCGGTGTCCCCGGGGCGGACGAGCTCCGTCAGCCGGGTGAGGATCGCCCGGGCACCGGCCGATTCCCCGATCTCGGAAATCGCACTGTTGAGCGCTTCGACCGACAGGCGCTCGAAATGGGCGAGAAGCGCCTTCTTGTATCCCTCGGCGCCATCGAAGTGATGGTGGAACGACCCTTTCGACAGGTTGAGCCGGGCGGCGATCCGGTCGATGCGAATCCCCGCCGCACCTTCTTCTGCGAGAATCTTCAGGCCTTCGTCCAGCCACCGGTCTCGTGCCGTGCTCATCAGATCAACGTACCATCGGGTATGGAACGCTCCGCGCTCTCGGAGAGTCACGTCATGAAGCTGTAGACGCCCACGGCGACGCAGATCAGCAGCATCCCGGTGGCGTTGAGGAAGAGGTTGCGGCCGAAGTCCCGGGCCGCGATGTGCATCGCGATGGCGACCACGAAGTAGAGGACGAGCGCGGCACAGGTCACGGCGGCGAGGTAAGGCAGCCAGATGCCCAGGATCAGCCCCGCCGCGGCGGCGAACTTCAGCGGCGGCATGATCCACCAGTAGCGCCGCGGCCAGTTCACGTCCTCGAAGCACCGGGCGATGAACGGAACGGGCTTGACACACATGACGGCGTCCCCGGCCTGGATGATCGCCAGGACGACGATCGGCCAGACCGGATCGGGCAATGCTGACACGTCTGTCCCTCGGTCGATGGATACCTGAACCGTACCATACCGTATAGTACGGTCTCGGTACGAGCTGATGTCCCGGATCAGACGTGGGCGATCTTGACGCTCCGAGCCGGTGAAGGCTCCTCTAGAAGGTCGGCGGTGTGATCATCCAGACGGCGACCAGGGGCTCGGTGCCGGTGGCGACCCAGCGGTGGGGCACGGTGGAGTCGAGATAGATGGAGTCTCCGGCGGCGAGTTCCAGATCGGCGTTGCCCACCCAGAACCGCATCGAACCGAAGATGACGACACCGCACTCCTCTCCCGCGTGCGAGTGGGGATGACCGCCGCTCGTCGCCCCCGGCTGCGCCTCCACCCAGATCGCCTCGAACTGGCGTTGCAGGTCCGGCGTGAGCAGTTCGTTGAGGATGCCGGACCCCGGATAGCGGATCTGCTTGCGCATGCCCCGCTTGGTCACGAAGAAGCGGGAGCTCTCCGGGGACCCGTCGCCCTCATCGACGAACAGGTCGCCGATCCGCATGCCCACGGCGTCGGCCAGCCTCTTGAGCGACTCGAGGGACGGGTTGGCCAGGCCCCGCTCGACCTGGCTGATGTAGCCGGGGGAGAGGCCCGACGTGTCAGCCACCTTGTGCAGAGAAAGGCCCGAGGCCAGCCGCCAGCTGCGCAGCCTGGACCCGATCTGGATGGACTCCAGACTTCCCGGCTCTTCCTTCATCGCCTTGCCCCCGAGCATGTCATGGTCGTATTGCGTTCGGCGCCCGGACAACCGGAGGTTCAATCACCCGGCGGGTCATCGGATGTCGCGAGGCCGGCGGACGCCGACCGGCGGAGGTTCTCACGGAGCAGTCCTTTTTGGATCTTACCGGTGGAGGTCTTCGGCAACTGCCCGAAGAGTACGGTCTTCGGAGCCTTGAAATGTGCCGTTCTCGCTCGGACGTACCGCACCAGTTCAGCCTCCGTCGCCGCCTGTCCGGGCCGGATCGTCACATAGGCGACGGGCACCTCGCCCCACGTGCTGTCCGGGCGGCCCACGACCGCGCACTCCAGCACCGCGGGATGGCTCTCCAGCACCCGTTCCACTTCGACCGAGGCGATGTTCTCGCCGCCCGAGATGATGACGTCCTTCAGCCGGTCACGGATCTCGACGTAGCCGTCCCCGTGCATGACGGCCAGATCGCCGGTTCGCCACCAGTCATCGGCAGGCGGCGCCTCACCCAGGTAGCCGAGCATCACGTCGTTGCCCCGCACGGCGATCTCGCCCACCGTCTCGCCGTCCCGCGGCACGTCGGCTCCGGCGTCGTCGACGACGCGGAGCCGGTCGGCGACGATGTTGCCCACGCCCTGGCGGCTCAACAGGCGGGCGCGCTCACTCGGTGCTTCACGGTTCCATTCGGGAAGCCACTCGTTGATCGCGATGGGGCCGAAGGTCTCAGTCAGGCCGTACAGGTGCGTGACGTCCATAGCGAGGGCGTCCAGCCGCTCCAGAAGCGACGGCGACGGAGGCGCGCCGCCCGTGGCCACGCGCACCCGAAGACCCTCCCGCCTGTCGCCGGGGTGCCCGGCGGCGAGCATCGTGAGCACGGTCGGGGCGGCGCACAGGTGGGTGACGCCGTGCTCGCGGACCAGGCCCCAGGTGCCCGCCGGGTCGAAGGACCGCTGGCAGACATGGGTGGCGCCGGCCGCCGTGACGGCCCAGGTGAAGCACCAGCCGTTGCAGTGGAACATGGGAAGCGTCCACAGGTAGACGCTGTCGGCGGCGAGCCCCAGGTGGTAGGCCATGGCCAGCGACTGCAGGTAGGCGCCCCTGTGGTGGTACATGACCCCTTTGGGAGTGCCGGTGGTGCCGCTGGTGTAGTTGACGGCCACCAGCGCCGCCTCGTCCGCGACGGGTACGACGGTCTGGCCGGCCGCGGCGAGCCGGTCCTCGTAGTCGTCCTCCGGGCCGCCGGCCACGACGAGCTCGGCGTCGCACGCCAGAGCGACGTCGCGGGCCCGGTCCAGGAGCTCGGCGGTCGCGATGATCGTTCTGGCGCCGGAATGCCTGACGATGTAGGCGTGCTCGTCCGAAGACAGACGAGGGTTGAGGGACACCAGGGAGGCGCCGGCCCAGGGGACGCCATGGTGCGCCTCCAGCATGACGTGGCTGTTGAGGCAGAGGGCGGCCACCCGGTCGCCCGGACGGACACCCGTCGCGGTGAGCGCTCCGGCCAGGCGCCGGCAGCGTTCGCCGAACTCCCGGTAGGTGAAACGGCGGTCGCCGTCGACGATCGCCGTCCTGTGACCGTGAACCACGGCCGAGCGCTCCAGGAACGCGGTCGGCGTCAGGGGAGTGAAGGTGTATCCGGCCATTCATCGCCCCTCGGGGGTCGGGGAGTCTCCGCCGCCGCGCCGCCACGGCCACCGCGAGAAGCGGGCGAGCCAGGCGGCCAGGACCTCGCGCAGCGACAGCCGTACGGTGCCGGGAGCCGGACGCTCGTCCCGCAGCCGGGCGGAGACGTTGGCCGCCATCCCCGCGAGCAGCTGCTCGACCACGTGCCGCCCGCCGCTTTCCGCGAAACCGGCCAGCGGCCCGCTGATGGCGACGTCCGCCGAGGAGACGAGCCGTACCGAACCGTCGCCGGGGACGAGGCGGAACCGCAGCGTGCCCGACGCCCTGCTGCGGCCCTGCCGGTCGGCGCCCCGCGCGACGATGGTCCCGCTCATGTCCTCCGGAGCCATGACGATCTCCGCCACGCCGGAGAACGCCACCCGCGTCGGCCCGAAGCTCACGGTGAGCTCGCCCCGGTGGTGTCCGTCGTCGTCGCGCCCGTCGAGCCGGACTCCCGGCACGCAGCCGGCGGCCGACTCGGGTTCGCACAGCAGGGCCCAGACGCGGGCCGCGTCGGCGTCGATGACGACGGACTGCTCCAGCTTCACCGCGTCTCGTCCGCCGGCTCGACGGGCACATCCGACGGGGTCAGGGAGCAGAGCACCTCGGCGGCGCCGGTGGCGACGACCTGCCGGAGCTGGTTGACGGCTTCCAGCCGGATGCCGATCACTCCCAGGCCGTCCTGCTCGGTGAGCGTCTCGACCTCCCCGCCGATCCAGACGGTGTCCCCCAGGATGTCGGGCCGCCGGAGCCGGATCGACAGCGTCCGCAGGAAGGCGGTGTCTCCCATCCAGTTGGTGACGGCGTGGGAGAACCACCCGCACCGCTGAGGGCCGTTGTCGTAGGCGTTGGGCATGCCGATCTCGCGCGCGACGTCGGCGTCCTGGTGACCGAGGCTGGGCAGCACGGTCTCGGCGAAGTAGCTCGGGTCGTAGTTGGACGGCAGCCGGGAGGGGTCGTTGAGCGCCCAGTCGCGGTACTTCCAGGCGACCTCGCACGCCTTGTAGCCGGGCGATCCGATGCATCCGGCGTAGTAGGAGGTCATCGTGATGCGGTCGATCGGCCCCTTGACCACGGACGGGATCGGTGTGCCGGGCGCGAGCTCGCCGAAGACCAGGGGCGCGGAGCCCCGCCGGTACTCCGACAGCGCGTGCTCGCGGATCCGGTCGAGCTCCGCGTCGGAGTAGACGTACTCCTCGCGGGGCTCGTAGGCCAGCCCACCGCCGGAGGCGTCCCGGCGCGGCAGGCGGAAGGTGTGGGCGCGGGCGGTCGCGACGGGCGAACCGGCTACGCGGTACTCGATGTCGCAGCTCTGCAGGACCATGTCGCTGCTCGTGGAGCCGCTCAGCCGGCGGACACCGCTGAAGACGGCACTCGGATCGACCTCGTCACCGCGGCGTACGCGCCGATGGAACACCCACTCGGTTCCCGCGTACACCGGCTGCACGCCGGGCAGGCCTGCCCCGATCGCGCCGTCGAAGGCCGAGTAGAGGAACGTCGGCGGGGCGAGCAGGTCGCCGTGCGGCCCGGCGGCGGCGTAGGCGGGGTCGCACCACAGGGGGTTGTCGTCCCCGATGCCGAGCGCGTAGTGGCGGATGGTGTCCCGGGTCGCCTCGTGGTTGAAGGGCTCGATGCGGATCGGTGTGCCGACCAGGCTTTCGATGTGGGCGAACTGCTCTGGATCGATCTGGGGCGCGAGTCCGAGTCTGGATGCCATCGCCTGCTACCTCCTGGGGCGGAGACCGGCCGGTCTCCGCCGGCACGGGTCGAGGGGTCCTCGACGGAGTCTTGTATAGCAACATATTTTCTCTGAGCGAAGAGTCAAGCTAGAACTTTCGTCGGCTCGCCACGTTTTCCCTGCTCCAAGAGGTGTGATCGACAGGAGATCTCCGCTGCCTCTTGACGCGGTGTTTCCTCTGACTCAATATTTGCTGCTAGCAAACACGTCGAGGCCCGCACCTCGACGGGCACCGGGAGGACTCGTGCTCCTGTACGACTACCTGGCATCCGCCTTCGAAGCCGAGGGCGTCGACACACTCTTCGGGCTCATGGGCGACGGCAACATGTTCTGGATGACCGCCATGGCCGAGCGGCCCGGCGTCACCGTCATCCACGCCCGTCACGAGAACGCGGCGGTCGCCATGGCGGACGGTTACGCCAGAGCCACCGGACGCGTGGGCGTCGCCACGGTGACCTGCGGCCCCGGCCTCACGCAGGTTCTCACCTCGCTCACGGCGTCGGTACGGCACCGCACCCCGATGGTGATCCTGACCGGGCAGACACCGGTCGAGGCCGCCTTCCACCTGCAGGAACTCGAACAGGAACCCCTGGTGCGCGCCGCGGGCGCGGAGTTCATCAGGGTCTCCACCGTCAACCAGGCCCTCGACGCGGTCGCGCGGGCCTTCTTCACCGCCCGCACGCACCGGGCGCCGGTCGTGCTCAGCGTGCCGTACGACCTCCAGGAGACCGACCAGCCATGGACCGAGGTCATCACCACCTCCGCCGCGCTGGTGCCTGAGCAGGCGCCGCTCCGGCCGTCACCCGAGTCCGCGGCCGAGATCGCCCACCTGCTCGGCGCCGCGACCTCTCCCGTCATCGTGGCGGGCGCCGGAGCGGTCCGGGCCGGCTGCCGGGCCGACATCCTCGAACTCGCCGAACGGGCGGGCGCGCGCGTCGCCACTACCCTGCGGGCCAAGGACTGGTTCGAAGGGGAGCCGCGTGACGTGGGACTCGCGGGCGCCTTCGCGTCCGAGGCGGCCAGGGAGATCTTCGCCGGAGCGGATCTCGTGCTCGGCGTGGGGGCCCGCATGGGCTACTACACCACCGAGGGCGGATACCTCTTCCCCGCCGCCCGCGTCGTCCAGATCGACACCGATCCGGCCGGCTACCTCGACGGTCAGCGGGTCGCGGACTCCTACACGAGGGCCGACGCGGCCGAAGCCGTCGCCGAGATACTCAAACTGATGCCACCACGCGGCGCGGCCCGTGACGCCCCCTCCGGGCGGCCCCGGCCCGACCGGGCGGACGATCAGCCGGACGGCCCGGCGCCCGGCACGCACCATCCCGAAGCCGCCGTCGCGACGATCGACCGGGCCCTGCCGAAGGACGCGTCGATCACCGTCGGGGTGGGCCATTTCTGGAACTACGTGGTGCCCGGGATGACCGGCCGGGGCCCGGCGAGCTACCACTTCACCTACGACTTCGGCGCGATCGGGCAGGCGGTGCCCACGGCCATCGGCGTGGCCGTCGCCCGGAGATCCGCCGGGATCGACACTCCCTGCGCGGTGATCGAGGGCGACGGCAGCCTGCTGATGAACGTGCAGGAACTGGAGACCATCGCAAGGCACGACATCCCGCTGCTGGTCATCGTCATGAACGACGGCGCGTACGGCGCGGAGTACCACAAGCTCGCCGCCCGCGGCATCAGCGGCGAGCAGGCGGTGTTCGGCCGGACCGACCTGGCCCGCACCGCGCGGTCCTTCGGACTGCGGGCCGAGCGTTGCGACTCCGACGAGGAACTCCGCGCGGCCGTCGCCGCCTTCGTCGCCGAGCCGGCGCCCACCCTCGTCGACGTCCCCATCGACCATCGCGCCGTGAGCGTCCAGTACCGCCGCCTGCACTACGGGACCGGCACCGTCTCCTTCGGGGGTGACGAATGAGCGTGACCGGCGCCCGCGAAACCGCCGGGAGCTCGCGTCTCGACGGCGCCGGGCTGGTGGATCTGATGTGCGCGCCCTCCGAGGTGGTCGTGGTGGGCGCCTCCGCCGACGAGTCGAAGCTCTCCAGCCGCGCGCTGGCCTTCCTGCTGCGGTACGGCTACCGCGGCGGACTGCACGTCGTGCACCCGCGGCACGAGTCGATCCTGGGGGTGCCGTGCGTGCCCAGGATCAAGGCGCTGCCCCGGCTCGAACGCGCCGTCGCGATCGTCAACCTCCCCGCGCACCTGGTCCCCGCGGCCGTCTCGGACCTCGACGAGGCCGGCGCGGGCGCCGCGGTCGTGATCGGCAGCGGCTTCGAATCGCCGTCCAGCCGGCCACGGCGGGAGCTGGAGGAGGTGATCCGGCGGCCCGGCTTCCGGATGCGGGTCATCGGCCCGAACTGCGTGGGCACCATGTCGGTCGGCTCGGGGGCGCACCTCAACTTCTCGACCGTGCTGACGCGGCGAGCCCCCCGCCTGGGCCGGATCGGCCTGGTGACCCAGAGCGGCGCGCTGGGCAACGGCCTGCTGATGGGCCTGCTCCGGCGCGGGGCCGGGATCGCCCACTGGTTCAGCACCGGCAACGAGATGGACACCGGCGCCATGGAGCTGACCGCCGGCCTGCTGGCCCGCGACGACGTCGACGTCGTCGGGATCTTCCTGGAGGGCCTGACCGACATCGACTGGTTCGACCGCGTGTCAGCAGCGGCCCACGCCTGCGGCAAGCGGCTGTTCGTCTACAAGGCCGCGCGTACGGCGGCCGGTCGCGCGGCGGCGGGCGGACACACCGGGCGGCTCGTCGGCCCCAACGACGCCACCGCGGCCGTCCTGGCGGAGGCGGGATTCACCGAGGTGGACGACCTCGCGACCCTCGCCGACTGCCTGGTCGTCTCCGCGGCGTGCGGGACCGGGCACCGCGACGCGGCCGTGGGCATCGTCACCGTCTCGGGCGCGAGCGGCGTGATCGGCGCGGACCGGGTCCACGAGGCGCCCGGCCTGAGGCTCGCCGAACCCGGCCGAGACCAGCAGGCCGTACGGCTCGACCCGCGGCTGGAGTCCGCCAACCCGCTCGACATCCCCTTCCTGAACGAGACCGGCGTGTTCACCTCCGCCATAGGCGCCTACCGCGCCTCCGGGATCTTCGACGTCACCGTGGCGGTGACCTCGGGTCTGGCTCACGATCCCGCGACGCTCGTCTCCGATCTGGTGGCCCAGGATCGCGGGCCGTCCGCGCCCGTGGCGCCGCTCGTCCTGTGCCACCTGTCCGAGGACGACCGGCTCGGGGAGGAGGAGACGGCCAGGCTCGCCGCCGCGGGAGTCGCGGTGGTCCCCACGGTCGAGCGGGCCGTCGCCGCACTCGCCCTCACCTCCGCCCCCCGCACGCGAGCGCCGGACGGCGGCTCGGGCGCACATGTCCCGAGCCGCGGCGGAGGGCTCGGACTGGACGAGGCGCGTGCCGTCCTGCCGGGCCTGCCCTGGGTGGACTGGGCTCCCGCGCCGACGGTGGAGGCCGCCCGCCGGTTCGGCTTCCCGGCCGTCGTCAAGGCCGCTGGCCGCGGCATCGTCCACCGGTCCGAGCTGGGCGCGGTCGCCGTGGTGACGGGCGAGGACGAGCTGCGGGAGGCGTTCGCGAGAGTCGCCGCCGCCTGCCGGGAGCACGACGACGACGTGCTGGTGCAGCGCATGGCGCCGCCGGGCGGGACGGAGTTCTTCGTCTCGGCGATGGAACACCCCGAAGTCGGGCCGTTCGCGCTCGTACGACCGGGGGGTCTGCTCACCGAGCTGATCCCCGGCCAAGCGATCATCTCGCACCGATGGAACGCTCCCACCCGCCGGCGCCGGTTGCTCGGCTCACCGGTGGGGCGGCTGTGCGACGGATACCGGGGCCGGCCCGTCCTGGACGTCGACGCGTTGCTCGACGTCGTCGCCACGGCGCTCGACGCGGTGGCCGCCGGCCAGCTGGGCTTCGTGGAGCTCAACCCCGTCTTCCTTTACGAATCCGGCGCCGCCACCGTCGACGTGGTCGCCGGTCAGGCGTGACCCCCAGGAGATCAGCCGAGGAGAACAGCATGGAACCTGCCCAGGTCAAGCGGCGGAACCTGCCGGAGTTCGGGCACCCCGTCCGGCCGGCGAAGTTCTGCAACACCGACCGCATGTTCGAGGTCATGGAACAGCGGGGGATCGACGGATTCGTCAGCTACTACGACACCAACGTCTACTACTTCTCCGGCTTCACCCCGTCCGCGAGGCACGCGCTCCAGGAGGCCAACGGCCTGGCCGCGATCGTGCTGTCGCGGCACGCCCCCGACCACCCGATCATGCTGGTCGGTGACCAGCAGTTCCCCTTCTTCCTGAACCAGCCCACCTGGATCACCGACATCCGTGCGTACGCGGGCGGCATCCGCCAGCTCGACCTGCCGGACGAGCACAACGGGCTGCACCGGTTCCTCCCGAAGGCCTGGGCGGAGACCGAGGCCGGCAAGCACGCCGCCGCGAACTACTACATCGGGCTCAAGGCCGCCGTGATGTCGGCGATCAGCGACCTCGGGCTCGGGCGGGGCCGGGTCGCCACGGACAACCTGTCCTTCGCAGGCTCGCTCGACCTGCCCGACGCCGAGATCGTCGACGGCTACGGGATGATGAAGTTCGTACGGTCGGTGAAGACCGCCGAGGAGCTCACCATGCTCCGCCAGGCCACCCGGATCAACCAGCTCGCCATCGAGCGGACGGCGGCCGGCTGGGAGAAGGGCCAGACCTGGCAGGAGATCAACCACTCCTACTTCCGCCATGCGGTCGAGCTGGGCGGATTCGTCCGCGGTCCCTCCCCGCTGGCCGTCGCCAACCCCCTGCCGGGGGAGCCCGACGCGCTGCTGATGCAGAGCCTGCGTGAGATGGACTACGTGATCCCCGAGGGGGCTCACATCGTCATCGACGGTCACGGCGAGTGGCTGGAGTACTGCTGGGACGGTGGCAAGACCTGGATCGCCGGCAACGAGCCGACCCGAGAGGGACAACGGGTGGCGGACGCCTGCGGCGCGGCCCTGGAGGAGATCAACGCGGCGCTGGTGCCGGGAAGCACGGTGAGCGGTCTGCAGGCCCTGGGCCGTGACGTGCTGCGGCGGCACGGGCTGCCGCGTCCCGAGGCCGCGTTCATCTACTTCCACGGGATGGGTCTGGAACACGGCGAGCTGGAGGCTCCGCGAGGGGGCGGTTACACCACCGGCGGCGCCCTCGACTGGCGGATGGAGAAGGGGATGGTCGTCGCGACGCACATCTTCTACCCCGGGGACATCCGCACCCGTCACTGGCTGGAGGACATCACCCTGGTCACCGACCACGGAGGCGAGACCTTCTTCACCTGGGGCACCGACTTCATCTAGCGGCGTCCCACCGTCCATCCCCCCAGGAGGTGGGACCCCATGACACGACTGAGCCTGCTCGTCGTCCCCCAGATGCTCCGTGAGCAGGACGAGCATCGCGACAGCCTGGCGCGCGCCGTCGAACTGGCGGAGGCGGCCGACCAGGCGGGCTTCGACGCCTGCTATTTCCCTGAACACCACGGCAGGGACGACGACTACCCGTCGGCGCCGCTCACGCTGGCCGCCTATGTGGCCGGCCGGACGCCGCGCATCGGGATCGGCACCGGCGTCGCCCTGCTGCCGCTGCACAACCCGCTGGCCTTCGCCGAACAGATGAGCACTCTCGGCGCGCTCGTGGGTGACCGCCTGCACCGGGTCGGCGTCGGGATGGGAGGCCTGGACGGCGACTACGCCGCCATGGGCGTGCCCCGCGCGGAGATGAGACGCAGGTTCGCCGACTCCCTCGCGGTGATCCGGCGGCTGTGGGCAGGTGAGACCGTCACCGCCGACGTGGGTTCGCTGCGCCTGGCCGAGGCGCGGCTGTACCCGCGGCCGTCCCGGCCGCTCCCTCTCGCCGTGGGCGCGATGGCCGAGCCGAGCGTGCGCCGCGCCGGCCTGCTCGGCCTGCCCTGGATCACCGACCCCTCCCATTCGCTGACGACCCTGGAGCGTCTCGCCGAGATCTACTGGTCCGCCGCCGGATCGGAGGGCGAGGTGATCCTCATGCGCAACGCCTGGCCGGCCGCCGACCACGAGACCGAGCGGATCTGGTGGCCGCATGTCGAGCGCTCCTTGGTGGAGTTCAGCGTGGGCGCCGGCCGGCTGAGAGAGGAGCCGGGCGTGCGGATCGGCTGGTCCGACTTCCGCGACAGGCTCCTCTGCGGCCCTCCGGAACAGCTCGTGAAGGAGGCGTGCGCGGCCGCGGCACGGCTCGACGCGGCCGAGGTCGTCATCCGCCTCGGCTTCCCCACCGGCCCCGGTCATGACGCCGTCCGGGCCGCGATCCGTTCCTTCGGCCGTCGCTCCCGCTGAGCGCAAATTCATCTGTCAGATGAAAGCGTGGAGGGGCAGGCGCGCCGCGAACAGTGCCGGCGGTGTGCTTCGTCGTGCCTGATTTCCCGGAATTTGCCAGGCAGTAGACCCTCTCCGATGCCGATATGTCAATACGCGACAGCTATTGACACTCATGGCCCGGCCGCCCAATGTTAGGTACCAGTAAAAATTATGTGTCGATGAGATGTCCTCGCCCCCGAGCGCATCTCCATCCGGTGTCCAGCGCACAGCCCTGACACCGTTCCCCGCCCACCCCCCACCGAGGTCCCGCCGCGGCGATGCCGGGCCCGCGGGCTCGAAGCAATCAGCCGTAGCCACGGGAGACACCACCAAGGAGCGCGCGTTGAACATCGACCGCCTACTCGCGACCATGAAGGAGGTCGGCGCGGACGCCGTCCTCGCCACCAGCTATCCGAACGTCCGATACGCCGGGGGCTTCGCGTCCGCGACGGGGAGGCTGTACCCGCAGAACTCCTACTGGGGTCTCGTCACCGCCGACGACCCCGAGCGCCCGCACTTCGTGATGCCCTCCGCCGAGATCGCCGACATGGTCGACGCCGGCATCGGCACCGACCGGATGCACGTCTACGGGCGTCCGATCCTCGCCGTGGCCGACTCCGGTCCCGGCCCCGACGCCGGCATCCTGGAGGTCGAGGGGCGGCTGCACGCCGACCCGGTCTCCGCGCTGCGCGCGCTGCTGACCGAGCTCGGCCTGGAGCGGGCCGCGATCTGGGTCGACACCGACGACGGCGGAGTGGCATGGCGCCGCCTCCAGGAGGAGGACGTCGCCGCACGCTGGAGCGACGGCGGCGCGGACATCCTGCAGTGGACGCGGATCATCAAGACGCCGGCCGAGGTCGAGGCGTTGCGCAAGGCCGGCGAGATCAGCCAGCAGGCGCTGACCGAGGCGTTCGCCGTGCTCGGGACGGGCGGCACCGACGTGGACGTGGAACTCGCCTGGCGGCAGGCGATCTCCAGGCGACGAGCCCTGCCGACGTTCTTCATGGCCGGAAGCGGCGACCGCAGCGCGGTCTTCCGCCGCCCCGGCCGCCGGCGGGCGAGCCCCGGCGAACGGTTCCGCTGGGACTGCGGCCTCGTCGTGGACGGCTACTGTGCCGACACGGGCGGCGTCGTGCAGGTCCTTGCCGAGCCGTCGCCGTCCGAGCTGGACCACTACCGGGCCGTCACCGCCGCCGTCGACGCCGTGCTGGCGGCCGCGCGGCCCGGCGTGACGGCGTCCGCTCTCTACACGCTCGCGCGGGACACGATGCACGCCGCCGGAATCACCCGCTTCCGGCACTCGCACGTGGGGCACGGGATCGGCGTCGAGGCCCGGGACGCGCCGCTGCTCGCCCCGGCCCAGCCCTGGATGCCCCGGTTCCGGCCCGGGGAACGGGACCTCACGCTGCGCGAGGACATGGTCCTCAACGTGGAGGTGCCTTTCGGCATCCTCGGTGAGGGCGGCTACCAGCACGAACTCACCTTCCTCGTGGTCCGGAACGGCATCCGGCTGCTCACCCGCCGCCACCCCTACTACGTGGCCATGAGCGACCACGTCGACGAGATCGAGGTGTAGACATGGACACGTCCAGGGAAGTGCGCGCCGCCGAGGAACCGCGGATCCCCGCTTCGACCGGGGCCTGGTTGCGGACGATCGGCCCCGGCCTGGTGCTGGCCGCCGCGGCGGTCGGATCCGGTGACATGATCACGGCGCTGGTGGCGGGCGGACAGTACGGCATGGGCCTGCTGTGGGCCATCCTGCTCGCCGTCGTGCTCAAGTTCTTCATGACCGAGGGCATCGCGCGGTGGACGCTGAGCTCGGGCACCACCCTCATCACCGCGTGGCAGTCGCTGTCCCGCTGGGTGCTGGTGCCGTTCGCCGCCTATGTCCTGGTGCTGGCGATGGTGTTCGGTGCGGCCGGTCCGAGCGCGGCCGGGCTGGCGGCCAACGCCATGGTCCCCGGGCTGTCGCCGACCGCCTGGGCCATCGTGCACGCCGTCGTGGCGTTCATCGTCGTGCTCGTCGGCCGCTACCGGCTTTTCGAGCTGGTGATGAAGATCCTCGTCGGCATGATGTTCGTCTGCGCGGTCGCGGTCGCCGTCGCGATCCGGCCCAACGTGGGCAACCTGCTGTCGGGATCGATCCCGTCGCTGCCCGACGGCTCGCTGCTCTACGTCGTCTCCATCATCGGCGGGTTCGGCGGCACCCTCTCGATCATCGCCTACGGCTACTGGGCACGGGAGAAGGGCTGGCGCTCGCCGCCGTGGGTGCGGGTGATGCGCGTGGACGTGGTCATCAGCTACGTCCTCGCCGGCATCTTCGCGGTCGCGATGCTCATCGTGGGCGCGGAGTTCCTGACGATCGCCAAGTTCGGCATCGAGGGCAACGCTGACCTGGTGGGCGTGGCGAACCTGCTCGGGCAGAGCTACGGCGCCCCGGTCGAGTGGCTGTTCCTCCTCGGCTTCTGGGCGGTGGTCGCGAGCTCGGTTCTGGGCGTCTGGAACGGATTCGGCTACCTCTTCGCCGACGCCGTGCGGGCCTTCCGGGGAGTGCCGGAGGAAGAGTCCGAACAGCACACCTCGACCCGCAGCCCCGCCTTCCGCGTCTTCCTGGTCCTCATCACGTTCCCGCCGATGATCCTCGCCGCGGTCGGGCAGCCGGTGTTCCTGGTCATCCTCACCGGGGTCCTCGCCGCGGTCTTCGCGCCGTTCCTGTGCGCGACCCTCCTGTGGCTGCTCAACTCCCGCCGGATCGACGCCGTGTACCGCAACCGCCCGCTGTCCGTGTCGAACCTCGTGCTCGGCGGCGCGATCCTGCTGTTCGCCGTGCTGGGCGGACAGTCCCTCCTGTCGATGTTCGGGTAACCGGCCGACCACCCCCAACCGAGAAGGGAGCCACGCCGTGAGAACCATCACGAGGCGTGCCGGTGCGGTCGCCGCCATGCTCGCCCTGACGGCCGCCTGCGGGTCCGGCGGCACGTCCGGCGGCACGCAGGACGCGGACGGCAAGATCACTGTCCCCATCGGAGTGTCGCTGGCGCTCAGCGGCCAGTACGCCTCCGTCGGACAGTCGTTCCGCGAGGCCATCGAGCACGCCGTCGACGCCTATCCGTACAAGAACTTCAAACCCGAGATGACCTACGAGGACAATCGGCTCGACAACGGCGCGGCCGTCCAGGTCTTCACGAAGTTCGCCTCCCAGGCGAAGGTGCCGGTGGTGCTCGGCGGCTTCGCCGGGCCGTCCATCGCGGTGGCCCCCGTGGCCGACCGCACCAGGACGGTCTACATCAACCCGCTCGCCCCGACCGACAAGCTGGCCGGCCACGAGTACCTCTTCAACACCCTGCCGATGACCTCGGAGGAGATGCGCACCGTCGCCAAGGCGATGTGGGATGCCGGGCACCGGAAGATCGGGGTCGTCTTCGCCCCCGACATCGACGGCGGATCGGCCACCGACGTGCTGGCCGAGACGTTCACCCGCCTCGGCGGCACGGTGGCGGAACGCCAGAGCGTCGCCGCCGACGCGGTGGACTTCTCCTCCCAGGTGGCCAAGCTGAAGGACGCCGATCCCGACGCGATCTTCGGTTTCGCCGCCTACAGCGTCTTCGCCCAGGTCGCCAAGCAGATCAGGGAGGCCGGAGTCGACGTACCCCTGTGGAGCTACCGCGGGTTCGGCGAGCCGACGATCTTCACGATAGCCAAGGAGGCCGTCGAGGGCACCAAGTACTCCGACCCGAGTTACTCACTCGACGGCACCCCGGAAGCGGCCGCGGCCACGCGGAAATACCGCGAGAAGCACGCGGGCAAGGACCCGGGCGCCTTCTTCACCTCGATGTACGACGCGACCTGGGTCGCGCTGAGCGCCATCGACGCCATCGCGGGGGAGACGAAGGCGGCGCCCACCGGCGAGGACGTCAAGAAGCTGTTCGACTCCCAGGCGTTCGAGGCTCCCTACACGGGCACCACCCGGTTCCTGAACAGCGGACCCGAGCGGGGCACGGTGAAGAAGCCCTTCGCGCTCTTCGAGGCCCGCGACGGAGCGTTCGTCCGTGTCGAGACGCTCGAACCCGTTTCCTGAGTCAGGTGAGGGAAAGTGGAACTCCTCCTGCAACTGCTGGTCAACGGCATCGCCGTCGGAGCGGTGTACGGCCTGTTCGCCGTGGCCTTCGGCACGACCTACCTGGTGGCCAAGGTCTTCCACGTCGCGCTGGCCGCGGTGTTCGCCACAGCGGCGTTCGCCTACCAGACCGCGCTGGCAGCAGGACTTCCAGCCGCCGCGGCGGTCTTCGCCGCGGCGGCGGCCGCCCTGGTGACCGGGCTGTTCTGCGAAGGCGTGGTCTACCGTACGCTGCGCCGCCGGGGCGGCGACGAGATGATGCTCCTCGTCGGATCACTGGCCGTGATGGCCATCGTCTCCTCCACCATCGCCCTGGTCTGGGGACACACGCCGCTGCCCGTGCCGGGGTTCGGCGACGGAACGTCGTACACGTTCGGCGGTGTGAACATCACCCTGCGGCAGATCATCATCGTCGCCTGCGGCGTGCTGGCCACCGTCGGCGTCGCGGCCTTCATGAACGGCACCGCCGAAGGACGCAAGATGAGGGCGGTCTCCGACAACCCCGTGCTCGCGGGCGCGGCGGGCATCTCCGTCCAGCGCTCCTATCTGTGGGCGTTCGCCATCGGATCGCTCGTCGCCGCGGTCGCGGCGATCCTGTTCTCGTCGGGACGGACGATCACCCCGTTCCTGGGCCTCCAGCCCACCCTGGTGGGCGCGGTCGCCGTCATCTTCGGCGGCACCGGGCGGCCCGTACCCAACTTCCTGGTCGGCATCTTCCTCGGCATCGTCCAGAGCGTCGCGCTCTGGCGCGTGGAGTCGATCTGGGAGACGGCCATCCTGTTCGGCATCCTCTTCCTCGTCCTGCTTCTGCGCCCGCACGGACTGTTCGGCAACGCGCGCACGGCGATGGAGACCTGACCCCGGGTTCACGGAGAGGAAGGGAAACCGGCTATGGAATACGTCATCAGCCTGGCGATGTTCGCCGCGGTCTACATCATCGTGGTCACCGGGTACGGCCTCAGCGCCGGTCTCGGCAAACAGTTCCTCATCTCGCAGGCGGCCATGTGGGGTGTCGGCGCGTACGTCTACGGCATCCTCTCGCTCGAGACGGACTGGCCCACCGCGGTCTGCGCCCTGCTCGGCGTGGCGGGAGGCGTCGTCGCGAGCGCGGTCATCGCGCTGACGGCACTGCGGGTCAGCGGCATCTACCTGGCGATCGTCTCGTTCGCCTTCCAGATCGTGTTCGTCACGGTGCTGCAGAACCTGGAGATCACGGGAGGGCAGAGCGGGCTCGCCGGCATCCGCGGGATGTCCTCCATCGGGCCGCTGACCGAGACCGAGTCGGCGCTGCTCGTCGCCGTCGCCGCCTGCGCGCTCGTCGTGCTGGCCTACCGGGTGCTGCACGGCAGCGCCTTCGGCCTCACCGTGCGGGCGCTGGGGGAGGACCCGCAGGTCCTGGAAGGACTGGGGGTGCGGCCCGCCGTACTCAAGATCAAAATCATCTGCCTGAGCGGGGGCACGGCCGCCCTGGGGGGCGTTCTGTACGCACAGTACCTGTCGTACGTCGACGCGAACGCCTTCAGCATCCACGTGTCGATCACCCTGTTGTCCATGCTCATCGTCGGGGGATCGCGGGCGGTGCTCGGGCCCGCGGTCGGCGCGCTGTTCTACCAGCTCATCCCGCAGCTCCTGCAGTATCTGGAGATCCAGGCCGCCGAGGCCGCGGATCTGCTGCAGATCCTGTTCGGGCTGCTTCTTCTGCTCTTTCTCCTGTTCCGGCCCGAGGGCATCGTCGCGCCTCCCGCGCCGGCCCTGCGGGCGGCGCGCACGAGCCGCCCGCCCCCGTCACCGCCCCCCGGCCCCGGCGTCGGCCGTGACCGCGTGGCGGCGGCCGAAGGGAGGTCCTGATGGCGACCATCGCCAGCTTGTCCGGGGTGACGGTCGCCTTCGGCGGCATCGTGGCCATGAACGACGTCTCGTTCGACGTCCCGTCGACCGGGATCATGGCGCTCATCGGCCCGAACGGCGCGGGCAAGACCACGGCGTTCAACGTGCTCTCGGGTCACATACGGCCGAGGTCGGGCACCGTCGAGGTGTTCGGGACCGCCGCCTCGGCTCTCGGCCCGGCGGGTCTGGCCGGCCGGGGTCTGGCCCGCTCCTGGCAGGACGGCCGTGCCTTCCTGGACATGACGGTCCTGGAGAACCTCGTCGTGGCGGTGCGGTGTCCACGCGCGGAGAGCCCGTTCTGGCGGCTGGCCCGCCCGCGCCGGGCGGCCCGCCTGGAGGCCGGCCTCGTACGGCAGGCCGACGAGGTTCTCGAGACGCTCGGCCTGTCGGCGTTCCGGGACCACAGAGCGGGCGACATCGGCTACGCGGAGCAGCGCCTGGTCGGCATCGGCCGGCTGCTGATCCGGCGGCCGAGGCTCCTCCTCCTCGACGAGCCCGCGGCGGGGCTGGACGGCGAGAGCATCGACCGCGTCGTGGGGATCGTCCGCGACATCGCCGCCGGGGGCCTCCCGGTGGTCATCGTCGAGCACAGCCTGTCCGTGGTGCGCTCCCTCGCCGACTCCTGCGTCTTCATGAGCAACGGAGAGGTCGTCGCCCGGGGCACCCCCGAGGACCTGTTCCGCAGGGACGAACTGATCGACATGTACTTCGGGAAGGGGTGGCGGGCGTGAGCGGCACGGCGACGGCTCTGCGCGTGACGGGTCTGGCCGCCGGATACGGGCGCGGCGACGTCGTCAAGGACATCACCTTCGCCGTGCCCAGGGGCGGCAGCCTGCTGCTCGTCGGCCACAACGGCGCGGGCAAGACCACGATATTCAGGGCGATCATGGGGCTCTGCGCGGTCAGCGCCGGAAGCGTGGAAGTCACCGGCGCCTCGCTGGACCGGCGTTCTCCTGCCGAGCGCGCGCGTGACGGTCTGTCCTATGTCATGCAGGAGCACGGCACCTTCCGCGGCATGACCGTCCAGGAGAACCTGGAAGTGATCATAGGCCTGTCCGGAAAACTGAGCAGGGCACAGCGGTCCGAGGCGTTCACCCGCGTCTACGACTGGTTCCCGCGCATCCACGAGCGCCGCGACAGCCCGGCACGAGCCCTGTCGGGCGGCGAGAACCGGATGCTCGCGATCTCCCTCGGGCTCATCCGGAAACCCGCCGTCATGCTGCTGGACGAGCCGACCCTGGGCCTCGCCCCGGCCACCGCCGAATCCATGGTCGAAGTCGTCCGGCGGATCCAGGAGGAGACCGGCGTCGCCCTCGTCATCACCGAGTCGAGCCTGACAGCCGTGCGAGCCCTCGCCACCGAGACCAAGGTCGTCCGACGAGGTGGGCTCAGCCACACCATCGACGACCGCACCGACATCACGAGCCTCGACGAGATCCTCTGACCTCGTCCCCCAACCCACACCCGGAGGCTGACCATGACCGATGCGATCCCGGCCATCCGACTGGACCACGCGCGCACCGAACGGGAGTCCCTGCTCCCCGAACGGCTGTGCAACCTCGAACGGCTGCTGGCGACCATGGAGGCCCGCGACATCGACGGCCTCGTCTCCTACTACGTGCCCAACGTCCTCTACCTGAGCAGCTTCTACGCCGCCGGAGGCCACGCCCACCTGGAGGCCAACGGCCTGGCCGCCTTCGTCTTCTCCCGGCACCACCCCGACCACCCCATCCTGGTCGTCCAGGACACCGAGCTGGCGTTCTTCCGCCACCAGCCGAGCTGGGTGTCCGACATCCGGCCGTTCAGCAGCCTGGTCCGCCAGCTCGACCTGCCGGACGACCCCGACTTCATCGACAACTTCCTCCCGCGGGATGCGCTGAACACCGACTGGGCGCGCAGGATGCGGGAGAACCTCACCCCCAGCCTCGTGCTCGGCGTCCGCAAGGCCGTCGGCGACCTCGGCCTGTCCCACGCCCGCGTCGCCTTCGACAACCCGAGACTGGCCCGGCAGCTGCGTCTCGACGACGTCGAGGAAGTAGACGGGTACGGTCTGATGAAGCACGTGCGGCTGGTGAAGACCCCGCAGGAGCTGGAGATCCTCAAGACCGCGGCCGACATCAACCAGCGCGCGCTGCAGGCCACCGTGGACAGCTGGACCCGGGGCATGACCTGGCGCGACCTCGCCAGGGAGTACGCGCGCAACGTCACCGCACGCAGCGGACTGTGCCGTGACCCCTACCCCTTCGTCGTGTCGAACCCGCCGCACGGTGACCCGGCCTTCCTGGTCCACGCGGGCCTCGACCCCGACTACGCGATCGAACCCGGCATGCGGATCATGTTCGACTGCCACGGCACCTTCAAGGAGTACGGCTGGGACGGCGGGAAGACCTGGATCGTGGACGGCGGCGACGATCCGGCTTCCGTACGGACCGCGAACGCGTTCTCCGAGGCCCTGCAGGAGATGGAGGCCCGCATGGTCCCCGGCACCAAGATCAGCGAGCTGCAGGGGACCGCACGCGCCGTGCTGCGACGCCACGGTCTCGCGGACCCGGAGCGGGCACTGTTCTTCTTCCACGGCGTCGGCCTGGAGCACGGCGAGATCGAGCTGCCGGCCGAGGGGGAGAACCAGAGGCTCGCCGACTGGTCGGTGACCGAGGGGATGGTCATCTCCACCCACCTCTACTACGGCGGCTCCGTACGCGAACGGTACTGGCTGGAGGACGTGGCGATCGTGCACGACGACGGCGCCCGATCGATCTACGACTGGGGTTTCCAGCCGCTCACCCGGTGAACCCGGGCGGCTTCGGCTCGTGGTTCCGCCGCCGACCCGCGGGCGCCGGTCAGGCCGGCCTGGCGGTGAGGTAGCGCAGCATCTCGGCGGCGTCCGGCGGGTCCGGCTGCGGGTCGCGGTACGTCACCGCGCCGGCCATCAGGTCGATCAGCACGTCCAGGTCGGCGTCGGCGGCCACCACGCCGTCCTGCTGGGCGCGCCGGAACCTCCCTTCGTTCACGGGACGTGCTCGTGAACGAAGTCGTGCGCCCGTCGATCCGTTATGTCCAGGGGTACAGCTCGGCGAATTTGTGGATAGGGTCGTGTCAGGTGAGCCGGGAAGTCTGGTCGGCGCGTCATGCTGTCGAGGCTTGAGGATGCACTGTGCGCGCCCGTGACCTGATCATCGACCTTCCCGTGCTCGACCTGAACGCATCCGTCGGCGACGCGGTGCGGCTGCTCGCCGAGCGGGATCTGCCCGGACTCATCGTGGTCGGCGACGACGGATCGCCGTACACGGTCCTGCCGGGCACCGAGGTTCTGCGGCTGGCCGTCCCGCACCACTTCCAAGTTGATCCGAACCTGGTCCGGGTGGTGGACGAGGCGGGCTCTGACGATTTCCCGCATCGGATGAGCGGCCGGCCCCTGCGCGCCTGCCTTTCCGCCCGCCCCGGGAATCTGCCGATCTGCGGCCCCGACGCCACCACGCTGCAACTGGCGGTCCTGATGACGCGCACGCGCAGCCCGCTGGTCGCGGTCGTGGAAGGGGGTCGTCTCCTGGGCGCGCTCACGCTCAACACCCTGCTGGAGGGGACCCTCGCCGCGTGACGGCGGTCAGTTCTGCCGGGCCTGGTCGGGCTCGTACACGTCCGGGACACCGTCCTGGTCGAGGTCGGCGGTCTCGATCTCGTGGATGCGCCGGTAGGCGCGGTTGCGCAGGCGAAGGACCACCGTCGCCAGGAGCGCGGCGGTGACCGATGCGGCCAGCACCGCCACCTTGACGTGCGCGTCGTCACCCACGCCGAAGGCCAGTTCGCCGATCAGCAGGGAGACGGTGAACCCGATCCCGGCCAGCAGCGACAGTCCCAGCATGTCGACCCAGGACAGGTTCTCGTCCAGGTCGGCGTGGGTGAAGCGGGCCATGAGCCAGGTCGCCGCCATGATGCCGATCGGCTTGCCCGCGATCAGGCCCACGACGACGCCCAGCACCACCGGGTCGCGGAAGGCGCTCATCAGGCCGTCCGCTCCGCCGAGGGTCACTCCCGCGGACAGGAACGCGAACACGGGCACGGCCACCCCGGCCGAGAGGGGACGGAACCGGTGCTCGAAGTGCTCGGCCAGGCCGGGGCCCGCGTCCGGGCCGCCGGACTTGGGGCTGCGCAGGACGGGTACGGCGAAGCCGAGCAGGACGCCGGCGACGGTGGCGTGCACGCCCGAGGCGTGCACCAGCGCCCACGTGATGGCGGCCAGCGGAAGCAGCAGCCACCATGAGCGCACGCGGCGCTGCACCAGCACGGTGAACAGCGCCAGCGGTGCCAGCGCCGCCAGCAGCGGGACCGGCGAGAGGTGGTCGGTGTAGAACAGCGCGATGATGACGATGGCCACCAGGTCGTCGACCACGGCCAGGGTGAGCAGGAAGGTGCGCAGCGCCGTGGGCAGGAACCGGCCGATGACCGCCAGCACCGCCAGGGCGAAGGCGATGTCGGTGGCCGTCGGGATCGCCCAGCCGCGGGCCGCGCCTTCCACGCCCCCGGCGAAGAGCAGATACAGCAGAGCGGGGACGATCACCCCGCCCAGCGCGGCCGCGATCGGGACCGCGGCCCGCCGCGCGTCGCGCAGGTCACCGGCGACGAACTCGCGTTTGAGCTCCAGCCCGGCCACGAAGAAGAAGATCGCCAGCAGGCCGTCGGCGGCCCAGGTGGCCAGGCTCAGGTTCAGATGGAGCGCTTCGGGCCCGAACGTGACGCCGCGCAGCGTCTCGTAGGCGTCCGCCCAGGGGGAGTTGGCCCAGACCATCGCCACCACCGCGCCGACCAGGAGCAACGCCCCGCCGACGGTCTCCTTGCGGAGGATGGCGCCGATCCTCAGTGTCTCGCCCCAGGACCCCCGGCCGAGCAGGGCAGGCTTGCGGGGCGGGACAGGGTTGGTCATGAGGCGCTCCGGGATTCGGGTACGGGTCGGTCATTTGCCGACCAGACTTCCCGGCGCACCTCATCCCACTGTACCGACCGGCCGGGAGTGCCTGTCGAGCGGAGGGGGCCCGGAGCCATCGCGCGCGGATCCGCGCGGCACGTCGTGGCGGGGCCGGGTCCGGGAGGGGAACGCCTGTACGTTCGTCCTGTTCGATGTCTCCGCCACGAGCGAGGAGCCGTCATGCTGGCCATCACCGTTCGAGACCGCGCCGCCGGTCTGGCCGGGCTTTCCCTGACGGAAGAGCCGTACCCGCACGCCGCCGAGAACGACGTCGTCGTCCGGGTGCATGCCGCGGGGTTCACCCGCGGCGAGCTCGACTGGCCGGCGACGTGGTCCGATCGCGCCGGCCGCGACCGGACGCCCAGTGTGCCCGGGCACGAGGTGTCGGGTGTGGTCGCCGAGCTGGGATACGGGACGACCGGCCTGACCGTCGGCCAGCGGGTGTTCGGGCTGACCGACTGGGCCCGCAACGGCTCGCTGGCCGAGTACGTCGCGGTGGAGGCCCGCAACCTCGCGCCGCTGCCGGCCGGTGTCGACCACACCGTGGCCGCCGCGCTGCCGATCTCAGGACTGACCGCGTGGCAGGGCCTGTTCGACCACGGCCGTCTGGCCGCCGGCCAGACCGTCCTGATCCACGGCGTCGCGGGCGGTGTCGGCTCTGTCGCGGCGCAACTCGCGCGCGAGGCGGGAGCCCGGGTGATCGGCACCGGCAGGGCCGGCGACAGGGACACCGCGTTCGGGCTCGGCGTGGACGCCTTCCTGGACCTGCGGGCCGATCCTCTCGAAGACGCCGGTCAGGTCGACGTGGTGTTCGACGTGATCGGCGGTGACGTCCTGGACCGCTCGGCCGCGCTGGTGCGGGCCGGCGGCACGCTCGTCACCATCGTCTCGCCGCCCGCCGTCCGGCCCCCCGACGGGCGGGCGATCTTCTTCGTCGTCGAGGCCGATCGCGCCCGGCTGGCGGACTTGGCACGGCGGGTCCAGGACGGACGGCTCCGCCCGATCGTCGGGGCCGCGCGGACGCTCGCCGAGGCGCCCTCCGCGTTCGCGCCGACCCAGCGCGTCTCCGGCAAGACGATCATCCGGGTCACGGAAGGCGGATGACCGGGCCGTCACCAAACACCTACAGCGTGGATGCCCCGTCCTTCAGGGCGGGGAGGAAACGCGGAACAGCCGGACACTTCTGTCTCCTGAATCATTGTCGGTGACAGTCAGTAGTGTGATCGGCGTGTCCCGCTACCGACTCCAGCCCAGGCCTGCCCAGGAGCAGGCGCTGCTGGAGCACTGCGGGCACGCCCGATACGTGTGGAACCTGGCGGTCGAGCAGCACGCCCACTGGAAGCCAGGGCGTAAGAGCGCGCCCGGTTTCGCCGAGCAGTGCCGCCAGCTCACCGAGGCGCGGGCGGCCTGCGCGTGGCTCCGTGCCGGGTCGACCATCGTCCAGCAGCAGGCGCTCAAGGACTTCGCCCAAGCCATGGCGAACTACTTCGGCGGAACCCACCGGCGCCCGACGTGGCGCACACGCGGGCGGGGGGAAGGCTTCCGGATCGTCGCCGTCAAAGCGGGTGACGTGCGCCGCCTGTCCCGCCACGTCGGCGAGGTCAAGATCCCCAAGGTGGGCTGGGTGCGGTTCCGCTGGTCCCGCACCGTCCCCGAGGGCGTCAAGTCGTTCCGGGTGACCCGCGACCGCGTCGGGCGCTGGCATGTGGCGTTCGCCGCGATCCCGGAGCCGATCCCCGCGCCCGGCACGGGCGACATCGTCGGCGTGGACCGGGGCGTTGCCGTCTCGGCTGCGCTGTCCACC
Source organism: Nonomuraea ferruginea (assembly GCF_039540635.1). Classification (NCBI taxonomy): domain Bacteria; kingdom Bacillati; phylum Actinomycetota; class Actinomycetes; order Streptosporangiales; family Streptosporangiaceae; genus Nonomuraea; species Nonomuraea ferruginea. The sequence continues at coordinate 170,600 of NZ_BAABFD010000005.1, read as the reverse complement.
GGCGAGATGCTGAACGCACCCACCTTGCGTGATACCGAGCAGAGGCGGCTGGCGCGTCTGCTGCGGAAGTTGGCGCGGGCCAAACGCGGGTCGAACCGGCGCGACCAGGTGAAGGCGGCGATCGCGAAGCTGAAGGGGCGTGAGACTGACCGGCGCAAGAACTGGGTGGAGAAGACCAGCACGGACCTGGCCCGCAGGTTCGACGTGATCGCCGTCGAAGACCTGAAGATCCGTAACATGACCCGGTCGGCGTCCGGCACCCTCGAAGCGCCGGGCCGCAACGTCCGCCAGAAAGCGGGCCTGAACCGGGGCATCCTCGCCAACGGGTGGGGCCGGCTGGTGGCGCGGCTGGAGCATAAGGCTCCCGGCCGCGTCCAGAAGATCAACCCCGCGTGTACGAGCCAGCGGTGCTCGGCGTGCGGGATCGTGGACCGGGCGGCGCGTGAGAGCCAGGCGCGCTACCGGTGCCGGTCCTGCGGATACGCTGGCAACGCCGATGTGAACGCGGCCAGAAACATCGCACACGCGGCAGGGCATGCCGTTGCTGCGCGGGGAGGCTTGCCGTTGGGCGAGCCGGTGAACCGCGAACCTCAACCTGTCTCCTCTCAGCGTGAGACGGGTTGGAATCCCACGCCTTCAGGCGGGGGAGGATGTCAATCCTCCTGCCCGATCCCCGCTTCGTACGTGCGAAGCAGGACAGGAGAGCCGTGATGATCCGCGTACTGTCCGCCGGTGGGCTTCTGGCCGCGTCCGTCGCGTGCGCGCCCGCGGTGGAGCGCGCGACCGCCCAGCCGCCGGTGGCCGCCACGGTTTCGCGGCCGCCGTCCGAGACGCTGTCGCCCCTCCTGGAGCAGCCGCTGCCCAACGTCGAGGGCAAGACGTTCACCTCGGCGATCGTGGACTTCCCGCCCGCCGCACGCGCGGCGCCGCATCGGCACGGCCAGGCTTTCGTCTACGCGTACGTACTCGAGGGCACGGTGCGCAGCCGGCTCGGCGGCGAGCCGGTGCGTACGTACCGCCGGGGCGAGAACTGGGTCGAGCCGCCGGGCGCCCACCATGTGCTCACGGAGAACACCAGCCGGACGCGGCCGGCGAAGCTGCTGGTCGTCTTCGTCTCCGACACGGGAGACAAGCTCAAGGTCGACGACCCGCCAAGATGGGGCATCGGCCGGGCGGGCTCGGTCAGCGCGGTCCCCGCATCGCGTACCGACCGCCGCATGCGGCCGAGGCCGGACCTCGGCGGCCTGACGACCGGATGACAAGCTGGGCCCATGTTCCCGGAGACTCCCGCCGCCGTGGCGGCGCTGTCGGTGGCCAGGCGCTTCTACTCGCCCGCGCTGCTCAACCACTGCGTCCGCTCCTACCTCTGGGGGACGATGTACGGCACGGCGCACGGGATCGCCTTCGACGACGAGCTCTACTGCGTCTCGGCCCTGCTCCACGACATCGGGCTGACGGAGCCTTTCGACAGCCACAGGGCGCCGTTCGAGGAGGCCGGAGGACATCTGGCCTGGGTCTTCGGCGTGGCGGCCGGCTGGCCGGCGGAGCGGGCCGCCAGGGTCGGCGAGATCATCGTGCTGCACATGCGCGACGACGTGTCCCCGGCGACCGACCCCGAGTCCCACCTGCTGCAGGTCGCCACGAGCTGGGAGGTGGTGGGACGGCGGCCGGAGGAGTTCTCGCCGGAGGCCAGGGCGGAGATGCTCGCCCGCCATCCCCGGCTGGGATTCGGCGCGGAGTTCCTGGCGTGCTTCGAGGACCAGGCGAGGCGCAAGCCGGACAGCGCCACCGCCGCGTCGGTCGGGAACGACGTCGCGGGGCGGATCGCCGCCAACCCCCTCGAAGACCGCCGGCCCGCCTGACCTCGCCGTCAGCCGAGGGCGTGGTCGAGGTTGAAGGCCGCGCTGATGAGCGCGAGGTGGGTGATGGCCTGCGGGAAGTTGCCGAGCTGCTCGCCGGTGTGGCCGATCTCCTCGGCGTACAGGCCCAGATGGTTGGCGTACGTGAGCATCTTCTCGAAGGCCAGGCGGGCCTCGTCGACGCGGCCGGCGCGGGCCAGGGCCTCGACGTACCAGAAGGAGCAGATGGAGAACGTGCCCTCCGAGCCCCGCAACCCGTCGGAGCTGACCGCGGGGTCGTAGCGGTATACCAGAGAGTCGGAGACCAGCCCGTCGCCGAGCACGTCGAGGGTGGACAGCCACTTGGGGTCGGTCGGGGAGACGAACTTGGCCAGCGGCATCATCAGCAGGGAGGCGTCCAGCACGTCCTCGTCGAAGTGCTGGACGAACGCCCGCAGCTTGGCCGACCAGCCGCGCCGCATGATCTCCTGGTAGATCGCGTCGCGTGCCTCGCGCCAGCGCGGGATGTCGGCGGGCAGCCCGCGCTGGATCGCCACCCGCATGGCGCGCTCGATGGCCACCCAGCACATCAGCCGTGAGTAGACGAAGTTCTTACGGCCGCCGCGGGTCTCCCAGATGCCCTCGTCGGGCTGGTCCCAGTGCAGACAGACCCAGTCGACCAGGGTGCAGAGCTCGTCCCAGCGGTCGCTGGCGATCGGGTCGCCCCACTTGTTGTAGAGGTAGATGGAGTCGATGAGCGCTCCGTAGATGTCGAGCTGGAGCTGGTCGGCGGCGGCGTTGCCGATCCGCACCGGGGCGGAGCCCCGATAGCCCTCCAGATGGCCGAGTTCATGCTCGGGCAGGTCGCTGCGCCCGTCGATGCCGTACATGATCTGCAGCGGGCCGGTGCCGCTGTCGCTGCTGAGCGGCACGTGCGTGGACAGGAAGCCCATGAAGGCCTCCGCCTCCTTGGTGAAGCCCAGCCTGAGCAGCGCGTACACGCAGAACGCGGCGTCGCGGATCCACACGTAGCGGTAGTCCCAGTTGCGCTCGCCGCCGAGCTGCTCGGGCAGGCTGGTCGTCGGCGCGGCGACGATCCCGCCGGTCGGGGCGTAGGTGAGCAGCTTGAGCGTGAGCGCGGAGCGGTGGACCACCTCGCGCCACCGGCCGCGGTAGCGCGAGGACGACAGCCAGTGCCGCCAGTAGCGGACCGTGGCGGTGAACTCGTCCTCGGCCTCCGCGATCGGGCAGCCGCGCGCCGCCAGGTCGCCGCCGACCCGGTCGAGCGCGAACACCGCCTGCTCTCCCTCGCTGAGCTCGAACTTCGCCCACGCGTCCTGCCCGTCGGTCTCCATCGGCACGCTGGCGGTCAGGGACAGCGACAGCGACGCCGACTCGAACAGCACGCGATCCTCCTGCGGGATCACGGTGTGCGGCTGCCTCGCGTAGTCGAAGCGGGGCGCGACCCGGGCGCGGAACGGGAGCGAGCCGCGGACGCAGGACACCCGGCGGATCATCCGGTGCCGGTCGGCCTCGCGCGAGTCGTCCGCGATGGGCATGAAGTCCTGGATCTCGCCCACCCCGTCGTCGGCGAAGAAGCGGGTGATGAGGACGTTGGTGTCGGGGAAGTAGAACTGTTTGGTCCTGGCCGGGGTGTCGGCGGCCAGCTCGAACGAGCCGCCCCGGTCGGCGTCGAGGATCGCGGCGAACACGCTGGGCGCGTCGAAGCGCGGGCAGCAGTACCAGTCGATGGTGCCGTTGGTGCCCACGAGCGCGACCGTCCGCAGGTCGCCGATGAGACCGTGGTCTCCGATCGGCAGGTAGCGGGAGTCGCCTGAGTGACCGGGTTCTCCAGCAGTCATGGCCGCCCTTTCTCCCTGTCTGTCCCTCAAGGTAGACATGTTGGGTTCGTGACGGCCTCTGAGGTTCGCCAAGGGGCGGCAGATCTTCCTCGGGTGTTCTCGCCGGCCCGGTCACGCCGGGGATCTCGTGGATGCCATGGCAGATCCGTAGAGAGCGCCGCTGTTGCGGTGGAAGACCGGTATTCAGGTTGGCATGTGCGAAGGGTATGGTGAGGGCTGTGACGACGTTCCGGATCAGTGAGGCCGCGGCGCTGCTCGGGGTCAGCTCCGACACGGTCCGCCGGTGGGTGGACGCGGGCCGGCTGCGGGCGGAGCGCGACGAGCACGGCCACCGGAGGGTGAACGGCGCCGATCTGGCCGCCTTCGCCCGCGCCCAGGTCGAGTCGGTCGGCGACGGCGGCCGCACGTCGGCGCGCAACCGTTTCCGCGGGATCGTCACCGAGGTGGTCCGCGACGCGGTGATGGCGCAGGTGGAGATCGCCGCGGGGCCGTTCCGGGTGGTGTCGCTGATGAGCCGCCAGGCCGCCGACGAGCTGGGCCTGGAGCCGGGGGTGGTGGCGGTCGCCGTGATCAAGTCCACCAACGTCGTCGTGGAGATCCCCGGTCACGAGCGCGTGGCCAGTCATCTGTGAGGAGCCCCCTTGGTCTTTCGTCTTTCCCGGTGGGCGGTCGCCCTGCCCGTCGCGCTCGCGCTGGGGTTGTCGGGGTGCGGCTCCGGCGCCACGTCCTCCGCTTCGGAGGCGGCGTCCGGCGGCGACGCGAAAGAGGTGACGGTGTTCGCGGCGGCGTCGCTGACCGGGACCTTCACCGAGCTGGGCAAGGCCTTCGAAGCCGCGCATCCGGGCACGACGGTCCGGTTCAACTTCGGCTCCAGCGCCACGCTGGCCCAGCAGCTCGTCCAGGGCGCCCCGGCCGACGTGTTCGCGGCGGCGAGCCCGGCCACGATGAAGACCGTCACCGACGCCGCGCTGGCCGGTGCGCCGGTCACGTTCGTGCGCAACAAGCTGCGGATCGCCGTCCCCGCCGACAACCCCGCGCAGGTGGACGAGCTCAAGGACCTGGCCGACCCCGAGGTGAAGGTGGCCCTCTGCGCGGAGCAGGTGCCGTGCGGGACGGCGGCCGCCAAGGCGCTGGACGCGGCCGGGCTGAAGGTCACCCCCGTCACCCTGGAGCAGGACGTCAAGGCCACGCTGACCAAGGTGCGGCTGGGTGAGGTGGACGCGGCGCTGGTCTACGCGACCGACGTGATCGCCTCGGACGGCAAGGTGACCGGCATCGAGTTCCCGGAAGCGGACCAGGCGATCAACGACTATCCGATCGCCACCCTGGCCAAGGCGCCGGCCGGTGAGGCGGCCCGGCAGTTCGTCGACCTGGTGCTGTCGCGGCAGGGCAGGGACGTGCTGACCGAGGCCGGCTTCGAGGCGCCCTGATCAAGGATGAGTTCTTCCGCGCCGGAGCGCCTCGACCTGCCGGGCCCGCGCCGTGAGGTCTCCGGGCGGCTGCCGTGGATGCTGGTGCTGCCCGCCGTGGTGGGGCTGGTCTTCCTGGTGCTGCCGCTGGCCGGGCTGCTGATCCGTGCCCCGTGGCCGACGCTGCTGGAGCGGCTGGCCGAGCCGCAGGTGCTGGAGGCGCTGCGGCTGTCGCTGGTGTCGGCCACCGTCGCCACCGTCGTGTGCCTGCTGCTCGGGGTGCCGCTGGCCTGGCTGCTGGCCCGGGTGGAGTTCCCGGGCCGGAGGCTGGTGCGGGCGCTGGTCACCGTGCCGCTGGTGCTGCCGCCGGTGGTGGGCGGTGTCGCGTTGCTGCTGGTGCTGGGGCGGCGCGGGCTGGTCGGGCAGTGGCTGGAGGCGAGCTTCGGGATCACGCTGCCGTTCACCACCGCGGGGGTGATCGTGGCCGAGGCGTTCGTCGCGATGCCGTTCCTGGTGATCAGTGTCGAGGGCGCCTTGCGCGGCGCCGACCGGCGCTTCGAGGAGGCCGCCGCCACGCTCGGCGCCTCCCGCTGGACGGTGTTCCGGCGGGTGACGCTGCCGATGGTCATGCCGGGGGTGGTGGCCGGGGCGGTGCTGTGCTGGGCGCGGGCGCTGGGCGAGTTCGGCGCGACGATCACGTTCGCCGGTAACTTCCCCGGCACCACCCGCACCATGCCGCTGGCCGTCTACCTGGCCCTGGAGACCGAGCCGGAGGCCGCGATCGTGCTCAGTCTCGTGCTGCTGGCCGTCTCCGTGGTCATCCTGGCCAGCCTGCGCGACCGGTGGGTGAGCGCGCCATGACCCTGCGCGCCCGCCTGGTCGTCAACCGGCCCGCGTTCACCCTCGACCTCGACCTCCATGTCGCCGCCGGGGAGGTGGTCGCGCTGCTCGGCCCCAACGGCGCGGGCAAGACCACCGCGCTGCGTGCCCTGGCCGGGCTCACCCGCATGTCCGGCGGGCAGATCAGCCTGCGCGGCCGGCCGCTGCACACCCTGCCCGCCGAGAGCCGCCCGATCGGCATGGTCTTCCAGGACTACCTGCTCTTCCCCCATCTGTCGGCGCTGGACAACGTCGCCTTCGGGCCGCGCTGCCAGGGCGTCTCCAAGGCCGAGTCGCGCCGTGCCGCCGCCGCCCTGCTGGAGCGGGTCGGCCTGGCCGACCGCGCGAGCGCCAGACCGGCGCAGCTGTCCGGCGGGCAGGCCCAGCGGGTCGCGCTGGCGCGGGCGCTGGCCGTGCGGCCGGAGCTGCTGCTGCTGGACGAGCCGCTGGCCGCGCTCGACGCCCACACCCGGCTGGAGGTCCGCTCCCGGCTCCGACGCCACCTGGCCGACTTCGACGGCGCGACGGTCCTGGTCACCCACGACCCGCTCGACGCGATGGTGCTGGCCGACCGGCTGATCGTGATCGAGCACGGCGCGATCGTCCAGCAGGGCGCCCCGGGCGAGGTCGCCCGGCGTCCGCGCACCGACTACGTGGCCCGGCTGGTCGGGCTCAACCTGTATCGCGGCGCCGCCGACGCGGGCCGGGTCAAGGTCGGCGAGCTGCTGCTGCACACCTGCGAGCAGCTCGACGGGCCCGCGTTCGTCGCCTTCCCGCCCGCCGCCGTGGCGCTCTACCGCTCCCGCCCGGACGGCAGCCCGCGCAACCTGTGGCGGGCCACGATCGACGGCATCGAACGGCACGGCGACAACGTCCGGGTGCACCTCGACGGGCCCGTCACCGCGTTCGCCGACATCACCCCCGCGGCCGTGGCCGACCTCGACCTGACCCCGGGCCAGCGGATCTGGGCCTCGGTCAAGGCCACCGAGACCCACGCCTACCCGGCATGAACGACCACGCGCGCCACGACTGCGACGGGGGTTCGCCCTCACGGGCGTGCCGACTCAGTCCTGCCTGTGCCGGAGCATGTCGCTCTCAGCAGGGTCATACGCGAGGCGTGAACTGGTTCAGGTCATAGATCCCGAGCGTCTTCTCGATGTCGGCCACCTGCCCGACGATGCCGGTGAAGCCGGCCGCGCCGAAACGGCGGTGCTCCTCGTCTTCGAAGGTCTCGGCCATCTCGGTGAATTCCCTGGGCGGGATGACCTCGCGCATGGCGGGGAAGACCACGGTGTCCTCGCGTGCCTCGTGGGGCTCGTACATGCGGATGAAGGCGGCCATGTCGGCGGTCAGGTCCCGGCGGGCCCGCTGGGGGGCGGGTTTGGTGGTGACGTCCAGGATGCGGCCGGTCAGCACGCGGCCGCGCTGGTGCTGCCGGACCAGGATGGGCACGGTGTCGGTCAGTTTGCCGGCCTTGACCAGGCGCGGGAAGACGTAACGTTCTTCAAGTTGCTCGTGGTACTCCTCGATGAAGGTGCGGATGATGCCGGCCCCGGCATGCAAGGGCCGGGCGGGCACCGGCTCGCCGGCGTTGATCCGCCGGATGCCCTCCCGGTAGATCAGCAGGATGCGTTTGAGCACCCCGTGCTCGCGCATGAGGTCTTCTGGTGGCGTGACCGGCACCTCTTGGGTCTGCTCCGTGCTGGGGGCAGGGGTGGATGTCGCGGCGCCGCCGGCTTGCCGGATCGTCCCGCACGCGGTCAGCACCGCCGAGCCACAGGCCAGGGCGACGGGCAGGCTGAGCATCTCGCGGCGGCGCACGCTCGGTGTTTCGCGGTCGTCCCACGCTTCGTCGCTCATCTTCGGTCCCGGCCCCCCAACCAGCCCGATACGGCCGGCTGGACCGCATCACCCCAGATGCTGCCCAGCCACCGGTGATCCGACGTGACAACGGAGGTAATGCTTCCCTCTGTCCGGGCCGGCCGCCCGGCGCTCCCCGCCGGCGGTCGTGGTCAGCCGGCCGGGACCCGGCCGGCGACCGGTAGCCGCTCCCTCCGGTCCAGCCGCCTGACGGCCGCCGCGGAGGCCAATCCCGCGGCGGCCAGCAGCGCCCACGGCAGAGCTGTCATGCCGTTGGAGCGGCCCGCGTCGACCAGGGCGCCCGCCAGCAGGTTGCCGGCCAGGATCCCGATGCCGGACAGCAGGTTGTACACGCCGTAGTAGGTGCCGATCAGCCGGTCTCCCGCCAGGTCGGCGATGGTGGCCATCTCGAACGGGAAGGCGGCCAGCGTCCCCAGGGTGAGCAGCAGCGTGCACGCCACCAGAGGCAGCAGCGCCCAGCCCGGGGGCAGGGCCAGGTGCGCCGTCGCCGCCGGGGGCAGGAACGCGACCCCCATGAGGGCCAGGCCCCGGCTGATCGCCTGTCCCCGGCTCCACCGGGCCGAGCACCAGGCGGTCAGCCGTACCTGCCCGGCGATGCCGAGCAGCGCCGACAGCGCGTACAACGCCATCACGCCGCTCTCGCCGCCGCCGACCCGCTCCACCTCCAGCGGCAGCGCCAGGTACATCTGGAACGACAGCGCGTAGGAGGCGATCATCGCCGCGGCGAAGGAGACGAAGGCCCGGTCGCCGAACGCCCGCCGCCAGTCGCTCAGCACCGGCTGATGCTCACCGGCGGGCCCGCGCCGGGCCGGCAGGCACAGGCCCTGCATGACGGTCAGCACCGCGAAGATCCCCGCGGCGGACAGGCACACGGCGGCGAAACCGGCGTTCAGCAGGGCGATGCCGACCAGCGGGCCGAGCAGGATGCCGCCCTGGTAGAACACGTTGAACACGGCGAACGCGGCCACCTTGCGCTCACCCGCCTCGCACGCCAGGTAGGCGCGGGCCGCCGGGTTGAACAGCGCCCCGGCGACCCCGGTCACGGCGGCCGCCACGAGGAGCCACGGCAGCGAAGTGGTCAGCCCGAACAGGGCGAACCCGATCGTACGGAGCGCGCACCCCAGCATGATCAGCGGCTTGTAGCCCAGCCGGTCGGCCAGGGTGCCGCCGATCAGGAACAGGCCCTGCTGGCTCAGGTTCCGCAGGCCCAGGACGAGCCCGATCGTCCAGGCGGCCAGACCGGCGCCGGTCGACAGATGCTGGGCGAGGTAGGGCATGAGCATGTAGAAGCCGAGGTTGATGCCCGCCTGGTTGATCTGCAGGAGCTGGATGGGCCGGTCGAAGGAGCGGAACTCGGCCAGGGTGCGCCTCATCGCCCGGCTGCCAGCGGGGCGCGCACGCCTGTGCAGCGCGTCCAGCGGTGGACTTCCCGCTCGTCCGGAGCGAGCAGCAGGTCCGGCTCGCCGGCCGGGACGGCGCCGAGCAGGCCGTGGGCCCGGCAGTAGTCGTCGTCGTAGATGCTCTCCCAGTAACGCCACGGCCCGTCCGGGAAGATCGCGACGATGGTCCGGCCGGGCTGCGCACGGGCCAGCCACCGGGCCACGAGGGCGACGGCGCCGGTGCTCCAGCCGCCGGAGACGTAGTGCAGGGCGGCCAGGGTGCGGCAGGCCCAGACCGCTTCGGCGGGGGCGACCCAGTGGACCTCGTCGAAGGCGTCGTAGGCGACGTTGCGCGGGTAGATGCTGGAGCCGAGCCCGCGCATCAGCCGCGGCCTGGCGGGCTGGCCGAAGATGGTCGAGCCCACGGTGTCCACGCCGACGAGGCTCAGGCCGGGGAAGTGGCGGCGCAGCACGCTGGAGATGCCCGCGCTGTGCCCGCCCGTGCCGACCGAGCACACCAGCGTGTCGATCTGGGGGACCTGGTTCAGCAGTTCGTGGGCCAGCCCGGCGTAGGCGTCCACGTTGTCGGGGTTGTTGTACTGGTCGGGACAGTAGGCGCCGGGGCTCTCCGCGAGGAGCTGCCGCACCCGTTCGCGGCGGGCCTGCTGCCAGCCGCCGACGGCGCAGGGCTCGGTGACCATCTCCAGCCGTACCCCGTAGGAAGCCAGCAGCCGGCACATGAGCGGCTCCATGCCGGGGTCGGCCACGAGCACGACCGGATGGCCGAACACGATGCCGGCCAGCGCCAGGCCGAGCCCGAGCGTGCCGCTGGTCGACTCGACGACGGTCGCGCCCGGCTGGAGGTCGCCGCGCGCCCGTGCCCGGCGCACCATGTGCAGCGCCGGGCGGTCCTTGATGCCGCCCGGGTTGAAGCCTTCGAGTTTGGCCCAGAATCCTCCGCCGCCCGGCACGAACGGCTCGGATATGAAAGTCAACGGCGTATTGCCGACCGAGAGCGGCAGCGTCGAATATCTACCGGACGGCGCCTCTTTCAGGCGCGCGGAAACAGCTTGCGATGACATGATGGAGATCCCCGAAATGAATGGACGGTTGACGGCTCGTGAAAAGGCCGCGCGTCCTATATGCGCATCACACAGAGATCTTCCTGACAGGACGTGGGGCGGCCCGCCACGGCCGCCGGGGCCGTGCCGCCCACGGCGGCGGGAGGGGAGACGACGATCGCGGCCGGCATGGGCGCGCCGGTCGGCGGGCCGGCCGGATGGGTCGCCGAGCCGTCCTGCTCCGTGCTGTGCCTGTGTCTCTCGGGCAGCTGGTGATGCCAGCAGTGCGCACGGTGCTGAGCTGCGGCGACGTGCCCCTGGTCCGCGACGTGACCGCCGTCGCCGAGCTGGGCGCTGTGGCTGGCCTGCTCCGACAGCTCCAGTGCGGCGCAGGCGCCGCCGTGGGCGAAGACCGCGACGATCAGCCAGACGATCGCCAGCAGCGCGTGCGACACGAGCCGCCCGGCGCGAGATCCGGCCGGGCGGCGCGAAAGGGTCGTCCGTGTCGCTGACATCACCTGAAATAGTGCCCGGAAGGCGGCCGGGCGCGCTCGGCAGGAGCAAACTTTCCGGTAAAGCTACCGCCGGTCACAGGTTATGGCGGGCTTTCTCGCGCGAGCGCGACCGGTCATTCGTCTTATCTGCGCGACACGGCGCCGATGGTTTGCCCTGTCCACCCGAATATCGGCCACACTGGACAGCGCGGCGGTCCTTCTCGTCCGCCGTCCGTCAATTCCCGCTGATATCAGGAGTGCGCCATGGCCCTGTCCAGACGACGGATCGTCGCCGGCTTCGGCGCCATGGCGGTCGGCGCCGTGGCATGCCCCTATGACCGGGAGCGCGCGTACGCGCCGGCGACCCTGGCCGTGCCGACCGGCGTCGCCCCGGAGCGGCTCGCGCGCGACGAGCGCTTCTGGGCGACCGTCGCGCGGCAGTTCCGGGTGAGCCCGGACTTCGTGAACCTGGAGAACGGCTACTACGGGGTCATGCCGGAGCCGGTCCGGCGGGCGTACCACCACAACGTCGACCATCTCAACCAGCACAGCTCCCACCTGCTGCGGACCACCTACAAGCCGCGGGCCGACGAGGTCCGCGACCGGATCGCCGCCCTGCTCGGCGTGACGAGGAACGAGATCGCGCTCACCCGGGGCGGCACCGAGGCCCTGCAGAACCTGATCTCCGGCTACCGCCGCCTGCGCCCGGGCGACGCCGTCATGTACGCCGACCTCGACTACCACAGCGGGCAGTACGCCATGAACTGGCTGCGAGCCCGGCGCGGCGTCACCGTCGAGCGCATCGTCATGCCCGAGCCCGCCACCCGTCAGGCGGTGCTCGACACCTACGAGCGAGCCCTGCGCCTGCACCCGAAGGTGCGGCTCCTCTTGCTCAGCCACATGAACAACCGCACCGGCCTGGTCACCCCGGTACGCCAGATCATGGCCATGGCGCGTGAGCGCGGCGTGGACGTGATCGTGGACGCCGCCCACTCCTGGGGCCAGCTCGACTTCAGCATCGCCGACCTCGACGCCGACTTCGGGGTGTTCTCGCTGCACAAGTGGATGGGCGTGCCGCTGGGCGCGGGGTTCCTCTACATCCGCGCGGATCGCCTGGCCGACATCGATCTTCTGTACGACGACGAGACCTACCCGGCGTCCGACATCCGCTCACGGGTGCACTCGGGCACCATGAACGTGGCCCCGTTCCTGACCGCTGACGCCGCCCTGGACTTCCACGAGACCCTGGGCGCGAAGGTCAAGGAGGCCCGCCTGCGTTTCCTGCGCGACCGCTGGGTCCGCCGGGCGCACGAGCTCGGCGCGCGGGTCCTCACCCCGGACGAGCCCGGCATGTACGGCGGCATCACCGCGTTCCGGCTGCCCGGCCGCGACTCGGAGGCTGACAACGTCGCGATCGCGGACGAGCTCATGACCAAGCACCGGATCTTCACCGTCGCCCGCAGCGGCATGAGCGGCGGCGACGCCGTCAGGGTCACCCCCGCCCTGTTCACCTCCACCGACGACGTCGACCGCCTGGCAGCGGCCCTGAGCGACCTCGTCACCCGGCCTCGGTGAACGCCTCCGCAGGTCAGGGCGTCAGCGCGAGCCGTACGGCCAGGCAGCGTGCCTGACAGATACCCCAGATGACGGCAGGGTCACGGGGCCGGTGGGACCACCGCGACCGGGCACCTGGCCTCGCGCAGCGCGGTCTGGGTCACCGGTCCCAGCAGCAGGCAGGCGGGTGACTCGTTGCCGCGGCTCCCCAGCACGAGGAGCGTCGCGTCCTGGGCCGTCTCGATCAGCGCGCGCTGGGGCCGCTCGGCCACGAAGGCTGTCATGACCGGCACCTCAGGGTGCCTGCGGGCCAGCTCCGACGCGACCTCGCGGAAGCGGGCCTCCGCCCCCCTGCGCAGCGCGTGCGAATCCACGAAGGGCAGCGGATCCTGCCAGGCCGACGAGCCGCACTCGGTCCAGCAGCAGAGTGCCTGCACCGTGCCGCCGCGCAGGGCGGCCTCGTCCAGGGCGAAGTCGAAGGCCGCCAGGCTCGGGGGCGAGCCGTCGAGCCCGACCACGATCCGGACCTCCGGGCTGCTCGGCGGCGGGACGGGCCGTACGATGACGACCGGCCGCGCGCTGTGCGCGGGCACCTGCACGGCGGCCGACCCCACCTGCAAGCTGTCGAACCCGCCCTGCCCGCGGGATCCGAGCACCGTCAGCTCCGCGTCGCGCCCGGCCTCCAGGATCACCGCCGCCGGCGTGCCCTTGCCGAGCAGTTGCAGGACATTCACGTCGGGAGCCAGCTCCCGGGCACGGCGGACGCCCTCCTCCACGACGGTCAGGGCGACGTGCTCGATCTGCGCCATGATCTCGTGGGTGACGGGCCGGAAGGCGTAGGGCCAGTGCAGGGCATGGCAGACCAGCACCGGCAGCCCTCGGATGCGCGCCGCGTCGAGCGCCCAGCTCAGCGCCTGGTGGCTCCCCGGCGAGTCGTCGTAGCCGACCAGTACGGGCCGACCGGCGTATCCATCGCTCATCGCCGCCTCCGGAGAAGTTCTGTGTCCTTCGTCAGCGCCGTCAGCCGCACGGCGGTGACCTTGTATTCAGGGCAGGAGGTCACGGTGTCCGCCCGGTCGGAGGTGAGGGCGTTGACCCCGCTGGAGGGGAAGTGGAAAGCGCAGAAGACCTGGCCCGGAGCCACGTCGTCGCTGAGGCGGGCGATCAGGGAGGCGCTGCCGTGGCGGCTCTCCACCCTGACCCGGTCGCCGTCGCGCAGGCCGTGCCGGGCCGCGTCGTCCGGATGGACGTCGAGCCGGTCGACGGGGTCGAGCCGCAGATTGTCCGTACGACGGGTCATCCCGCCGGAGTTGTAGTGCGCCCAGCGCCGTCCGGTGACCAGGACCAGAGGGTAACGGTCGTCGGGCTGCTCGCCCGGCGGCAGATAGGGCGCGGCGCTGAGGTGGGCGAGCCCGTCGGGGGTCGCGAACCGTTCCCGGTAGAGCGAGGACTCGCCGGGCCGGTCGGGGTCCGGGCACGGCCAGCAGACCGCGCCTTCGCGGTCGAGCCGTACGTGCGACAGCCCCGCGAAGGCGGGGACCAGGCGGGCGCACTCGTCCAGAGCGTCAGCCGGGGTGGGGCACCCCAGGTCGGCGCCGAGCGTCGCGGCGAGCGCGTGGATGACCTCGAAATCGGTGAGCACCCCTTCCGGCGGGCGGAGGGCGGCGCGCACCCGCTGGAAGCGGCGGTCGAAGTTGACGAAGGTGCCTTCCTTCTCCAGCCAGGACGCGACCGGGAACACGACGTCGGCCCTGCGGGCGGTCTCGGACAGGAACAGCTCGCTGCAGACGACGAGCGGGCAGGCGTCGAGCGCCTCGGCGACGAGGGTGCTGTCGGGATCGGTGGCGCAGACGTCCTCCCCGATGACCCACAGCGCGCGGAGCTCTCCCGACCGGGCGGCGGCGAACATCTGCGGGATGCGCAGCCCCGGCCGCGGGGGAACCGGGGCGCCCCACACCTCCTCGGCCCTGGCCCGCGCGGCGGGGTCGGTCACCTTCCCGTACCCGGGCAGGAGGTCCGGCAGCGCGCCCATGTCGGAAGCGCCCTGGACGTTGTTCTGGCCGCGCAGCGGGTTCACCCCGAAGCCGCGGCCGGTCCCGACCGCTCCGCGCAGGATCGCGAGGTTGGACAGGGTGCGCACGCCGTCGGTGCCGTGCAGGTGCTCGGTGACGCCCAGCCCGTAGACGATCGCCGGCCGCTCCGCCCGGCCGAAGAGGCGGGCGGCCGCGACGATGTCGCCGGCGGGGACGCCGGTGACGGCGGCGGCCCGCTCCGGCGAGTAGTCCTCCAGCAGCGCGGTGAGCTCGGGCAGGCCGCTCGCCCGGCGGCGCAGGAACTCCTCGTCGACCAGGCCCTCGGCGAGCATGACGTGGGCCAGCCCGTGGAAGAGCGCGACGTTGGTGCCGGGCCGGGGCCGCAGGTGCACGTCGGCGTAGCGGGCCAGGCCGACCGCCCGGGGGTCCGCCACGACGAGCCGCGCCCCGCGCAGGATCCGCTGGAGCAGCCGCGCGCCGACCACCGGATGCGCCTCGGCCGGGTTGGCGCCCACCAGCAGCAGGCAGTCCGCGGTCTCCACGTCGTCGAAGCTGTCGGTGCCGCCGGACAGGCCGAACGTCGCGGTCAGCCCGGCGGCCGAGGGGGAGTGGCACAGCCTTGAGCAGTTGTCGACGTTGCTGGTGCCGATCACGACCCGCATGAACTTCTGGAGCAGGTAGTTCTCCTCGTTGGTCGCCCTGGCCGAGGAGATCGCCGCCACCGCGCCGGGGCCGCCCGCGGCGACCGCGGCCCGTAGCCCCCGGGCGACGTGGTCGAGCGCCTCGCGCCAGCTCGCCGGCCGCAGCCGGCCGGCGCGGCGCAGCAGCGGCCCGGTGAGACGCTCGGGCGAGCGGAGGAAGCCGTGGGCGAACCGTCCTTTGACGCACGCGTGCCCGCGGTTGACCGGGCCGTCGTGGGCGGGCGACGCCGCGATCACCTCGCCGTCGCGCGTGAGCACGTCCAGCGAGCAGCCCACCCCGCAGTAGCCGCACGTGGTGCGGGTGCGGGCCGCCTCCGGCGCTCGGCCGCCGCCGGGCAGGCCGGGCTCGGTGAGCGCCCCGGTGGGACAGGTGTCGACGCAGCCGCCGCAGGAGACGCAGTCGGACTCCGCCCACGGCCCTCCCGTGCCGGGCGCCACCACCGTGTCGGAGCCCCGTCCGGTCAGGGTGAGGGCGAAGGTGCCCTGCACCTCGGCGCACATGCGCACGCACCGGCCGCAGGCGATGCACAGGTCGCGGTCGAGGTGGACGTACGGGTGGCTGTCGTCACGTCCCCGGCCGCCGGTTCCCCGGGCCAGGTCCGGGGCTATCCCCAGCGAGTGACAGAGTGTGGCCAGCTCGCTGCCGCCGTCGAGAGCGTACGGCGGCAGCGCCGAGACGATCAGCTCGACCGCCTCGCGGCGCGACGTCCGCAGATCCTCGGCGGCGACCTCGATGCGGGCGCCGTCGGCGGCCGGAGTGACGCAGGCGGCCACCACCGAGCCGCCGGATCTGACCAGGCAGGTGCGGCAGGAGCCCACCGAGGTCAGCCGGTCGTCGTCGCACAACGTGGGCAGCTCGCCGCCGGCCGCGCGCACGGCGTCGAGCATCGAGGCGCCGTCCGCCACGTGCGCGGTCACCCCGTCGACCAGAACCCTCACCGGTCCCACCCCGCCAGCCGGTCGCCGTAGGCGCGGGCGAGGCTGCGCACCGCCGCCGGCACGCGACGTCCGAAAGCACACAGGCTGGCCTCGCCCATGACGCGCAGCAGCCGCGCGTACTCGTCGCCCGCCCGCGCGGCGGTCCGGGCGATCTCCAGACCCCGGCGGGACCCCACCCGGCACGGCGAGCACGCCCCGCAGCTCTCCGCGGCGGCGAACTCCCACACGTGCCGCAGCACGTCCTCGGGCTCGACGTGCTGGTCGAAGGCGACGAGCCCGGCGTGTCCGAGCGCCGCGCCGCGACCGGCCAGGGCCGCCTCCGACAGCGGCACGTCGAGTTCGCCGGCGGCGAGGAAGCCGCCGAGAGGCCCGCCGACCTGCACCACGGCCAGCTCCGAGCCCTCGCGCAGGCCGCCGCCCAGCTCCTCGACGATCGCGAGCACGGACGTGCCGAGTTCGACCTCGTAGCAGCCCGGCCGGGCGAACCGCTCGGACAGGCAGACCAGCTTCGTGCCTGTCTCCGAGGACGTGCCGCGCGCGGCGTAGGCGTCTCCGCCCCGCTGGACGATCCACGGGACCGCGGCCAGCGTCTCCACGTTGTTCACCACGGTCGGGGCGTCCCACAGGCCCTGCCTGGTCGGGTACGGCGGGCGCGGCCGGGCGCAGCCACGCCCGCCTTCGAGCCCCGCGACGAGGGCGGTCTCCTCGCCCGCGACATAGGAGCCCGCGCCCTCGGCCACCTCGATGTCGAGATCGACGCCGGTGCCGTGGATCCGCCGTCCCAGATGCCCGTCGGCGCGTGCCCGCTCCACCGCGGCCCGCATGCGGGCCAGCGCCCGCGGATACTCCGACCGGACCAGCACCACGCCGCGGCGGCCTCCGGCCGCGTGACAAGCCAGCGCCAGCCCTTCCAGCACCCGTCCCGGATCGGCCTCCATCAGCAGCCGGTCGGCGTACGAGCCCGGGTCGCCCTCGTCGCCGTTGGCCACCACCACGGTGTCGGGCGAGCCCTGGGCGGCGGCCCACTTGGCGGCCACCGGGAAGCCGGCTCCTCCGCGCCCGCGCAGCCCGGAGGCCGCCACCTCGGCGAGGACCCGGTCCGGGGCGAGCGTCCGCACCACGCGGGGCCACACCTCCCAGGGATCCTCTCTCCCGACGACGCCGGCCAGCACCACCGGAGCGCCGGTGGCGTCGGCGGCGGGTATCGGGGGAGCGTGGGCCCGCGCGCGGCCGGAGAGCTGGGCGGCCGGATCCGGGCCGGTGCACGGCGTGTCGCCGTCGAGGCAGGCCGGGCTCGCGTAGCAGTAGCCGAGGCACCGGACGCTCTGCAGCGAGACCCGCGCCTGCGCGTCCACGTGGTCCGCCGCGACGCCGAGCGCCTCCTCCACCTCCTGGACGTGGCGGCCCGACCCGGCCGCGAAGCAGGCGGCGGCGGTGCAGACCCGGACGTGACGGCGACCGCGGGGAGCGGCCAGATCGGCGTAGAAGGTGGCCGGTCCGAGCCCCGCCGCGGCCGGCAGGCCGAGTCGCCGGGCCACTTCGGGCGCCCGCTCCTCGGCGGATCCTTGTCCGGCTCTCGCCGCCTCGGACAGGGAATCCAGCATCCGCGGACGCCCGCGACGCTCGGCCAGCGCGCGAAAAGCGTCGAATCTGCTGGTTGAACCCACATTCCCATCATGAACCCGTGCCGGTGACTGTCCTACGAAGGCGCTGGTCATCATTGGGCAAGGGCACATTCACGGAACCGCCGCGAGGCCGATCACAGCGGCTGGGCCTCCCGGCGGCGCAGCAGCCACCGGCGGATCTCGTCGGCGCCCCAGACGATCAACGGGAACGGGGCGACGAAGGCGAGCATGTCCATTGTCAGGGCGGCGGTGCCCAGCAGCGCCTGGAACGGCGGGGTGTAGATGAGCACGGCGGCCAGGGCCAGCTCGAAGGCGATGCCCCACAGCAGCAGGGGGTTGGAGGTGACGCCGACCGAGCGCAGGGAGGCGCGTTCGGTGCGGGCCGCGAACGCGGTGCCGATCTGGCACGTGATCATGCCGAGGAAGGTCATGGTGGTCGCCTGCCGGTAGGCGTGGTGCAGCGGGCTCCCGGGACCGGTCGGATCGCCCGGGTGCCAACCGGCTTTCAGGAGTACGTAGAAGAACCCGGACATGGACAGGACGGCGCAGATCACGCCGAGGAACAGCCAGGCGCGCAGCAGCATCGAGGTGCGGATCACGCTCTCCGAGCGCTCGCGCGGCGGGCGCCGCATGAGACCGGGCTCGGCGGGTTCGCGGCCGAGCGCGAGCGCGGGCAGGGTCTCGGTGCCGACGTCGAAGGCGAGCAGCTGCAGCACCGTGAGCGGGAGCGGGACGGCCCCGCCCGCCAGGGCGAACACCAGAAACGGGACGATCTCGGGGGTGGTGTGGGCGAAGATGTAACAGATGAACTTGCGGATGTTGTCGTAGACCTGCCGGCCTGACCTGATGGCGGCCACGATGGTGGCGAAGTTGTCGTCGGTGAGCACCATCGTGGCGGCTTCCTTGGCCACGTCGGTGCCCGAACGCCCCATGGCGACGCCGATGTCGGCGCGGCGCAGCGCCGGCGCGTCGTTGACTCCGTCGCCGGTCATCGCCACCACGTGCCCCTCGGCGCGCAGCGCGTCGGCGATCCGCAGCTTGGCCTCGGGCGAGCTGCGCGCGAAGATCAGCTGACGGTGCTCGCGCAGCAGCGCGTCGAGGTCGTGCTCGCTCATGGCGTCGAGCCGCTCGCCGGTGACGACCACCGGGTGCTCGCCGGCGATGCCCACCTGCTGGGCGATCGCCGCCGCGGTCAGCGCGTGGTCACCGGTGACCACGATGATGCGGATGCCGGCGGCGTGGCAGTACGCGACGGCCTCGGCGACTTCGGCCCGCGGCGGGTCGTGCATCGCCACCAGGCCCAGCAGGGTCAGTTCGCGTTCGGCGTCCGCACGCTCCTGGGGCGCGGGCCGTGCCGGATCGAGGCGGCGTGCGGCCAGGGCGAGCACGCGCAGGCCCCGGCGGGCGTGGGCGTCCACGACCTGTTCGACGTCGTGGCGCCGGGCCGCGGTGAGAGGCCGGACCTCGCCGCCTTCCATGATCGCGGTGCAGAGCGGCAGGACCGTCTCGGGAGCTCCCTTGGTGTCCACCCACGTGCCGCCGTCACGTTCGTCGACGGTCGACATCCGCTTCAGCACCGGGTCGAAGTGGAACAGGCGCAGCCGCCCGCCGGTCCGGCCGGGTGCGCCGAGCCGGTCGGCGGCGGCGAGCATCGCCATCTCGGTCGGGTCGCCCGTCAGGGTCCCGGCGAGGTCGCGCTGGGCGTTGTTGCACGCCACCATGACGGAGAGCAGCCCTCCGAGCGCCGGGTCTCGGGCGTCCCCGGCCGCCGGGCCGTCCTCCGGCTCGTAGGTCCCGGCGGCGGTCCAGATCACGGTGACGCGCATGCGGTTCTCCGTGAGCGTGCCCGTCTTGTCGGTGCAGATCACCCCCGTCGCCCCCAGCGTCTCCACCGCGCTCAGCCGCTTGACCACCGCTCCCCGCCGCGCCAGGTCGCGCACGCCCAGGGCCAGCGCCAGGGTGATCACCGGCAGCAGGCCCTCCGGCACGTTGCCCACCAGCAGCCCCACGGCGAACACCGCGGCCTCCGGCACCGGCAGGTGCGCGCCGAAGGTCGCCAGCGGGACGAAGGCCGCCCCGGTGACCACCGCGATCGCCGCGATCAGCCACGCCACCTTGCGGACCTGCCGCTCCAGCGGGCTCTCCTCGCGCTGGACGCGTTCCGACAGCGCCGCGATCCGCCCCAGCTCGGTCCGCATCCCGGTGGCGAACACCACGGCCCGCGCCCGGCCCTCGGTGCACATCGTCCCGGAGAACACCAGGTCGCGAGCCCGCAGCAGGCTCACCCCGGTATCGAGCAGCTCCGCGGACCGGAAGACCGGCATGGCCTCGCCGGTCAGCATCGACAGGTCGATCTCGACGCCGCCCTCGACCAACCGGGCGTCCGCCGAGATCCGGTCCCCCTCGTCGATCACCAGGACGTCGCCGGGCACCAGCTCGGCGGCGGGCACCACTGCCGGACGCCCGTCGCGCAGCACTTTCGCCTGCACCGGCAGGTACGCGGCCAGCGCCTCGACCGCCCGCTCGGCCTGCAACTCCTGGACGAACGCGAACGCCGCGTTGATGACGATCACCACCACGATCGCCACCGCCACCGGGATGATCCCCGCCACCCACGCCAGAGCCGCGGCCGCCCAGAGCAGCAGCGCCAGCGGGTGGGTGAACTGCCGCACCAGCTCCCCAGGCCACCGATGACCACCACGGCGGTGGAGCTCGTTCGGGCCGTACTGGACCAGCCGCCGCGCCGCCTCCCGCGAGGTCAGACCGGACCGGGCGCTGCGCAGATCACGCAGCAGCAGCTCCAGCCGCTCAGTCGGATCGACCTCCCGGCCCTGGGCTGGCTGCTCCGCCTGGCTCATCGATCACATCCCCCGCACTGGATCACCTTCCTGCCCGGCTCCCTCCAGGGGCCCGCGAAGATGGGTTGATACCCAGAACGTGCGTGGCGGGGGTCTGGAGAAGGCAATCCGCGGGGCGGCCCTTGGGACGGAATCAACCGCATCAACCTGGGGAGATACGGAGAGGGGCAGCACGGTGGCCGGCTGAAGGGGAGGGCGTGTCATGGCGGGAAAGATCATGGCCGGAGTGGACGGTTCCGTACCGGCGACCGCGGCCGTCGAGTGGGCGGCCGCCGACGCGCACCGCCGCGGGCGCTCGCTCCACCTCGTGCACGTGCACGAGCACTGGCCGCTCGTCCTGGACGAGGCCGAGTCGCGGTACGGCGCCGATGCGCTGCGGGCCGCCGCCGCCCGGGCACACGAGGTGGCGTCGGACGTGGAGGTGACCACGGAGGTGCGGAGCGGCAACGTCGTCGAGCAGCTGATCACCGAGTCGGCCTCGGCCGAGTGCGTGGTCCTGGGCAGCCGGGGACGGGGCGGCTTCGCCGCGATGTTGCTCGGCTCGGTCAGCGCGGCCGTGGCGGGATACGCCGCCGTGCCCGTCGTCGTCGTGCGCGGCAGGGCCGAGGCGACGTACGGGCGGGTCGTGGTCGGCTACGACGGCTCGAAGTGCTCCCGGACGGCGATGAGGTACGCCATCGAGCAGGCGCGCGCCCGCCGGGCCCGTGTCCACGCGGTGTTCGCCTGGCAGGTGCCGATGTCCGTGCCGTACGCCGCCGCCTACGTCGGTGTCCTGGACAGCGCCTTCGAGGAGCAGCAGCGCAAGGCCCGCGAAGCGGTGACGCCGTGGCGGGAGGAGAACCCGGACGTCGAGATCACCGACGAGCAGGTGTGCGAGCATCCCGTCGCGGCCCTCATGAAGGCCTCGGCCACGGCCGATCTGGTCGTGGTGGGCTCGCGTGGCATGGGCGGCTTCGCCTCGGCCGTGCTCGGCTCGGTGAGCCGCGGCGTGCTGAACCACGTCACCTGCCCGGTGGCGGTCGTCCGGCCCTCGGCGGCGGACGACAGGTGACACGGCCGGTCACAGCTGCTGACCGGTCTTCGGGTCGTACTGCACCTCCACCGCCACCACCTGGTCGGTGGGCAGCACCTCGACCCACTGGTCGAAGACCTCGTACGGCTTCGCCGGGCGGAAGCCGCCGGCGAGGGGGTCGAAACCGGTCTCGAAGACCTCCTCCGCGGCGAGGGGTTGCCGATGAGCGTGTTGGACTGCTGCAACTGGGACGCGAGGATGTCCAGGACTTCTCCCACCTTCTTGCCCTGATAGGCCGGGGGGTCGCCTTCCTGGAACTCGTACGGGAGGTCGAGTGCCGCCTCTCCCTCGACGTTCGCCTGCCGGAGCCACTCCAGTGCGGCGATCTCGCGTCCGGGCCGTACGGGCAGGACCGCCTTGGCCCACGCGGCGTTGAGGAACTCGTTGCGGCGGGCGTCGCCGTCGATCTGGATCAGCCAGCCGAGTGAGCTCCCCAGGGGCGCGGGCTGTGTCTGCTCGGTGATGAGGTAGTCGACCCGCCACTCGTCGGTGGCGTGGCCGCCCGGATCGATCGCGTTGGTGCGGTCGGTGTGGGAGTACCAGCCCGGGGCCACGAAGTACAGCATCTCGTCCACGTCGAAGATCTGCCGGAGCAGCTCCGACCCCAGATACTGGTTCTCGAACAGCTCGAACGGCTTGAGCTTGTGGATCAGGCTGCCGTAGATCACCTGGCGTTCCTCGCTGCGCAGGTCCTGCGACGGCCGCGGGCGTTCTCCGACGCGGCGCTCAGGCCGAGCCCCTACGACGCGCACCACACGGTGCCCGCCATCGCCTTCGGGCACGCCGCGCGGTTCGCCCTTCCCTGACTCCGGTGGCAGTCAGCGGACGGCTTCGGGCACGGGCTCGCGGTGCAGGATGCGGTCCAGCCGGGCGGCGGCGTAACCGAGGACCGACAGCGCGGTCACGACGAGCAGGTCTCCGGCGGCGAGGGGTTCGGTGCTGAGCAGGTCGCGGAGCAGCGGCACATACAGGCCGGCGAGCTGCAGCAGCAGCGCTCCGGCCACGGCGACCAGCAGCGCCGGGTTGGCGAGGGAGCCGGGGCGCGCGCGGGACCCGAGCGCGACGCCGAGTTGGACGGCGCCCAGGGTGAAGAACGCCATGCTCTGCCAGGGACGTCCGGTGTGCAGGGCCCAGACGGCGACGCCGAGCGTGACGACGGTCAGGACGACCGCGATGCGGATCACCCGCTGCCACAGGCCCGCGCCGAGGATACTCTGGTCCGGCGGGCGCGGCGGGCGGCGCATCGCGGCCGGTTCGGCGGGCTCGCCGCCGAGCGCGACGCCGGGCAGGCCGTGGGTGAGCAGGTTGACCCAGAGGATCTGGGCGGGCAGCAGCGGCAGCGCGAGCCCGAACGCCGGGCCGATCAGCATGACGGCGATCTCGGTGGCGCCACCGGACAGGCCGTAGACCAGGAAGCGGCGGATGTTGGCGTAGACGCGGCGGCCCTCGTCGACGGCGGCGACCACGGTGTCCAGGTCGTCGTCGGCCAGGACCAGATCCGCGGCCTGGCGGGCGACCTCGGTGCCGCGTCCCCCCATGGCGACGCCGATGTCGGCGCGGCGCAGGGCGGGGCCGTCGTTGACGCCGTCGCCGGTCATCGCGACCACCTCGCCGTCCGCCCGCATGTCCTCGATGAGGGCGAGCTTCTGCTCGGGGGTGGCGCGCGCGTACACGGAGGCGCCGGAGTGTCCGTCGGAGGTGGCGAGGGCGCGGCAGTCGACGACCGGCTCGCCAGGGCCGATGATGCCGAGTTCGGTGGCGATGGCGCCGGCGGTGCCCGGATGGTCGCCGGTGATCAGGATCGGCCGGATGCCGGCGCGGCGGCAGGCGGCCATGGTGCCGGCGGCGGCCCGGCGGGGCGGGTCGAGGATGGCGACCAGGCCGAGGAGCCGCAGCCCTTCCTCCGGCACCTCCTCGGGGATGCCGGGCAGGTCGGCCTCGGCCACGGCCAGGACCCGGTAACCCTCGAGGGCGAGGCGCGCCGCCTCGGCGGCGGCGTCGTCCAGGAGCGCACGGTCGTCGGCGAGGGCCGGCGCGCGCAGCAGCACCTCAGGCGCGCCCTTGCAGATCACCTTCGACCGGCCCTCGGGCAGCCGGTGCAGGGTGCTCATCCGCTTGCGGACGCTGTCGAAGGGCCGTTCGGCGAGGCGGGGGTAACGGCGGTTCAGCTCGCCGCGGTCCAGGCCGAACTTGGTGGCCGCGGTCAGCAGCGCGGCCTCGGTCGGGTCGCCCAGGGCCCGCCACTCCTCGCCGTCGCCCCGTATCAGCCGCGCGTCGTTGCACAGCGCGGCGGCCGTCAGCAGGCCGGCGAACGCCTCGGGCGCCGCGTCGCCCTCGACCTCCCCGTCCGGCCCGTAGCCGGTCCCGGTGAGCGCCGCGCGCGCGGCGGGTGTCCACAGCCGGCGCACGACCATCTGTCCCTCGGTGAGGGTGCCGGTCTTGTCGGTGGCCAGGACGGTGACCGAGCCGAGCGTCTCGACGGCGTGCAGGCGGCGTACGAGGGCGCGCCGCGCGGCCATCCGCCGGGCACCCAGCGCCAGGCTGAGAGTGACCACGGCGGGCAGCGACTCCGGCACGGCCGCCACCACCAGGCTGATCGCGGTGATCACCATCAGCTCCAGCGGCTGCCCGCGCACCAGGCCCAGCGCCCCGACCACCACGCACAGGAACACCGTCGCCCCGGCCAGCAGCCGCCCCACCCCGACCAGCCGCCGCTGCAGGGGCGTCAGCCCGGCCGCCGCCACCATCAACGCCGCGATCCGCCCGGTCGCGCTGGCCGCGCCGGTCGCGCTCACCTCGCCCCGGCCGCGCCCGCGCAGCACCACTGTGCCCGCGGCGATCTCGTCACCGGGGTTCTTGTCCACCGGCACCGACTCGCCGGTCAGCGCGGACTCGTCGATCAGCAGGGCCGCGGCCTCTCCCAGGCGGGCGTCGGCCGGGACGATGTCGCCTTCGGCCAGCACCAGCACGTCGCCCTGGACGACCTCGGCCGCGGGCACCTCCCGCTGGGCGCCGTCCCTGACGACCCGGGCCGTGGGCGCGGTGAGCGTGGACAGCGCGGTTATGGCCCTGTCGGCGCGCACCTCCTGGGTCACGCCGACGCCGGTGTTGACGACGATCACCAGGAGGATGACGGTCATGTCCGTCCAGTCGCCGGTGAACGCGGTCAGCGCGGTGGCCACCAGCAGCACGACGATCAGCGGGTCACGGAGCTGCCCGGCCACCCGCCGCCACAGCGGCGTGGGCGGCTTGGCGGGCAGCAGGTTGGGCCCGTCGCGGTCCAGCCGTACGGCCGCCTCCTCCGACGTCAGCCCCGGTGATGCCAGCGTCATCGGTTCACCCATCTCTCCCGGCTCGCACGACCTCTCCCTCATCTTCGCTGGTCACAGTCGGGTGGCCAGGGCCGAAGGTCACACAGTCCGGCCTCGATGACCTATTCCCAGGACCCCCGGGACCTACGTGCCCGAGCCCGATTTGCGGAGAAGGGTACCCCTAGGGGTATGCTGCGGGCATGGAGCTGAACGAGAGCATGGTGGGCGACGCGCTGACTCGACTGAAGCGGGCGCACGGCCAGCTCGCCGGGGTGATCGCGATGATCGAGGCGGGGGAGGACTGCACGAAGGTGCTCACCCAGCTCGCCGCCGTTTCCAAGGCGCTCGACCGCGCCGGGTTCAAGATCGTCGCCTCCGGTCTGCGGCACTGCCAGGACGCGCAGAACCGCGGCGACCAGCCGCCCATGAGCGTGGCGGAGCTGGAGAAGCTCTTCCTCGCCCTCGCCTGAGACCCGCGGCCACGTCGTGGCCGCGTTTTTCTGACTCTCCTATACCCCCAGGGGTATTTGATGGGAATGGACGCACGATGGACATCACCTCTTTCCGGACGCCCGGCCTGGGCGACCAGACCTACCTGCTGACGTACGAGGGCAAGGGCGTCCTCGTCGACCCGCAGCGCGACATCGGCCGCTTCCTGGACGCCGCCGCCGAGCGCGACGTCGAGCTGCGGTTCGTGCTGGAAACCCACATCCACAACGACTACGTCTCCGGCGGCGAGCAGGCCGCGCTGCGCACCGGCGCCGAGCTGGTGCTGCCGGCCGCCGCGACGCCCGCCTACCGGCACACGCCCGCCTTCCACCTGGAGGACATCGACGGCGGCGCCGGCCTGACCCTCCGGCCGATCCACACGCCCGGCCACACGCCCGAGCACACCAGCTACCTGGTGCTCGTCGACGGCGAGCCGGTGGCGCTCTTCTCCGGCGGCAGCCTGCTGGTCGCCTCGGCGGGCCGGCCCGACCTGCTCGGCCCCGAGCGCGCCCGCTCCCTGGCCCGCCTGCAGCACGGCTCGCTGCACCGCCTGGCCGCGCTGCCCCCCGGCGTCGGGCTGTACCCGACCCATGGCGAGGGCTCGTTCTGCACCGCCAGCGGCGCCGGCCGGTTGACGTCCACCATCGGAGCCGAGCGCGAGGGCAACCCGATGCTGGCCATCGACGACCCGGAGGAGTTCGCCGACGCCATGCTCACCGCTCCCATGCCCATCCCGGCCTTCTACCGGCACATGGGCCCGGCCAACACGCTCGGCGCCCCGCCCATGCCGGCCGTGCGCGTCCCCGAGCTCGACGCCGCGCCGGAGGGCTCCCACGTCGTGGACATCCGCCCGCGCGGGGTGCAGGCCCGCGGCATGCTGCCCGGCTCGGCCGGCATCGAGCTGGACGAGGACTTCGGCAGCTGGACCGGCTGGCTGCTGCCGTACGCCGAGCCGATCACGCTGGTCGCCGAGCCCGGCCAGGACGTCACCGAAGCCGTCACGCAGCTCGCCCAGATCGGCATCGACACCGTGCGGGGCGTCGTCCGGCATCCCGGCCCGGACGCCACGCAGACCTACGAGCTCGCCGGGCTCGACGTCTTCGTCAAGCGGCTCGCCCAGCCGCGCGCGCAGCTGCTGGATGTCCGGATGCCCAGCGAGCGGGAGCAGGTCCGGCTGCCGGGCACGGTGGAGCGCTTCCTGCCCGACCTGTTCGTCCAGGGCGTGCCCGCCGAGCTCGACCCGGAGCGACCCGTACTCGTCGCCTGCGCCTCCGGGCGCCGCGCGGCCATCGCCGCCGGCTTCCTCGCCGGCCGGGGATACCGGCCGGTCGCGCTCAACGGCGCGGGCATCGCCGAGGTCGCCGACGCCCTCCGCCAGCACCACACCGCCTGACAACCTTCCCAGGAGAGAACCTTCGTGTCCCACATCGACACCGCCACCGCCCGCGCACTGATCACGACCGACCCCGGCGTCCTCGTCGTGGACGTCCGCACCCCGTCCGAGTTCGAGTCCGCCCACATCGACGGCGCCGTCAACCTGCCGCTCGACCAGGTGGACGCCCACCTGCGACGCATCGTCCAGGACGCCGGCGGCCGCATGGTGCTCGTCTGCCAGTCCGGCGGCCGGGCCGAGCGGGCCCGCAAAGCGCTCAGCGAGGCCGGACTGCCCGGCGTGGCGGTGCTGGACGGCGGCATGAACGCCTGGATCGCCTCCGGAGCACCCGTCAACCGCGGCCGGCCGCGCTGGCCGCTGGAGCGGCAGGTCCGGCTCGTCGCCGGGAGCATCGTGCTCGTCTCGGCCGTGACCAGCCTGTGGGTCCCGGCCGCCGTGTTCGTCGCCGCGTTCGTCGGCGCGGGCCTGACGGTCGCGGCGCTCACCGACACCTGCGCCATGGGCATGCTGCTGGCCAAGCTGCCCTACAACCGCGCCGGCGAGGTGGACGTCGAAGCCGCCGTCGCCCGTCTGCGCGGGCCTTCGGCCCCTTGACCAGGCGCTTTCTCATGTCCTTTACATACCCCCGGGGGTATCTGTGATCGCCTTGACTCTCGCCGCCGCCGTCGTGGTGGGCATGACGCTCGGACTCTTCGGCGGCGGAGGGTCCATCCTCACCGTTCCCCTGCTGGTCTACCTGGCAGGTGTGCCGGTCAAGCAGGCCATCGCCATGTCGCTGTTCGTCGTGGCCGTCACCAGCGCCGTCAGCGCCGCCGGCCACGCCAGGGCCGGGCGCGTCCGCTGGCGCACCGGGCTGATCTTCGGCGCCGCGGGCATGGCGGGCGCGTACGGGGGCGGCCTGATCGGCCCGCACCTGCCCGAGACGCTGCTCATGGTGGCCTTCGCGGCCATGATGCTCGCCACCGCCGTGGCCATGATCCGTGGCCGTCGTGTCACCCGTGCGGTCCCGCGAGAGCTGCCCGTCCCGCACGTGGTCGCCGAAGGCGCCGTGGTCGGCCTGGTGACCGGGCTCGTCGGCGCGGGCGGCGGCTTCCTGGTCGTGCCCGCGCTGGTGCTGCTCGGCGGCCTGCCCATGGGCGCGGCGGTGGGCACCTCACTGGTCGTCATCGCCATGAAGTCGCTGGCCGGCCTGGCCGGATACCTGCACTCCACGCCCGTCGACTGGTCCCTGGCGCTGTGGGTGACCGCGGCGGCCGTGGCCGGCGGGCTCGTCGGCGGCGCCCTCGCGGGCCGCCTCGACGCCGACCGGCTGCGCAGCGGGTTCGGCTGGTTCGTCCTGGTGACGGGCGTCGTCGTCCTCGTCCAGCAGGCGCCGCTGTAGGCGGATGGAGCACCCTGGCGCCGGCGCCGGGTGGCTGCTTCTATAGAGACGAAACCCCTGGTACGGCGACCGTATCCGCTCGGGTCGGCCGGATAATATAGCCGATCGGGGTGTCGTGCGGGACGCTGCACGTCTAGGATCTTCAGCGCGACACGCGCCGGGGGAGCCGAGACGAGAGGTGGTGCGATGGGCGCCAGGGCGGCAGAGGCGGGGCGGCCGCAGCTCAGCGACGACGCCGCCGCCTACGTGCGAAGCATGATCATGTCGGGGCAGTGGCGCCCGGGCGACTCCGTCCGGCCTGAGGCGGTTGGCCAAGCGCTGAGCATCTCCGCCACCCCGGCCCGCGAGGCGCTGCACGTGCTGCGCGTGGAGGGCTTCCTGGAGCTGCTGCCCCGGCGTGGGTTCCAGGTGGCGCGGCTGACGGGGCAGGACATCCGCGACCTGTTCGAGGCGCACGCGCTGATCTCGGGGGAGCTGGCCGCCCGGGCGGCGGTCCGGGCGACCCCTGACGAGCTCGACGAGCTCGACGCCCTGCATCACGAGCTGCTCGCGGCGGCGTACCGTAAGGACCTGGCGCTGCTGGAGGAGAAGAACCACGCCTTCCACCGCCTGATCAACCTGGTCGCGGACGCCCGCAAGATCACGTGGGTGCTGACCCTGACCGGGCGGTACATCCCCACCCGCTTCTACTCGGAGATCGAGGGGTGGCCGCAGGCCACCCTGCACGACCATTCGAAGATCCTGGAGGGCCTGCGCGCCCGGGACGCGGAGGCGGCGCGGGCGGCGATGCACGATCACATCGCCAACGCCGGGGATCTGCTGGCCAGGCAGTTCGACAAGCGCGCGGCGGGCGAGCAGGACCCCGCCTAGCCCGTTCATGGAGCCAGGTGTCGGCCGGGCTCTATAGAGTTTCGCGCCCTCGTGTGTGGGCGGAACTCCTGCTCGGCAACGAGATTCATGAGACATCTGGTGATTTGAGCATAAATAATATATTTTATATCGGGACGAAAGGGGAGACGTGCTGCCACTTACAGGGATCACCGTGGTCGCGCTCGAACACGCGGTTGCCGCGCCGTTCGCGACGCGCCAGCTCGCCGACCTCGGCGCCCGGGTGATCAAGATCGAGCGGCCCGGCTCCGGCGACTTCGCCCGGCGCTACGACGAGTCGATCAACGGACAGTCCAGCTATTTCGTCTGGCTCAACCGTTCCAAGGAGTCGGTGACGCTGGACGTGAAGTCGCCGCGCGGCCGGGAGATCCTGCACGAGCTGGTCGGCCGGTCCGACGTGCTGGTGCAGAACCTCGGGCCGGGCGCGGCCGACCGGCTCGGCCTGTCGGCCGCCGCCGTGCGGGCACGGGACCCCCGCAAGATCGTGCTCGGCATCACCGGGTGGGGCAGCGACGGCCCGTGGGCCGGCCGCAAGGCGTACGACCTGCTCGCCCAGTGCGAGGCCGGCCTGGTCTCGCTCACCGGGTCGGCGGACGAGCCCGCCCGGGTCGGCATCTCGGTCGCCGACATCGCCGCCGGGATGTACGGCTTCAGCGCCGTCCTCGCCGCCCTCTACCAGCGGCGGCTCACGGGCGAGGGCGCCACCCTGGAGGTCTCGCTGTTCGAGGCCCTGGCCGAGTGGATGGGCCAGCCGGCCTACTACACCGCCGGGAGCGGCCGCCAGCAACCGCGCGCGGGCGCCCGGCACGCCACCATCGCCCCGTACGGGCCGTTCACCGCCGGAGACGGGCGCACGGTCCTGATCTCGATCCAGAACGAGACCGAGTGGGTGCGGTTCTGCGCGGAGTTCCTCGGCGCGCCCGAGCTCGCCACCGACCCGCGCTTCGCCACCAACACGCTGCGCGTGGCCAACCGCGACACCCTGGAGGCGATCGTGGACGCCCGCTTCGCCGCTTTCGGCGCGGCCGAGGCCTCCGCCCTGCTCGACCGCGCCGGGATCGCGAACGCCGGCGTCAACACGGTCGGCGACTTCCTGGACCACCCGGTGCTGCGGGAGCGCAAGCGGTGGCGGGACGTCGACACCCCCGGCGGCGCCATCCGCGCGCTGCTCCCCCCGATCTCCCTCGGCGACGAGGAGCCGCGGATGGACCCGGTGCCGGCCGTCGGCGAGCACACCGCCGCCGTCCTCGCCGAGCTGGGCCGCTCACCGGGAGAGATCGCCGGCCTGGCCGACGAGAAGATCATCTGACGCGGGGCGGCACCGCGAGATCAGCGAAGGAGTACCGATGACGTTGAACGCCGAAGAGACGGCCATGGTCGAGGCGGTGCGCGACTTCGTCGACCGCGAGGTACGGCCGGTCGCGAGGGAGCTGGAGCACGCCAACGCCTATCCGGGCGAGCTCATCGACCAGATGAAGCGGATGGGCGTCTACGGTCTCGCCATCCCCGAGCCGTACGGCGACGTCCAGGTCTCCACCCCGTGCTTCGCGATGATCACCGAAGAGCTGGCACGCGGATGGATGAGCCTCGCCGGGGCCATGGGCGGGCACACCGTGGTGGCCAGGCTCATCCTCGCGTACGGCACCCAGGAGCAGAAGGACCGCTACCTGCCGCGGATGGCGACGGGCGAGCTGCGCGCCACGATGGCGCTCACCGAGCCCGGCGGCGGCTCCGACCTGCAGGCGATGCGCACCGTGGCCAGGCGCGACGGCGACGGGTACGTGATCGACGGCACCAAGACCTGGATCAGCAACGCCCGCATGTCGGGTCTGGTGGCGCTGCTGTGCAAGACCGACCCCGCGGCCGAGCCCCGGCACCGCGGCATCTCCGTCCTGCTGGTGGAGAAGGTGCCGGGGGTCACCGTCACCGCCGACCTGCCCAAGCTCGGCTACAAGGGCGTGGAGAGCTGTGAGGTGGTCTTCGACGGCGCGCGGGTCCCGGCGGACGCGCTGCTCGGCGGCGTGGAGGGCGCCGGGTTCACGCAGATGATGCGCGGCCTGGAGATCGGCCGCATCCAGGTGGCGGCGCGGGCGACAGGGGTGGCCAGGGCCGCGTTCGACGACGCGCTCGCCTACGCCCAGCAGCGGGAGTCGTTCGGCAGGCCGATCTGGCGGCACCAGGCCGTCGGCAACCACCTCGCCGAGATGGGCACCAAGCTGACCGCCGCCCGCCGGCTGCTGCTGTACGCGGCCGAGCGCTACGACTCGGGTGAGCGCAGCGACATGGAGGCGGGCATGGCGAAGCTGTTCTGCTCGGAGGTCGCGATGGAGATCGCCCTCAACGCGATCCGGGTGCACGGCGGCTACGGCTACTCCACCGAGTTCGACGTCGAGCGCTACTTCCGCGACGCCCCGCTGATGATCGTGGGCGAGGGCACCAACGAGATCCAGCGCGACGTCATCGCCCGGCAACTCGTCGAGCGCGGCGGCCTGCCCTTCTGACGGCGGCGCCGTACGGGCCGGGTAACGCCGGACCGTCATCCGGCGCACGCCGGGATAACGCCGCGCTCGTAGCCTCCCGGCATGGCTGAAGCTTTCATCATCGATGCCGTCCGTACCCCGGTGACCAAGCGGGGCGGGCCGCTGAGCACCGTCCATCCCGCCGACCTCGGCGCCCACAGCATCCGCGCCCTGGTCGAGCGGACCGGGATCGACCCGGGACTCGTCGACGACGTCGTGTTCGGCAACGTGGACTCGGTGGGTCCGCAGTCGTTCGACATCGCCCGCACCTGCTGGCTCGCGGCGGGGTTCCCGCTGCACGTGCCGGGGGTGACGATCGACCGGCAGTGCGGATCGGCCCAGCAGGCCGTGCACTTCGCCGCGCAGGCCGTGATGAGCGGCACGATGGACCTCGTCGTCGCCGGCGGCGTGCAGAACATGAGCATGGTGCCGCTGATGTCGGCGGCGAACGCGGGCCGCGCGCTCGGCTTCGACGACCCGTTCTCCACCTCGCCGGCGTGGACCGGCCGGTTCGGGGACGGCGAGGTCAGCCAGTTCCGTGGCGCGGAGATGATGGCCACCCACTGGGACATCTCCCGCGAGCAGATGGAGGAGTTCGCCGTCGAGTCGCACGAGCGGGCGCTGCGGGCGAACGCTGACAAGCTCTTCGAACCGGAGATCGCGCCGCTCGACGGCGTCGGCGCCGACGACGGCCCGCGCGAGCCGAACTGGGAGAAGATCAGGTCGCTGCCCACGCTGCTGCCCGGCGGGCGCATCACCGCGGCCTGCGCGAGCCAGATCAGCGACGGCTCCGCGGCCCTGCTGATCGCCGGCGAGCGCGCGGTGAAGCACCTCGGGCTGACCCCCCGGGCGCGCATCCACCACATGAGCGTGATGGCCGACGATCCGATCATGATGCTGTCCGCCCCGATCCCCGCGACGGAGCGGGCGCTGCGGCGGGCCAAGATGACGCCGGACGACATCGACGCCGTCGAGATCAACGAGGCGTTCGCCCCCGTGGTGCTCGCCTGGCTGAAGGAGACCGGCTTCGACCCGGCCAGGGTCAACCCCAACGGCGGGGCGATCGCGCTGGGCCACCCGCTCGGCGCGACCGGCGCGCGGCTGATGACGACGCTGCTCAACCACCTGGAGCGCACCGGCGGCCGCTACGGCCTGCAGACGATGTGCGAGGGCGGCGGCCAGGCCAACGTCACCATCATCGAACGCCTCTGAGGCAGAGCGAGGAACGAAACGGCCGGGCCGGCGGGATCACCGCCGGCCCGGCCGTTCCCACCTGGCCACCTGAGGTCGCGTCAGGCCAGGTAGGTCTCCAGCAGCCGGTTCTCGTCGAGGTCGGCGCTGTTGCCGGAGGTGACGACGTCACCGACGACCATCACGTAGGCCCGGTCGGCCACCTCCAGCGCCAGCCCGGCGTTCTGCTCCGCCACCAGCACGGCGGTGCCGGTGGCCACCACCCGCTTCAGCGCCTCCAGCACGTCCCCGACGATGCGCGGCGCGAGCCCCATCGACGGCTCGTCGATCATGAGCAGGCGCGGCTTGGCCATGAGCCCGCGCGCGATCGCCAGCATCTGCTGCTCGCCGCCGGAGAGCACGCCGCCGAGGTCGTCGAGCTTGCGCCCGAGCACCGGGAACAGGTCGATCATCTCGGCCATGCGCTCCTCAACCCCGCCGCCGGGCAGCCGGTAGCCGCCCATCAGCAGGTTGTCCCGCACGGTGAGCGTGGACAGGATGGCCCGTCCCTCGGGCACGTGGCTGACGCCGAGCCGGGCGATCCGGTGCGCGGCCGTGCGCCCCATCACCCGGCCGTCGATCTCGACGGTGCCGGCGGCGGGCCGTACCAGGCCGGAGATGGTCCGCAGCAGGGTGGTCTTGCCGGCTCCGTTCGGGCCGACGATGGCGACGGCCTCGCCGGTGCCGACCGTGAGGCTCACCCCGTGCAGCGCCTCCACCGCGCCGTAGCGGGTGACGAGGGATTCAACGACCAGCATCGGGTGCCTCCACTGCGTTACGGTCGTGGGTGCCGAGATAGGCCGTCTTGACCCGTTGGTCCTGCCACACCTCGGTGGGCCCGGCCTCGGTGAGGACGCGGCCCCAGTCGAGCACGACGACGCGGTGGCAGACCTCGGTGACGAGCCGGACGTTGTGGTCGACGAGCAGTACGGTCACGCCCTCGTCGTTGATCGAGCGGATGAGCTCGCCGATCTCGTCGGACTCGGTGCGGTTCATCCCGGCGGTGGGCTCGTCGAGCAGCAGCAGCCGGGGTTCGGTGGCCATCGCGCGGGCGATCTCGACGCGCCGCCGCATGCCGTAGGAGAGCTCGGCCACGTCGGCGTCGATCACGCCGGTGAGTCCGACGCGGTCGATGAGCCGCCGGGCCACCTCGTGCTGCTCGGCCTCCTCCCGCCTGCGGGTCCTGCCCATCTGCCAGCGGCGGCCCTTGAAGGACAGGTGACGGCCGATGAGGACGTTCTCCAGGACCGTGCTCTCCTCGAAGAGCTGCAGGTTCTGGTACGTGCGGGCGACGCCCGCGGCGGCGAGGCGGTGCGGGCGCAGGTCGGCCACGTCCGCCCCGGCGAGCCGGATGGTCCCGGTCGTCGGCTTGAGATAGCCGCTGATGAGGTTGACGACGGTCGTCTTGCCGGCGCCGTTGGGCCCGATGAGGCCGCAGATGGCGCCCTGCCGCACGGTGAACGAGACGTCGTCCACGGCCTTCATGCCGCCGAAGTGCTTGCTGACCCCGGACAGTTCCAGGAGTGCGGTCATGGGCTCGCCACCTTCTCCGCAGGTTCGTCGATCTTGGGAGACGGCGGGTTCCCGCGGTCCCGCCATCGTCGTCGCAACCCCCGGTAGAGCGACCGGTCGGACAGGCCGTTCGGCGCCACCAGCAGCACCACCACGAGCAGCACGCCGTAGACGATGTCCTCCCAGTGGCCGCCGGCGACCTGCAACAGGTCGCGCAGGATCGTCAGCCCCCAGGTCAGCAGGACCGGCCCTGCCCAGTGCCCGTTGCCGCCGACGAGCACGTACGTGAACACGATCACCAGCGTGGCGAAGCCGTACTGGTCGGGGCTGATCACCATGGTCCGGTGCGCCTCCAGCGCCCCCGCGCAGCCGGCGATCGCGCCGGCGGCGGTGAAGGCCACGAACCGCACCCGGAACACGTTGATGCCCAGGCCCTCGGCGGTGCGCTCGTCCAGCCGCACCGCCTTGGCGGCCCGGCCGAAGTGGGAGCGGTGACCGAGCTCCAGCACGAGGAAGGCCACGGCCAGGGCGATGATGAGGTACTCCGTTTTCACCTCGACCGGGATGCCGGCGATGCCGTTCGGCCCGTTGGTGAAGTCGCTGATCCGGATCAGCACGACGATGGCCTGCGCGAGCGCGAGGCTCCCGAGCGCCATGTAGATGCCGCGCAGCCGCAGCACCGGCGGCGCGAACAGCGCGCCGATCGCCCCCGCGAGCAGCGTCGCGGCGAGGAGCCCGACGGCGAACGGCAGCTCGGTCTTGGTGGAGACGAGGGCGGCCGTGTAGCCGCCGACGGCGGCGAATCCCATCGGGGCCAGCGACATGATGCCGACCCGGAACGTGACGTGCACGCTCACCACGAGCAGGGTGAGGATGAGCGCGGTGTCCAGCCGGAAGAGCTGGAGCGGTTCGAGCCAGTCAAACACGTGCGGCCTCCTTCTTGCCGAAGAACCCGGACGGCCGCGCGACCAGCACCGCGAGGATGGTCGCGAACGCGATGATCTCCCGGAACACGCTGGACACGTACGAGGTCGCGTACACCTCGATGACGCCGAGCACCAGGCCGCCGACGATCGCGCCCTTCACCGAGCCCATGCCGCCGAGGATGATCACCGCGAAGGCGACCAGCAGGAGGCCGTCACCCGATGAGTAGGACACCTGAGCCGCCGACGCCGCCACGAAGATGCCGGCCACGGCGGCGAGGCCGCCGGCGACGAAGAAGCAGATCGAGAAGACGAGCTGGCTGTTCACGCCGAGCAGTTCGGCGGTCTCCCGGTTGTGGGCGACCGCCCGCACCGCCCGCCCCGACTTGGTGCGGTTCAGCCAGAAGGCGAGTCCGGCCATCGCCACGATCGCGATCGCCAGCATGACGACCTGGAGCCGCGGCACGTTCTGCCCCGCCACCTCGAAGGCCCCCACCGGGAAGCCCTGCCGGGGGAACGCCTCGGTCTGCGCGTCGGTGTAGGTGCGCAGGATCGTGGTGAGCACGAGCGAGACGCCGATCGTCGCGACGACGAAGGAGAACTCGGGCGCCTTGCGGGCCCGGAGCGGGGCGAGGACGGCCAGGTCGAGGAGCACCGACAGCACGCCGGCCGCCACCATGCCCACCAGGATGGCGAGCGGCACCGGCACTCCCAGGTGCAGGGCCGCCAGGGCGGCGAAGCTGCCCCAGGTCAGGATCTGCGCATGCGCGAAATTCAGGATGCCGAGGACACCCCACACCAAGGTGACGCCTACGCCCAGCAGGGCGTAGGTACTTCCCAAGGCCAAGCCGTTAATGGTCTGCTGCACACCATCCTCCGCTCCCTCTCACAGCCTTGGGGGACCAGGCTGACTTCGGTGTGACGAGATAGGTGCCCAGCGTTCCGTCAGCTCGTTAACGCCACCGTTACGTCCCGATACGGGCGTTAACCACGGCCGGATCCGAGCTCCGGGAACTCCATGAGGTTCAGCATGGTTCCGTCCGGGTCGCGGATCGTGAGCACGTGGCGGTGCCGGCCCGGCATGGGGGTGAGCGTGACCGGCCCGGCCACCACGGGCACGTCGTGCTCGCGGATCCGGGCGAGGGTGGCCGTCATGTCGCGGACGCGCAGGCCCAGCCGGGCCAGGCCGGGCTGCTTGGCCGTACGGGGGACGGGCTCGCCGCGCTCGTCGGCGAAGCACAGCAGGTCGAGGTAGGTCGCGGCGTCGTCGTCGCTCCAGGTCAGCAGCGCGGCCTTGCAGCGCACCGAGCCCGTGACGTCGAGGATCGCCTGGAAGTCCGCGGCGGCGTCGAACTCGAAGACCTGCCCGATCAGGCGGGCGCCGAGCACGCGGGTGTAGAAGTCGAACGACCGGTCGAAGTCCGCGCAGACCACGTTGGCGTGGACGAGGTGGGTGATGCCCAGGGTCATGGTGGAGGTCCTCTCTCCGTGCGAGTGACGACGCCGCCCCGGCACGCTGGTGGCGTGCCGGGGCGGCGGCTTCTCTGAAGGGACGGGTTATTTGCAGGCGGCGGCCGTCTGCGGGTCGAAGAGCGTGATCTTGCTGTCCACGATCTGCAGCTTGGTGCCCTTGACGCTGGCGGTGC
Organism: Nonomuraea ferruginea; assembly: GCF_039540635.1. Lineage (NCBI taxonomy): Bacteria > Bacillati > Actinomycetota > Actinomycetes > Streptosporangiales > Streptosporangiaceae > Nonomuraea > Nonomuraea ferruginea. The sequence goes on along the minus strand of NZ_BAABFD010000005.1, from coordinate 133,723 downwards.
GGTTGTCGGTGAAGCCGATCTTGCCGAACGGCGTGTCGATGTCGCTCAGCCCGGCGAGCGTGTCCCGGACGGTCTTCTTGTCCGTGGTGCCCGCCTCCTTGAACGCGTGCGCCATCGACCAGAGCGACGCGTAGCCGGCCGCCTCGAACACGGTGGCGGAGCGCTTCTCGCCGTGCTGCTTCCAGTAGTCGAGGAAGTGCGCGTTGTTCCCCTCGGTGCTCTGGCCGTTCCAGGCGGTCACGTACACGAAGCACTGCATGGCCTGGCCCGCCTGCTCCATGGTGGCGTCGCTCACGTCCGGCGCCATGAACACCGGGCCGTCGTAGCCGATCTCGTCGAGCTGCAGGTAGATCGTGCTCATCATGCCGGGCAGGGGCATGGTCACCAGCACGTCAGGGTTCGCCTGCTTGAGCTTGGTGAGCTGGGCCCGCACGTCGGTGTCGGTGCCGACGAAGGTCTCCTCGCCGACGGTGGTGATGCCCGCGGCCTCCAGCGTCTCCTTGCGCTTGCCGATGACGATCTTGGCCGCCTCGGAGTCGCTCTGGTACAGGTACGCCGCGGTCTTGAGCCCGGTGAACGTCTCGGCGAACTCCTTGTCGGCGGGCGGCATCACGTTCGCCATGTCCGGATAGAGACGGAACATGTAGTCGCCGACCTCGGTGACGCCGGCCGCGGAGAGCCCGACCGCCATCGTCGGGATGCCGTTCTGCTGGAGCTGCGGCCCCGCGGCGAGGAACGACGGGGTGAGGGTGAAGCCCACGACCGCGTCGACCTTGTCCGCCGCGAGCTTGAGCACCGCCTGCACGGCCTCCTGCTTGTCCGCCTTGGTGTCGATCTCCACGAGCTCGATCTTCGAGCCGCCGAGGAAGCCGGTGTCGTTGATCTCCTTGGCGGCGAGCCGCACGCCGTCGCGCTCGCTGGTCCCCACGCCCGCGATGCCGGCCGCACCGCTCAGGTCGAGCGGGACGCCGATCTTGATGGTGGAGGGCAGCCCGGCCGCCTGCGCGGTGTCGCCGCCCTCGTCACCGCCGGAGCCGCAGGCCGCCGCCAGCAGTGCCGCACAGAGGATTATCCCGAGTTTGCTCTTTCGCATATCAACCTTCCGGGGGGTCGACGACTCCGGCGGAGTCACCAGCATGTGACGGCGATGCGTCAGGGGGACCTGATCCTGCGGAGACCTCGTTAACGGGTCCGTTACGCTCGGTCGCCGCAGGGCGGGTTCACAGGCCGAGCAGGTTCTCGGCCGGCCGGTTCGCGGTCGCCAGGATCTCCGCGGCGCGGGCGAGGGTCTCGTCGTCCAGGTCGGCGGACAGCCCGCTGAGGCCGTCCGCCACCTCCGCCGCGTCGCGGCAGCCGAACAGCGCGACATCGGAGTACGGCTGGCGCACCGTCAGGGCCAGGACGAACGCGGCGAGCGAGAGCCCCAGCGGGTCGGCGAGCGCGCGCAGCCGCCGGGCGATCGCCAGATTGGCGGCGAACGCGTCACCGGCGAAGAACACGTTGCCCGACGTGCCGGAACGCCCCTCGCGGCGGCTGCGGCCCCGCCAGTCGTCGGGGTCGAACTCGTGGTCGTCGGTGAAGTCCTCCGACAGCAGGCCGTGCACGTACGAGCCATAGGTGATGCGCAGGCCGCCGCGCTCGCCCGAGGCGGCGAGCTCGTTCAGGTAACGGTGGTCGAGCAGGCTGAAGCTGTACTCGACGGCGGTCGGGATGCCGGTGGCCAGCGCCCGCCTGGCCGCCTCGGCGCCGAAGTTGCAGAAGCCGACGTCGCGGGCGAGCCCTTCCTCCTTGAGGCGCAGCAGGTTCTCCATCTGCTGCTCGGGGGTGAGGGCCGGATCGAACTGGTGCAGCAGGTAGACGTCGACGTGGTCGGTGCGCAGCCGGGTCAGCGACTCCTCCATGAACCGGCGCAGCGCGTCATAGGAGGAGTCGCAGACCAGGGTCAGCAGGTTGGTCGGGTCGGTGTAGCGCACGCCGCCCTTGGTGCACAGCCGCACCTCGTCGCGCCGGCCCTGGAGGATCTCGCCGACGATCGCCTCCGACCGGCCCGAGCCGTAGAAGTGCGCCGTGTCGTAGAAGCGCACCCCCGCCTGGTACGCGGCCTCGACCGCGCCCCGGGCCGCGTCCTCGTCCACCTGTCCGTACCCTTGCGCGATCATGGTGCCGCTGCCGAATCCGACACGGCCGATCAGCGGGTTTCCATCCGGCATGACAACGTCTCCTCGATCCGCGGAGGTCATTTCGCTTCTGCGGACGCGCGCACGACGGCGTTCCCCGTCATCACCACCGCGTCCTGCCCGTCGGTCACGGTCAGCGCGACCGCGGCCGTCCCGTCGCCGTGCACCGACTCCACCCGGGCGCGGGCGGTGAGCGTCGCCCCCGGGAACACCTGGGCGCGGAACCGCGCCTCGTACCGCAGCAGCGACTCGGGCCCGAACCAGTCGGTCAGCACCCGGCCCGCCATGCCCATCGTGAGCATCCCGTGCGCGAACACCGACGGGTAACCGGCGGCCTCCACCGCGAACCGCTCGTCGGTGTGCACCGGGTTGAAGTCGCCCGAAGCTCCCGCGTACTGGACGATCCGCGTCCTCGTCAGATCGCGGACGAGCACCAGCTCCCTGGTGTCGCCCGCCGTCACGGCCGTCATCCGCCCGCCCCCACCGTGGTGGAGGTGGTCACCGTCACCATCGTCGCGGTGACGACGGGCTCGCCCTCCTGGTCGCGGTACTCCGTGATCTTCTCGGTGAAGGTGAGCGCGCCGCCCCGCCGTCCCTCCTTCCGCCAGGTCCTGCCCGGACGGTCCACCGCGCTGAGCACGTCACCCTCGCGCACCGGCCGGTGGTACTCGTACCGCTGCTCGGCGTGGAGGCCGAGACCCGCGCCGTCGGCGGGGGGCGCTCCGGAGGGCGTCGCGCCCGAGCCCAGCCAGGGCTCGTCAGGCTTCGGCCGGACGGCGCTGTCCGGGTCGTAGTGGTCGGCCGCCCAGACGAACGTGGGCGGGGCGATCGCCGGAGTGCCGGTGATCGCGCCGTGGTAGGCCGGGTGGGGATCCCCGACGGCCCGCGCGAACATCATGATGTGGCCCCCCTCGACCGGGAACCGCTCGACTGCCATGCTCGTGCCTCCTGGTTGTCGGCCGTGACTCTCCCGCCTCGCCGTTCGCCCCGGGGTTACGAGCCCGGTTCGTAACGTCGCAGGTAACGGCGCGCCCGGCACGCTGGCGGCCCTCTGTCCGCGACGGCGACGCCCTCGCCGAGGAGGTCCACGTGCCCGCCGCCCCACGCCCGCGCATCGGGCTCAACCTGCCGCTGAGCTTCGCCGGCGCCGCCCCCGCCGCCATCGCCGCCTGGTTCGGCGGCGTCGAGGCCACGTCCGTCGACGCGCTGTGGACCCTCGACCAGCTCGCCGGGCGCATGCCCACTCCGGAGCCGATCGCGCTGCTGGGCTTCGCCGCCGCGCACACGACCCGCGTACGGCTCGGCATCGCCGTCCTCGTCGCCCCCGGCCGGGGCCCGATCGCGGCGGCCAAGCAGCTCGCCTCGCTCGACCACCTCACCGGCGGCCGGCTCGTGGTCGGCGTCGGCAGTGGTGACCGCCGTCTGTTCCCCGCGCTCCGGCTGGGCGACTGGGAGGACCGGCCTGGCGCGGTCCTGGACGAGTTCCTGACGGCGGTGCACCGCCTGTGGACCGGGACCGGCGTCACCCACGACGGCCCCATCTGGCCCTTCGCCGACGTCACGGTGACCCCGCGCCCGGTCGCGCCGCCCCCGCTGTGGGTCGGCGGCGGTTCGGTCCCGGCGCTGCGCCGGGCGCTGCGCCTCGGGTCCGGCTGGGTGGCGGCCGGTCGGCAGCCCACCGCCCGCTTCGCGGAGCTGGCCGTCCGCCTGGACGAGGTCGCCGAGCAGGAAGGCCGAGCCCGCGACTCCTTCAGCGTCGCCAAGCGCGTGTACCTGCTGGTCGAGCCCGACCGCGCCCGCGCCCACCGGACGATCGACGCCTGGTTCGGCGCCTTCTACGGCACCCCAGACCACGGCCGCGAGGCCACCGTCCACGGCGACGTGGCGACCTGCGCGGAACAACTCGCCGAGCTGGCCGGCCTCGGCGTCACCGACCTGATCCTGCACCCGCTGGACGAGTCGCCGCGGCACCAGGCCGCCGTGCTCGGCGGGCTCCTGCCCGCGATCACGGCGGCCTCGACCGGCTAACCGGCTGGCCGGCGCGCCGCCGAACGGGCGAAGTCCCAGCTCGCCCAGCGGTCGGCATGCACGACGATGCCGACCCGCGCGCCCGACAGCGCCATCTCCCGATAGTCGGGCCTGCCCCGCTCCGGGAAGTTGCGCGAGACGATCGCCTCACCGATGCGCAGCATCCCTTCGTCGTGCTCGACGAGCTCCGCGCGGCCGGTCACCGACAGGCCCTTCAGGCTGCCGTAATCCTCTCCCGAATCCACCAGGCACGCCACGCGCGGGTCGTTGCGCAGGTTGCGCGCCTTCACCGACGTACGCTGCGTCCACATCACGATCTCGCCGTCGAGCACCCCGAACCACATCGTGGCCAGATGCGGCGCCCCGTCCGGATCCAGCGTCGCGAGCTGCAGACTCTTACGCGACAGCAGGTAGTCCAGCCGTTCACCCGGCTCGATCGGCAGCGGCCTGTCACCCATGGCGGGCTCCTTTCTCCCGCGCCCACTACAGCCGCCAGGGCATACCCCGGGGCGGCGGCACACGGCGTAACGCGGGAGGTAATGGGGGATCGCGTTACGTGTCAGCGGTGAGCCCTCATTCCACGAGCACCGCATCCATGAGCACCATGTCGACGAGCCCCGCCCTGACCCGGACGGGAGCCCTGCCACGATGATCGTCCCGGCCGACAACGAGATCCGGCTCGACCTCCCGGACGGTCCGCGGGTCGACACCGAGATCGTGCACTTCTACAGCGACGGCCTAAGGCTGACTGGCGTCCTGGTCACGCCGCGGGAGCGGGCGGGGGCCATGCCCGCCCTCATCGCCAGCCACGGCTGGAGCGGCGCGGTGAACTTCCGCGTCCTGCCGCTCGCCGGCCGCCTCGCGCGGCGTGGCTACGCCGTGCTCGCCCTCGACCATCGCGGCTTCGGCCGCAGCGAGGGCGCCCGGCTGCGCTGCGACCCGTACGAGCAGGTCCGCGACGTCTCCAACGCCGCCACCTACCTGGCGGGCCGGCCGGAGATCGACGGCTCCGCGCTGGGCGTGATCGGCGCCAGCTTCGGCGGGGCCATCGCGGTCGCCGCCGCGGCCGCCGACGAACGCCTCCGCGCCTGCGTCGCCCTCGTCCCGCTCGCCGACGGCCGGCGCTGGCTACGCGATCTGCACGGCTCCGAATCCTGGCCCGCCTTCCTGGACCGGGTCGCCAGGGACGAGGCGGAACGGGCGCGCACCGGCCTCGGCGAGCGGGTGCCGCTCGGCACGCTCATGCCGCTGCCGCCGAGCCCGGCCGCCGACGCCGAGGCCGCGCTCATCGCCACCGCCTATCCCGAGGGCTACCCGCTGGAGAACGCCCGGCTCGCCCTCGGCTTCTCTCCCGAGCAGCTGGTCTCCGCGATCGCCCCCCGCGCCCTGTGCCTGATCACCCCCGGCGACGACACGGTCATCCCGGCCGAGCACTCCCTCGCCCTGCACGCCCGCGCCGGCGAGCCCAAGGCGCTGCACCTGCTGCCGCACGGCGGTCACGGCGGCCCCATGGGCGAACTGGTCGACACCACCGCCGACCTGGCCGGCGCGTTCCTCGCCGAGCACCTGCCGCCCGGGGCGGCGTCATGACCGGCCCCCTCGACGGCCGGGTGGCCGTGGTCACCGGCGGCGGCTCCGGCATCGGCCGCGCCACCGTCGAACGCTTCGTGGCCGACGGCGCGCGCGTGGTGCTCGCCGATTACGCGGACTCCGCGGCCGGAGCGGCCGCCGAGATCGACCCCTCCGGTGCGCGGGTGGTCTTCCAGCGCACCGACGTCCGCCACGCCGACCAGGTGGACCGCGCGTTCCAGGTCGCGATGGACCGCTTCGGCCGCTGCGACATCGCGGTGAACAACGCCGGCGTGATCGCCGGCGGATCCCTCCACGAGGACGACGCCGACGACGAGTTCGACCAGGTCTGGCGCGTCTGCGTCGCCGGCGTCTGGCACGGCTGCCGGTCCGCCGTGGCCCGCATGCGCCCCAACGGCGGCGGCGTCATCCTCAACACCGCGTCGACGGCCGCGCTCTGGCCCACCCCGGCCTTCCCCGCGTACGGCCTGGCCAAGGCCGCGGTCGTCCACCTGACCCGCTCACTCGCCGCCGCGTACGGCCGCGACGGCATCCGCGTCAACGCCGTCCTGCCCGGCCCCACCCGCACCGGCATCTTCGCCGCCGCGACCGGTGACCTTGACATGGCGGACCTGGCGGACCTGGAACAGCGGTACACCGCGACGATGTCGCTCGGCCGCATGATCGAGCCGGAAGAGACCGCGTCCGCCTTCGCCTACCTCGCCTCCGACGCGGCGCGGTCGGTCACCGGCGCCGCCCTGCAGATCGACGGCGGTTTCCGGCCCGGCGGCTGACGCCCGGCCACCCCAGCATCCCGCGTTCCCCCGCCTCACCCATCAGGAGACCCGCAATGACCTATCTGGTCACCGGCGCCACCGGATTCATCGGCTCGTACGTCGTCGACCGGCTGCTGCGCGACGGCCACCCGGTGATCGCGCTCGACCGCCGCCCCGACTGGGCCCGCGAGCCGGCCGCCCCCGACCCGTCCGCTCTCACCTTCGTCGAAGGCGACGTCACCGACTTCTCCCTCGTCGCCGACCTGGTGAGCACCCACCGCGTGGACCGGATCATCCACCTGGCCGCCGAACTCCACGACCGCTCCGCCGGCCAGCGCGGCCAGTGCATCCAGTCCAACGTCGTCGGCACCTACAACGTCCTGGAAGCCGCCCGCCTGCTCGGCGTGTCACGCACCGTCCTGGCGAGCAGCGCGGCCCTCTTCAGCCCGGCACACCACGACCCCGCCCGCCCCATCGCCGAGGACGCCCGCATCCACGGGGGCGACGTGTACGAAGGCAGCAAGATCTTCGGCGAGACCATGGGCGAGTACTACCTGCGCACTCTCGGCGTCACCAACACCTCCATCCGCATCGGCCTCGCGTACGGCGCCGCCTGCCTCATCGGCACCGCCCGCCGGCTCGTCGACGAACTGGTCACCAAGCCGCTCGCCGGCGAGCCGGGCAGGCCCGCCTACCACGGCGGCTCGATGATGAACATGGTCTACATCCACGACACCGCCGACGCGTTCGTCCGCGCGAGCGAGGGCCCGGTCCCGTCGAGCCACGTCTACCACGTACGCGGCGACTACCGCAGCATCGGCGACATGGTGGAGGTCGCACGCAAGCTCATCCCCGGCGCCACCATCGAACCCGGCGACGCCGACCACCGCTGGCCCATGAACTTCGACGACTCCCTCTTCCGCCGGGAGTACGGCTACACGACCCGCTGGTCCCTGGAGGACGCGCTCGCCGACATCGTCAAGGAGAAGCGCTCCGAGACCGCCTGACCACGAGACGAACCCCGCGTCGCCCGAACGGCGGCGCGGGGTTCGTTGTCGAGGATCAGGCCCTGTTCAGACGCTGTCCCGGCGCGGGAAGCCGGTCAGCGGTTCCCGGCTCTCCAGGGCGGTGACGTCGCCGGGATCGGCGCCGATGTAGACGGCGCGGGCGACGCGGCGCATCACCTTGCCGTTGCGGGTCTTCGGCAGGGCCGCGACCGCGTGGACGGCCTTGGGACGGGTGGCCTTGCCCTCGCGGGCCACGATCGACTGCTCCAGGCGCGGGAGGACCTCGGCCGGGTCGGCGTCCCCGGTGAGGACGACGAAGCAGACGAGGGCCTCGCCCTTGAGGTCGTCGGGGACGCCCACCGCGGCGGCCTCCACGACGGCGGGGTCGTCGACGAGGAGGGACTCGATCTCGGCGGGGCCCACGCGCTTGCCGGCGAGCATGATGGTGTCGTCGGAGCGGCCGAGCAGGAACCAGTGGCCGTCGGGGTCGACGTAGGCGAAGTCGCCCTGCTGCCAGTTGCCGGGGAAGCGGCTCCAGTAGGTGGACAGGTAGCGTTCCGGGCCGTCCCACAGGCCCTTGGTCATGCCGGGCCAGGGGGCGCGGACGACGAGTTCGCCGACCTGGCCGCGGACGGGGCGGCCGTCCGGGTCGAAGACGTCGGCGGCCATGCCGAGCGAGGGGGCGGAGAAGCCCGCCGGCTTGATCGGGCGGTGCACGGAGCCGCTCACGATGGAGGCGCCGCATTCGGTGCCGCCGCTCATGTTGACGATGGGGGTGCGGCCCTTGCCGACGTGGCGGAAGCACCACCACCAGGGCTCCAGGTTCCACGGCTCCCCGGTGCTGCAGATGACCCGCAGGTCGGGGAGCGCGTGGGCGTCCGGCCACCGGTCACCGAGACCGGCGAGGACCCGGATGAGGGTGGGGGAGACGCCGAGCGCGGTGACGCGGTGACGCTCGACGACCGACCAGAGGCGGTCGGGGGTGGGATGGTCGGGCGTGCCCTCGTACAGGACGGCGGTGCCGCCGTTGGTGAACGCGGCCGTCACCACGTAGGCGCCCATGACCCAGCCCATGTCGGTGACCCACATGAGGCGCTCGCCGACGTCCATGCCGAAGCCGTGCCGGGCCTCCTGCGCGAACTTGAACGGCAGCCCGGCATGGGTGTGCAGGCAGCCCTTGGGCCGGCCGGTGCTGCCGGACGAGTACAGCAGGACGCAGGGGGTCTCGGCGTCGAAGACCGGGGTCTCGGTCATCGGCTCGGCGGCGGCCGTCGCCTCGTCCCACCACTCGTCGCGGCCGGGCACGAGCGGGATGTCGCGGCCGAGACGGCGGACCACGAGCACGGTGCGCAGGCCGGGGGCGTCGGCGGCGGCCTCGTCGGCGGTCTCCTTGAGCGGCACGAGCTTGCCGCGCCGCTCGAACCCGTCGGCCGTGACCATGAGCTTCGCCCCCGAGTCGAGCAGCCGCTCGCGGACGGGTCCGGGGCCGAACCCGCTGAAGAACGGGGCCACGACGGCGCCGATCTTCGCGGCGGCGAGCATGACGACGGCGGCCTCCGGCACCATCGGCAGGAACAGCGCGACCACGTCGCCGACGCCGACCCCGCGCGCGGCGAACGCGCCGGCGGCGCGGTCGATCTGCTCCTTCAGCTCGCCGTAGGTGAGGGTGCGCACCGCGCCGTCGTCGCCCTCCCAGACGATCGCCTCGGCGCCGGCGCGGCCCTCGTCGATCCAGCGGTCGACGGCGTAGTCGGCCCAGTTGAGTCCGCCGCCCTTGAACCAGTGCGGGAACTCGGGGCCGTCGGACAGGTCGAGGACCTTCTCGTACGGTCGCCGCCAGCGCAGCCCGACGTCGTCCGCGGCGGCGGCCCAGAACCATTCGGGATCGGCGGCGGCGCGGTCGGCGACCTCGTCGACCGAGGTGAGGCCGTGCCGGGCGGCCATCCGGCCGAGCGGGGTGCCGGGGAAGGCGGCGGGGTCGGGCTCCCACGCGATGGGGAGCCGGTTCAGCTCGTCGACGTTCACGGGAATCTCCGGAAGGCGGGCGGGGTCATTTGATCGCCAGCGGGTTCAGCGGGGACCCGACCGCCTTGGTGAACGGCAGCGGCCCGGCGGCGAACATGAACTCGTAGACGCCGTCGGCGGCGCAGTCGTCGGCGAGCTTCTCCAGGTCGAAGATCTCGCCGATCAGCAGGCCGGCGTTGACGAGCAGCACGATGTGCACCGGCTGGAAGATCTCGTCGGTCTCGTTGGGCCGGACCTCCATGCCCCAGGTGTCGGTGGCGACGCCGGCGATCTCGTTGCCGCAGATCCAGTGCGCGGAGTCCAGCGAGAGGCCGGGGGCGTCGCCGGCCGCGTAGTCGCCCCACGAGCCCCGCGCCCGGCACATGGCGATGTGCCCGGTGCGGACCAGGACGAAGTCGCCGCGGCCGACGGTGACGCCCTGCGCCTCGGCGCAGGCGGCGAGTTCGGCGCTGTCGATGCCCTGACCGGGCTCCAGCCACGGCACGCCGCGGTGGCGGGGGATGTCGAGCAGCACCCCCCGGCCGACGACCTTCTCGGTGGTCAGCTCGATGCCGCACTTGCCCGCTCCGGTGCTGGAGACGTGCTCCTGGCCGAAGCCGTTGTACATCTTGCCCTCGTAGAACACGTGCGACAGGGCGTCCCACTGGGTGCCTGACTGCAACGGCATGTAGACGGCGTCGTCGGCGTAGCGGAGCCTGGCCATGTGGTCCTGGGCGCCGATGGCGGCGTCGCCGCCGTCCTGCAGCATGAGGTGGATCGGGTTCACCCGGCCGCCCCAGCCGTTCTGCGGGCCGTCGCCGTCGTACGGCAGCGCGCAGGAGATCACCTTGCCCTGGCGGACGAGCGCGGAGGCGGCGACGACCATCTCCGGCTCGATGTAGTTGAGCGTGCCGATCTGGTCGTCGGGGCCCCACTTGCCCCAGTTGCGGTATCGCTCGCACAGGGCGTGGACGTCGTCCAGCGTCACCTTTCCGCGGCCGTCCCCGGCGGTGCCGGTGCTCACGTCAGTGTCGGTGCTCACGTCAATGTCTCCCCATCGTCGCGGAACGGGACTCAGGACTGCGCGGGCAGCGTGCCGAAGCGCTGGGCGAACCAGTCGGCGATGAGCTGCCGGGCGGGGTCTGGCTCGTCGGTCTGGCAGTGCTCGGCGCCGCCTTCCGCGACGGTGAAGATCCGCAGGGTCTTGTCGGCCGAGCCGGCCGCCTCGTACGCCTTGTGCGCGTCCTCGACGGCGACCTGGCGGTCGTTCTCGCCGTGCACGATCAGCAGCGGCTGGGTGAGCTTGGGCAGCACGTCGACGAGCGTCCACTGCCGCACCCGCTCCAGGCCGGCCTCCATCGTGTCGGTGCCCATCACCCAGGGGAGCTGGAACCACGGCACCGAGACTGTCTTGGACCGGGTGGCCCAGCGCTTCTCCCAGGTGGCGCCCCAGTCCCAGATGCCGCCCCAGGCCGCGCACGCCTTGATCCGCGGCTCGAACGCGGCCGACCGCGGCGCGTAGTAGCCGCCGAGGCTGATGCCCATGACGCCGATGCGGTCGGCGTCCACGTCCGCGCGGGTCTCCAGGTAGTCGATGACGGCCCCGGTGGGGACCTCGTAGTCGGGCCGGGAGGGCACGTTCCGCAGCCGGAGCGGCTCGCCCACGCCGGGGCTGTCCATCACCAGGCAGGTGATGCCGCGGCGGACGAACTCCTCCTCGACGAAGCCGTACAGGATCTCCTTGGTGACGTCGAAGCCGCCGTAGAAGATCACGACGGGGGCGGGCTCGGCGGTGCGGGCGGGGATGAGGTAGCCGGGCAGGACGCCGTCGGGAGAGGGGACCTCGATGCGCTCCACGTTCAGCGGCGCCAGCTCGACGGCCTTCTCGAACGCGTCGAGCGCGGCGCGGTAGCTGGCCGTCTTCTCGGGGCCGGGGGCGATCTGCCGCTCGCCGCTGGCGTGGTAGACCGAGGCGCGCAGATAGCGCAGGCCCGCGCTGCGGCGCAGCCCCGCCTGGAGGTCCTTCTCGGCCTGCTCCTCCTGCTGGCCGGCCATGCCCGCCCACGCCTTGCCCCAGGCCTCGGGCTCGGGCTCGCCGTCGCGCAGCGGCGCGAGCCAGCGGTGCATCTCACCGAGCGAGCCGCCCGCCATGAGGGCGAGGTTGAAGGCCGATGACCACATGTAGTTGTCCGGGAAGTAATAGAACACCGTGCGGGCTCCGTTCACGTGCGGTGGGGGCAGAGGGCTCCACGAGCCACCTCATCCGGCCCGCGTTACCACCGTCGTTATGGCCCTGCCGGGATCCGGAGAGGCGGTCCGGGTGACGCCCGGAGAATGCCCGGGTGGCACGATCGGTGCCTGGCGAACGACCGCCCTAAGTGATCTCTATGGGGATATATCGCCCAAATGACATTAAATGGCCAAGAAGTCTTGACTTTGGTCGTCCCGTACCACTTTATGGAGAGACCACACCGCCGTAACGCGGGGATTTCGGCGGCCTTGCGTGACGTTACACTTCCGTGAACTGAGGTCGGCATGATCTTGAGTCACAAGGTCCTCCCCCCGGGACTACCACGTGGCACCATCGCCCGAGACCGCCTTGACGAGCAGTTCGCCACCCTCCTCGATGTCTACGAGACCATCGTGATCTTCGCCGCGGCAGGGTCCGGCAAGACCGTCCAGACCCGGATGTTCGCCGCGCGGTTCGGCTGGCCGCTCGCCTGGCTGACGCTCGACGCCGGCGACCGCAGCCCGTCCCGGCTGATGACCTACCTGGCCAAGGCCCTCGCCGAGGTGAACCCCGAGGCGCCGCGCACGGTGGAGACCGCGCTGGAGGAGGGCTTCCCCGCGGCCGAGGTCGCGGCGATGCTCGCCGAGGGCATCCACGACACGTCCCTGCTGCTCGTCCTGGACGACTGCGAATGGCTGGTGGAGGCGGACGAGGCGGTCGACGCGCTCGGCGTCTTCCTCGACTACCTGCCGCCGAACGTCCGCACGATCATCCTCAGCCGCGAGGACCTGGGCGGCCCGATCGGCCGCATGATGCTGCAGGGCCGGATCGCCCGGGTGAGCGGCGAGGACCTGGCGCTGAGCATGGACGAGGCGCGCACCCTGCTCGCCGCGCACGGCCAGGGCGGCCGGGACCCGGCGCCGCTGATGGAGGCCACGAAGGGCTGGATCGCCGCGGTGGCCTTCGACATCGTCCCCGGGCTGCAGTCGGGGAACGGGCCGGACGTGCTGGCCGGCTTCGTCTCCCGGGAGATCCTCGCCCGCCTCCCTGAGGAGGAGCAGGACTTCCTGCTGCGTACGTCGATCCCGGCCGGCGTCACCGCCAGGGCCGCCGTCGCACTCTGCGGCGAGAAGGGCTACCGGCTGTGGCAGTCGCTGGGCTCGCGGCACCTGCCGGCGACCAAGGTCGACCGGGCGCTCGTCTACCACCCCCGGTTCCGGCAGCATCTGCGTGAGCAGTTGCAGGCCCGCCTGCCCGGGGAGCTGCCCGAGCTGCAGAGCCGCTACGCCCGCCTGCTGGAACAGTGCGGCATGCACGAGGACGCCGTCGAGACCTACCTGGAGGCGGGAGAGCTGGAGAAGGGCGCGGACGCGGCCGAGCGCGCCGTGGCCGCGCTGGCCGCGCGCGCGGACTGGCAGGTGCTGCTGCGCTGGCTGGAGGCGTTCGGCCCGGCGGCGGTCGAGTCCCGTCCGGTCCTGCTCGGCGCCGCGCTGCGGGCGCTGTACGGGGTGCGGCGCATCCCCGAGGCCCAGGCGCTCATCCTCCGGCTGCACCAGGAGGGCGTGCTCAGCGACGTCGCCAAGGCCGACCCCGGTGCGGTGGCGTTCGTCGGTTACGCCATGCAGTGGCGCCCGGCCGATGCCCTGGAGCTGGTGCGCGGCTACGAGGGCGACTTCCGGGCCGAGGCGGTCCGCTACGAGCTGGAGGCGGTGGCGGGCCGCGAGCCGGTGGCGCCGCCGCCCGGCCGCGACTGGGTGGACAGCGAGCGCGTCTACTCGTGGGGACTGCTCGTGCAGGGGCGGCTCGACCAGCTCCTGCGGATGCTCCCCGACGAGGGGGACTGGCCGCCGCGCTCCTTCTTCCGCACCCCCCACCCGCTGCTCGCCCTGGTGTGGCGGGGCGAACTGGCACTCGCCCGCGAGCTGCTCGACGAGGTGCCCGAGGCGATCAAGTTCGGCGCCCACACCGACCTGTGGTTCTTCCACGAGGCATGGCTGCTGTGGGCCGAGGGGCACGTCGAGGAGGCGCTGGCGGCCGCCGAGGCCGCGGTCGACCACAGCCGCAGGACCCTGTTCGGCTGGGAGCCCTGCTTCGAGGTCGTGGTCGGCGTCCTGCAGCTCGCGCTGGGCCGGGTGGACGACGCCCGCATGACGCTCGCCGACGCGATCAGCCGTTCGGCGGCGAGCGGCAACCGCTGCTACGCCGAGTGGGGCCAGACCTTCCAGGGGCTCGCCTACCTGCGCATCGACCGGCCGGAGGACGCCGCCCGGGTGCTGCGCACCGCCACCGAGGCGATGCGGGCGGCCGGCCGCACGCTCATGCTGCCGTTCGCCGCGGCCTACCTCGCCGAGGCCGAGGCCCGGCTGGGGCGTGCCGAGGCGGCGTCGGCCGCGGTCGAGCTCGCCTACGCGACCGCCAGCTCGATCGGCTGCCTGTTCGTGCTCAAGAACGCGCTGAACGACGTACCGGGCGTGCTGCGCCGCCAGATCGAGAACGACGCCGGCGGCACCCGCTGGCGTCAGCTCGTCGGGCAGCAGCCGCCGGAGGTGCGCAAGCGGCAGCCGGCCGTCCCCTCCGAGCGGGTGATCGTCGTGGACGTGCACACGCACGGCCCGGTGGTCGACCTGATCGTGGACGGCGTGCCCCGCTGCTCGCGCCGCACCAAGGTGCTGGAGCTGGCCGCCTATCTCGCGCTGCACCCGGAGGGCGTGGAGCGGCACCGGCTGCAGGAGCGCCTGTTCCCCGACGCGGACCCGCGCCGCGGCGGCAACTACTTCCGCCAGGTGGTGCACAAGCTGCGCCAGGCGACGGGGGTGAACCTGTCCAGGACCGCGCACGGTCACGTCCGCTGGGCGGACGGCCTGTACGTGGACAGCACCGACCTGCGCTTCGAGCGGATGATCGGCGAGGCGTACCGGCTGCGGGGCGAGGAGCGGCTGGACTGCATCGAGTCCACGCTGGAGATGGTCGAGGGACCGTACCTGCCCGAGAGCGAGCTGGAGTGGGCCGAGGAGCGCCGTCACGAGCTGGAGGTGATGATCGTGAACGCGGCGGTGGACGCGGCCCAGGTGGCGGTGTCCCTGGGCTATTTGGAGCGTGCCAGGCAGGCGGCCACGTTCGCGATCAACCGCGACCCGTTCTGCGAGTCCGCCTACTGCGTGCGGATGCGGGTGGAGGGGGCCCTGGGCTCACCGCACGCGGTCCTGGCCGAGTTCCAGCGGCTCACCACGGCTCTGGCCGAACTCGGGGTCGAGCCGACCCCGGCGACCCGGCAGCTCGTCCGCGAGCTTCGGGCGACCTGACCGCGGGCCCGACCCGCGCGAAAACGGTGCGGCGGCGGCCGGAGGGGGCCGCCGCCGCACCGTTCGCCGTCAGGAGCTGACGAGGCGGGGGATGTCGAGGCCGAACAGGTCGATCGCGTTGTCGTGGGTGATCGCGGACACGACGGCGTCGTCCACGTCCTGGAAGTCGTGGGCGACCTGCTCCTGGGCGAAGGGGAAGTTGCCCTCGGTGTGCGGGTAGTCGCCGGCCCACATCAGGCGCTTCTCGTCGAGCATGGGCAGGGTGAGGATGCCGGGGCGGTCGTCCTCGAAGGTGGCCCAGAAGTTGCGGTTGAAGTACTCGCTGGGCTTCATCGACAGCTCGGGCACGGTCCAGCGGTGGTGGTCGGTGAACATGTGGTCCATCGTGTTGAGCTGGAAGGCGATCCAGCCGATGCCGCCCTCCACGAGGATGAACCGCAGGTTCGGATGCCGCTCCGGCACGGCCCCGTAGACGAGCTGCATGAACACCCAGCCCAGGCTGATCTTGTTGCCGATGGCGGTGGTCCAGAACACGCCGGGCGTGGTCTTGTCGTTGAAGATGGCGACCTGACCGGCGGCCTGGTGGAACCCGACGGGCACCCCGATCTCCTCCAGCACCGCCCACAGCGGCTCCCAGTGGGCGTCGCCCCAGGCCATGCCGGGGACCGCCTGGGGGAGGAGGAAGGTCTTGGCGCCGCGCGCGGCCCAGCGCTTCGCCTCCTCGATCGCGGGCTCGACCGGGCCGTTGCCCACGGGGAGCGCGACGGCGCCGATCAGCCGGTCGGGGGCGTGCGAGCAGAACTCCTCGAACAGCCAGTCGTTGTAGGCGCGGACGCAGGCGACCTTGAGGTCGAAGTCCGGGATGCTGTGCACGATCAGCCAGCCCGGATAGACGACCTCGGCCCGGACGCCCTGGCTGTCCTGGTCCTCCAGGCGCGCGACCGGGTCGTACGCGCCCGCCCGCTGGTCCTCGAAACGGTAGCCGGTGGGCTTGGTGATCACACCGTTGATCTTGGTGTTGATCATCGCGCCCTCGGTGCCGACCGGCTTCGGCGACATCCCCGTGTTCGGCACGATGAAGTAGTCGCCCTGCTCGGTGGACTGCACCTGCGGGGCCTGGTGCTGGAAGCGTTGCGGCAGCCTCTTGAGCCAGAGGTCCTTCGGCTCCACGACATGGGAGTCGACCGAGATCAGCGGACGGGGGTTACCGGTAGACATCGTGAGCTCTCTCCAGGTGGTGGGCGGTCGTCGGATCTGTTCCGGCTGGTGCGGGGCACGCTAGGCGGCGCACCGTTAAGCCGGTCGTTATCGGGAGGTGGCGGACGCGCCGAGCCGGTCGGCCAGCCACCGGTTGATCTCGGGTACGGCGATCGACAGGTTGTCCATCTGGCAGTGCTGCGCGCCGCCCTCCTCGGCGGTGAAGATCCGCAGCGTCTTGTCCGGCGAGCCGCACGCCTCGAAGAGCAGGTGGGCGTCGGACACCGGCACCTGCTGGTCGTCCTCGCCGTGCACGAGCAGGAACGCGCCCTTCATCCGGGGCACCACGTCGGCCAGCCGGAAGCCTTCCAGGACCTTCAGCGCCTCCTGCGTGGAGCCGGTCCCGGTGGACCACACCAGGTGCTCGCCGGGCACCGGGAGCTGCTTGGCGAACGCGGCCTCGATGCGCTCGCTCCAGACCCGGTGGTAGTCCCAGATCGCGCCCCAGGCGGCGCACGCCTTGAACCGGGGGTCCATGCTCGCGCTGCGCGAGGAGTAGTAGCCGCCGAGGCTCAGCGCGAGCACGCCGATCCGCTCCGGGTCCACGTCGTCGCGGCCCTGCAGCCAGTCGGCGGCCGCGCTGCCGGCCACCTCGTAGTCGTGCCGCAGGGAGACGCCGCGGAAGCGCACGGCCTCACCGACGCCGGGGCTGTCCAGCGACAGCACCGAGACGCCCCGGGCGAGCAGGTCCTCGACGCCGAGGAACCAGTTGTGCTCCTTGTTGCCGTCGAAGCCGCTCATGAACAGCACGGCGGGCGTCCGCTCACCGGGCGAGCGCGCGGCGGAGACGAAGATGCCGGGCAGCGCGGTGTCCTCGTACGGGACGTCCACGTACTCGACCCGGTACCGGTCGTCGAGCTCGGCGGACAGCCGGAAGCAGTCGACCATCGCGCGGTAGGCGTCGAGCGCCTCGTCGTCCTTGGGGAAGCGGAACCGCTCGGCGGCGAAGTAGTAACTCGTCGCCCGCCGGTAGTGCGCCATGGCGGCGCGCCGGTCGCCGAGCTCCCGCGCCTCCTCGGCGAGCGCCCGGACCTGGTCGCCCATGGCGCGCCACTCGCGGAACCAGCGCTCGTCGTCCCCCACGTGCCCGGCGAGCCGCCGGCATACCCTGTCGACCTCGCCGACCTCGGCGCCGCCGGCCGGGATCACGGCGAGCACGAGCATGACGTTGTACGACCATCGGTAGTCCTCGGGAAACTGCGCGTGCCATTCGGCCTGGCGGATCGCGGCTACCACGTGTGTCCTCCTGTACGTTCCGGGTCAGTGATCGCGGGTGGGCGTCAGAACAGCCGGTAGGCGCTGCGGTAGAACAGCAGCGGCGCGGCCTCGGTGTCGGCGTCGAGATCGAGCACGCGGCCGAGCACCACCGTGTGGTCGCCGGCCTCGTACGTCTCGACGATCTTGCATTCGATGTGCGCGTGCACGTCGCGCAGCACGGGCGCGCCGGTGATGCCGGGGGTGTGCGTCACGCCCGCGAACCGGTCGCCCTTGCGGGCGAACGCCCGGGCCAGCTCCTCCTGGCCGGCCGCGAGCACGTTCGCGCAGAAGTGCCCGGCGGCGCGGATCGCCGGCCACGTGGACGAGGTGTGCGCGGCGCAGAACAGCACCAGCGGCGGGTCCAGCGACACCGACACGAACGAGTTGACCGCCATGCCCACCGGCGGCCGGCCGGGCTGGGCGGCGGTGATCACGGCGACGCCGGTCGCGAAGCAGGCCATCACCCCGCGCAGGTCGTCGCGGGCGATGCCCGGGAGCGTGCTCACAGTCCCACCCCGTCCGCGTACCGGGCCCGGTGCCGGTCGGGGTCGCCGAACAGCAGCGCCGACGACATCGCCCGCTTGACGTACAGGTGCGCCGGGTGCTCCCAGGTGAATCCGATGCCGCCGTGGACGTGCACGTTCTCCCCGGCGACCATCGTGTAGGCCTCCGAGCAGTACGCCTTGGCCAGGCTGGCGATCACGGGCAGCTCCGGCAGGTCCTCGCCGGCGGCGTACATCGCGTAGTGCGCCGCGGACCGAGCTGTTTCGACCGCCATGAGCATGTCGGCGCACTTGTGCTTGATCGCCTGGAACGACCCGATCAGCCGGCCGAACTGGCTGCGCACCTTCGCGTACTCGACCGCCATCTCCAGGCACCGCTGCGCCCCGCCGACCTGCTCGGCGGCGAGACCGGCGGCGGCCAGGTCGAGCACCCGCTCCAGCACGGGCCCCGCGCCGCCCTCGGGCCCGATCAGCCTGGCCGGGCTGCGGTCGAACTCCAGCACCGCCTGCCTGCGGGTCTGGTCCATGGTGGGCAGCGGCTTCCTGGTCACCCCGGCGGCCTCCCCGAAGACCGCGAACAGCGACAGGCTGGCGCCGGTCCTGGCGAAGACCAGCAGCAGGTCGGCCACGTGCCCGTCCAGGACGAACGACTTGACGCCCGTCAGCCGCCAGATGCCGTCCTCCACGGCCGCGCGCGCCTCGACGTCCTCGCCCCACCACGACCCGGAGCGCTCGGTGAGCGCCACCGTGGCGATCGTCTCGCCGGCCGCGATGCCCGGCAGGAAATCGTCCTTCGCCTGCTCGTCACCGGAGTGCAGCAGCGCGTTGGCGGCGAGCACCACGGTGGAGAAGAACGGGGCGCACATCACCGCCCGGCCCATCTCCTCCAGCACCACGCCGAGTTCGAGGAAGGTCGCCCCCGAGCCGCCGAAGCGCTCGGGCAGGGCGAGCCCCTGCAGGCCGAGCTGCTCGGCCATCTGCCGCCACACCAGCGGGTCGTAACCCCGCTCGTCCTCCATGAGGCGGCGTACCTGTGTCTCCGGTGAGACGTGCTCAACGAACGACCGCACGCTCTCCCGGAAGTCCTCGTGCTCCTCGGCGAGGCCGGTGAACGACGCGGTCGCGTCGGCTAGCTGTTGAAGTCCGCTCATGTCAGGGGACGGTAGGCCGCGGGCGTGCACCGGCCATGAGCGGCGGAAGCCGTAACGCCCGCAGTAACTCCTCGCGCGCAAGAGTGCGGCTGGTGCCGACGCCGGTGCGTGCCCCGCCCCGAGAAGGAGGAAATTGCCGTGGATCTCAGCTTCGACGGTCGTGTCGCCGTCATCACGGGAGCAGGTGGAGGGCTCGGCCGGGCCCACGCTCTCGAACTCGGGCGCCGCGGTGCGAAGGTGGTCGTCAACGACATGGGCACGTCCCTGTCCGGGGACGGGGTGGAGCAGGACCGCGCGGCGATCGTGGTCAAGGAGATCGAGGAGCTCGGCGGCATCGCGGTGGCCGACACGAACTCGGTCGCCACCGTGGCCGGCGGCCAGGCCGTGATCGACACGGCGCTGTCCGCGTTCGGCCGGGTCGACGTCATCGTGAACAACGCGGGCATCCTGCGCGACAAGACCTTCCACAACACCAGCACCGACGACGTGGACCCGGTGCTCGACGTGCACCTGAAGGGCGCGTTCAACGTCACCCGCCCGGCCTGGGCGCACTTCAGGGAGCAGGGGTTCGGGCGGGTCGTGGTGACCTCGTCGTCGGCCGGGTTCTTCGGCAACTTCGGCCAGTCGTCGTACGCCGCGGCGAAGCTCGCCCTGGTCGGCCTGATCAAGGTGCTCGCGATCGAGGGCCGCAAGTACGACATCAAGGCGAACGCGATCGGCCCGGTGGCGCAGACCCGCATGACCGAGGGCTTCGACAACCCGCTCGCGGACCACCTGGACCCCGCGCTGGTCTCGGCGGTGGTCGCGTACCTGTGCCACGACTCCTGCGAGCCGTCCGGCGAGATCCTCAGCGCGGGAGGCGGGCGCGTGGCGCGCGTGTTCGTCGGCGTCACCCGCGGATACCTGAACGGCGACCTGACCGCCGAGGACGTCCGCGACAACCTGACCGAGATCTTCGACGACGCCGGCTACGTGGTGCCGGAGAACAGCATGGCCGAGATGACCCTGCTCGCCAAGATGCTGGGGAAGTGAGATGACCGCGCAGCGCCTCCGCCCGGCCTCCCTGACCGGGCGGCGCCTGTCGAGGACGCAGATCGGCGAGTGGATCGACATGGCGGCCAAGCGCTCGCCGCACCGGGACTGCTTCGTCACCCCGTCAGGCACGCGCACGTTCGCCGAGGTGCGCGACCGGGTGCACCGGCTCGCCTCCGGTCTGCAGGCGATGGGCCTGGCGCAGGGGGACCGGGTCGCCGTGCTCGACACCGACTCGCCGGAGTACGTGGAGACCTTCCTCGCCCTGTTCAAGCTCGGGGCGGTCGCGGTCCCGCTCAACTTCCGGCTGTCACCCGCGGAGATCACGACGCTGCTGCGCAGCTCCGAGGCGTCCTGGATCTTCGTCGGGGACCGGTACGCGCCGGACGTGCTGGCGGCCAGGGACGACCTGGAGCATCTCGACCACGTCGTGGGCTTCGGCGGGAGCGAGGGCACGACGCCCTTCGAGGAGGTGCTCCGGCGCGGGGCCGGAGGCGCGCCGCGGGAGGCGGTCGTCGACGACGAGGACATCGTCGCGCTCGCCTACACCAGCGGCACGACCGGCCTGCCCAAGGGCGTCATGCAGTCGCACCGCATGTGGAAGACGATGGTCTCCAACGCGGTCCTGGAGTACCGCTTCCTGCGGGACGAGTTCCGCTACTCGGCGTCCCCGCTCTACCACGTCGCCGGGCTCAGCCTCGTGCTCAACGCGATCTGCCGCAGCTCGGCGTCCCTGATCGTCCCCCAGTGGGATCCGGCGGAACTGCTGCGGTGGTGCCGCGAAGGGCTCACCGACGTGTTCCTCGTCCCCACCATGATCAGCGCCCTGCTCCGGCAGCCGGATGTGAGACCGGACGACTTCGCCACGCTGCGTTCCGTCTTCTACGGCGCCGCGCCGATGTCGCCCGGCCTGCTCACCCAGGCCATGTCGATCATGCGGTGCGACTTCTACAACGGCTTCGGCGCCGGCACCGAGGCGGGCATGCAGACCGTGCTCACCCCCGAGGACCACGTGCGCGCCCTCGACGGCCACCCGCACCTGCTCGGGTCGGTCGGCCGCCCCGGCTTCAACATCGACCTGCAGATCTGGGACGCCGCCGGCAACGAGGTGCCGGTGGGCGAGGTCGGCGAGATCGTCACCCGCAGCGACATGGTGATGAGCGGCTATCACGGGCAGCCGGAGAAGACCGCCCAGGTCGTCTCCGGCGGCTGGTTCAAGGGCGGCGACCTCGGCTACCTCGATGAGGACGGCTATCTCTACCTCGCCGGCCGCAAGGACGACATGATCATCCGGGGTGGCGAGAACGTCTACCCGCTGGAGATCGAGACCACCCTGTTCGCCTACCCCGGTGTGGTGGAGTGCGCCGTGGTCGGCGTCCCCGACCCGCACTGGGGCGAGACCGTGCGGGCCCACGTCGTGCTCGCCGAGGGGACCGAGGCCACGCCGGAGGAGCTCCAGCGGTTCTGCCGCGAGCGCCTGGCCAAGTACAAGGTGCCCGACCACATCCGCGTCCACACCGAGACCCTGCCCAAGAACGCCAGCGGCAAGGTGCTCCACCGCCTGCTTCGGGAGCAATCGTGAACGACCAGCGCCGGAACCCGGACGAGACCGCGTTCCAGGACGCCGTCCGGGCCTTCCTCGACACCCACGCCAAGCCCCTGCCGGAATGGGAGGAGGGCTGGGGCAACGGTCCCGACGAGCTCAGCGCGGGCGCGGAACCGACCCGCGAGGAGGAGCTGAGCATGGTCGCGGCCGCGGTGGCCTTCCGCCGCGAGCTGTTCGACGCCGGCTTCGGCTGGCTCACCGGCCCCGTGGCGTACGGCGGGGCCGGCCGGGACCAGCGCTACCAGGAGCTGTTCGACGAGGTCGCGGCCGACTACGAACTGCCGTCCGAGGCCTGCTTCATCGTCGGCCACCACATCGTCGCCCCGACGCTGCTCGCCTGGGGCACGCCGGAGGTGAAGGAGAGGTACCTGCGGGCGCTGTACCGGGCGGACCTCCTCGCCTGCCAGCTCTTCTCCGAGCCCGAGGCCGGCTCCGACCTCGCCGGCGTGAAGAGCAGGGGAGTCCGCGACGGCGACGGCTGGCGGGTCTCCGGGCAGAAGGTGTGGACCTCCGGCGGTCACTACAGCGACATCGGCGAGATGCTCGTCCGCACCGACCCGGACGCGCCCAAGCACGCCGGGCTCACCATGCTGATGGTCGACATGCACGATCCGGGGGTCGAGGTCCGCCCGCTGCGCCAGCTCACCGGCGGCGAGGCGTTCAACGAGGTGTTCGTCGACGACGTCTTCGTGCCCGACAGCCACGTGCTCGGCAAGCCGGGCGACGGCTGGAAGGTGGCGATGACCACGCTCGGCAACGAGCGGGCGTCGATGGGCTACCGCACCGCCTCGCCCGCCACCGACCCGGTCGAGCGGCTGCTCGGTCTCATCCAGCACTTCGGCCTCGACGGCGACCCGCACATCCGCCAGGAGTTCGCGCGGATCGCGATCCGGCGGGACGTGATCCGGTGGACCGCCGCCCGCGCCGCCGGCCGCGGCGAGCCGGGGGCCGAGGCCTCGATCATCAAGCTGATGGACTCGGAGAACGTCCGCGCCATCGGCGAGCTCGCCGGCCGCGTGCTCGGCCCGCGCATGACGGCCGACACCGGCGAGTGGGGCACCTACGTCTGGGCCGAGCTCGCGCTCAGCGCGCCGTCCCGGCGCATCGCCGGCGGCACCGACGAGATCATGCGCAACATCATGGCCGAGCGCATCCTGGGCCTGCCCCGCGAACCCCGCCCTTCGACCTGACACCGCGGGCGCGCCGCCCGCAGGCGGCGCGTCATCCCTTCGCGCATCCGAGGAGACAACACATCCATGGCTGACCGTACGCCAGTGATCGCCGGCATCGGCCTGAGCGATTACCCCAAGGCACCGCACCTCGACGCGGTCGGGCACCACGTGCTCGCCACCCAGCGGGCGCTCGCCGACAGCGGCCTGCGCAAGAGCGACATCGACGGGTTCATGTGCGCCCAGGGCGACTTCGCCCAGCCGGACAACGCCGGCACCATGGCGGAGATCCTGGGCATCAACCCCCGGTACTTCGACGGCACCGCCGTCGGCGGCTCCAGTTTCGAGTTGCACGTCCAGCACGCCAAGGCGGCGATCGAAGCCGGCCTGTGCGAGACCGTGCTCATCGTCTACGGCTCCGACCTGTACACCAAGTCGGGCACCAACCCCGGCTTCGGCGCGAAGAAGCCGGGCGAGCAGGTCGCGGGCGTGCTGCAGTACGAGGCGCCCTGGGGCAACACCCTGATCGGCGCGTACGCGATGGCCGCCCAGCGGCACATGCACGAGTACGGGACCACTTCCGAGCAGCTGGCCGCGATCGCCGTGGCCTGCCGCACGCACGCCGGGCTCAACCCCAACGCCCAGTACCGCAAGCCGTTGACGGTCGAGGACGTCGTCAACTCCCGCATGATCGCCGACCCGCTGCACCTGTTCGACTGCTGCGTCGTCTCCGACGGCGGCGGCGCGGTGATCGTCACCACCGCCGAGCGCGCCCGCGACCTGCGCCAGCCCCCGGTCCACATCCTCGGCGCGGCGTCGGCCCAGACCCACTGGAACATCAGCCAGATGCCCGACTACACCCGCACCGCGGCCGAGCGCAGCGGCAAGGAAGCGTTCGCGCAGGCCGGTCTCACCCCCGACGACGTCGACACCGTACAGCTCTACGACAGCTTCACCATCACCGCGCTGCTCATGCTGGAGGACCTGGGCTTCTGCAAGAAGGGCGAGGGCGGCCCGTTCGCCGCCTCCGGGGCGCTCCAGCTCGGCGGCAGCCTCCCGATGAACACCGACGGCGGCGCGCTCAGCTCCTGCCACCCCGGCATGCGCGGCATCTTCCTGCTCATCGAGGCCACCAGGCAGCTGCGCGGCCAGGCCGGCGACGCCCAGGTGGCGGGCGCCGAGGTGGCCCTCGCGTGCGGCTCGGGCGGCTGGCTGTCGGCGATGGGCACCGTGATACTCGGAAAGGACAAGGCATGACGAACGTGACCACCCCGCCGACGGAGGGCCGGCCGGTCCCGCTGCTCGACGCGGCCGGCCGCCCGTACTGGGAGGCCACCCTCCGCGGCGAGCTGCTCGTCCAGGAATGCCCGGGCTGCGGCCACCGCCAGTTCTACCCTCGCCAGATCTGCGTCGAGTGCGGTGACACGCCCGGCTGGCTCACCACGGAGGGCCGGGGCACCGTGCACACCTTCTCGGTGGTGCGCCAGCAGGGGGCCTACCCGTTCAACCAGTGGACCCCGTACGCGGTCGCCGTCGTCGAGCTCGACGAGGGCCCCCGCATCATGGGCAACGTGATCGGCTGCGAGGTCGACGAGGTGCGCATCGGGATGAGGGTCGAGGTCGAGTTCGTCCCGCTGAACGAGGAGGCGTCGCTGCCGTTCTGGCGGCCGGCGGCCACCTGAGCCGCTCCCCGGCAACGCGGAAGCCGGGAGGGGATTCCCCTCCCGGCTTCCTCGTGTCCGGGGCTCAGGCGAGCGCGGGCACCGGCGGCTCCGGCAGCACCGGCATGCGCAGGGAGAGCCACTCGGCGATCAGGTCGAGGGCGGGGGCGGGGTCGTCCGACTGGATGTGCTCGGCGCCCCCGTCGGCGGCGGCGAAGACGTGCAGCCGCTTGTCGGCGGAGCCCGCGGCCTCGAAGGCGCGGCGCGCGTCCGCGACCGGGATCTCCCTGTCGTTCTCGCCGTGCACGATCAGCAGCGGCTGGGTCACCCGAGGCCAGACGTCGGCCAGCGTCCACAGTTCCAGCCGCTCCAGCGCCTCCTCGATCGTGCCGGTGCCCGTCACCCAGGGCAGGAACCACGACGTCGGCTCGGCCTCGGCCTCGTCCCAGCGCCGCCGCCAGAGCGCGCCGCAGTCCCAGCTGCCCGCCCACGAGACGCAGGCCGAGACCCGCGGCTCGAACGCCGCCGAGCGGGCCGCGTAGTAGCCGCCGAAGCTGACGCCGAGCACGGCGACATGCCGCGCGTCCACGTCGTGGCGGGCCTGGAGGTGGTCGATGATGGCCGCGGTCGGCACCTCGTAGTCGGGGCGGGACGGCACGCCGCGCAGCCGGATCAGCTCCCCGGTGCCCGGGGTGTCGATGACCAGGCAGGTGATGCCGCGGCGGGCGAACGCGGCGCCCACGGTGGCGTAGAGCATCTCCTTGGTCAGGTCGAGCCCGCCGTACACGATGACCACCGGCCGCGGGTCGGCGGCGTCCGGCGCGATCAGGTAGCCGGGCAGCGTGCCGTCGGGGGAGTCGACGTGGACGCGCACCAGCGGCAGGGCCCCGCAGTCCATGGCGTTCCCGAAGGCCTGCAGGGACGCGGCGTAGCTCTCCGACTTCGTCGGCCCCGGCGGGATCTGCCGCTGGGCGGTCGCGTGGTACACCGACGCGCGCAGATACCGCCGGCCGGCCGCCGCCAGGTATCCGGCGCGGACGTCGCCCGCGGCGAGCGCCTCCTGCTGGTGGGCCATGCCCGCCCAGGCGGCCGCCCAGGCGTCCAGGCCCGCCTCCGGCGTGTCCCGGAGCGGGCCGAGCCAGCGCCCGATGTCGGCGAGCGAGCCGCCGGCCATCAGGGCCAGGTTCACGCTCGACGACCGGACGTGGTCGCCCGGGAAGAACTCGAACACGGCGACTCCTCATGGAACGGTATGACAACGCGCGGCCGGGGCCGTGCGGTTCTCTCTGGTCAGTACAGTACAAGCGGTTGCATTACGGATGGCGTTACCCGGCGCGCCCGCCGCCGCGCGGCAGGCGCGGGCCGGCGCGCCGGGCGGGTCAGGTGGTGGCCCACTGCGCCCGCGGACGCTCCTGCGGGCCGGACAGGCCGCCGATCTCCGGGTAGACCTTGGTGGCCATCAGCTCCATCTCGCGGATCAGGTCGTCGGTCGGCTGCTGCGCCCAGTGCCAGATCAGCACGGAGTACTCGTACGGGACCTGCTCCCACTCGGCGGCGAACTGCGCCTTCGCCTGGTCGACGGTGCCGCCGAGGAACAGGCCGGAGTCCTTGATGGCCTGCACGACGTCCCCGTTCACCGGCATCTTCTTCTTGAAGAACTTCGCGTAGAAGTTCTCGAACATGTCCGCGTCGTAGTCGCGCAGGGCCTGGTCGTACGCCGCCGCGGACTCGGTGACGTGCGGCCAGCGCACGGGCGCCTGGTTCGCGCCGAGCGGCACCGGGTGGCCCACCTTGGCGGCCTCGTCGGCGTAGATCTTCGCGAACTCCTCGGTCTTCGCCGCGGGGGAGAAGCTGGTGACGACGAAGCCGTTGCGCGCGCAGTACCGGATCGACTCCTCCGAGCTCGACGACGCCACGAACACCGGCGGGTGCGGCCGCTGGTACGGCGGCGGCGTGACCGAGATCTTCCGGATGACGCCGTTCTCGTCGACCTCGTCCACCGCGCCCATCAGCGACGCGGTGTCGGTGGCCGGATAGGTGGTGATGCCTGCGTCGTACGGGAACGGGACCTGGTACTTGGCGCCGTTGAAGTCGAAGGAGTCCTCGGTCCAAGCCTTGAGCATCAGCTCGACCTGCTCCTCGAAGATGACGCGGTTCTCCTTGTCGGCGGAGCCGCCGTCGGAGAGCGTCGCCGGGGTGCCCAGGTGCTGGCCCAGCACGTCGGTCCAGCGGGACTGGTAGCCGCGGCTGACCCCGGCCCAGAACCGGCCTTCGAGCATGTGGTCGAGCATCGCGCACTCCTCGGCGACGCGGATCGCGTCATGGGTGCCGAGCACGTAGCCGTTGGTGCCGACGTTGATCCGGCTCGTGTGCGCCGCGAGCCACGCGTTCACCACGCCGGGCGACGGGGCCACCTCGTAGCCCTCGGAGTGGAAATGATGCTCGATCCCGGCGATGCCCCAGTAACCCAGGTCCTCGGCGGCCTTGGCGATCCTCGCCCAGTCCCGCATCACCTTCTGGAACTCGTCCCGATCCCGCCCGAGCGGGCGCCGGGCGGCACGCCCCGCGGCACCGCCTTCGGCCGGAATGACCGGATAGAGCTGCACGATCGCCTTGACACTCAAAATCTCGCTCCTCAGCAGCTGGCTGACAGAATCCTTCGCCGTCATCCAACGGGCGCGCAGTTACCGGGCCGTTCCGCGCCGCCGTTAATGAGGGAGTAACGGCCTCGGAAATAGAACCTGCCGCACGACAAACCCGGCAGCCGGCCATGATCTACGGAGGGTTCCAGATGAGGATTTGCCGCTTCACGCCGCACGGCTGGCCGGACGCGGAGGTGCGCGCGGGGGCCGCGGTGGGGGCGCTCGACGCGCCGGTCATCGTCGACCTGGCCGCGCTGCTGGCCTCCGAGATCGTCGCCGACGGCGGCGAGCCCGGCCGCGCCGCGGAGCTCGCCCGCGCCACCTTCCCGGGGAGCACGGTCGCCCTGCTCGGCTCCGGCGGACGCGCCCAGCGTGAGGCGGAGCGGCTCCTCGGCGCGCTCGGCGACCCTGAGGCCGCGCGGCGGGAGACCGGCCCGCTCGGCCCGCACGCCCACGCGCGCGAGGCGGTCCGCCTGCTCGCCCCCGTCGACCGCCCGCCGGCGCTGCGCGACTTCTTCGCCTTCGAGGACCACATGGTCAACGCCCTGCGAAACCTGGGCAGGGAGGTCCCGCCGGCGTGGTACGAGGCGCCCTCCCACTACGTGACCCGCAGCGCGTCGGTGTTCGGCCCTGACGAGGTCGGACAGTGGCCGGCGTACACCGAGAAGCTCGACTACGAGCTGGAGTTCGCGATCGTCATCGGGAGGAGCGGCCGGGACATCCCGCCCGAGCGGGCCTGGGACCACATCGCCGGGCTCACCATCTTCAACGACCTGTCCTGCCGCGACGTCCAGCGCCGCGAGATGGGTACCGCGGTCGGCCCGGCCAAGACCAAGGGCTTCGACCGCGGCTGCGCCACCGGGCCTTACCTCGTCACCGCCGACGAGATCCCCCGCCCCTTCGAGGCCGGCATGCGGGCCTTCGTCAACGGCGAGCTGTGGTCGCGGGGCTCCGCCGGGTCGATCCACTGGTCCATCGAGCAGATCGTGGCGCACGCCTCGGCGGGGGAGACGCTGCTGCCCGGCGACATGCTCGGCTCCGGGACGGTCGGCACCGGCGCCGGGATCGAGATCGACCGCTGGATCAAGCCGGGCGACGTGATCCGGCTGGAGATCGACGGGCTCGGCGCGCTGGAGACCCGCGTGGAGCGCGCGGGGGAATCCTGATGCGCCCGGCGATCCTGCGCGAGCGGGACGTGCCGATCCCGCTCCCCGACGGCGTCGTGCTCCGGGCCGACGTGTACCGCGACCCGGCGGCGGGACCGCGGCCGGTGCTGCTCCAGTACACCGCCTACGACAAGGCGAACTGGGCCTCCGTCTACGGCGTGATCAACCCCGAGCGGGCGGTCGACCACGGCTTCGTGGTCGTCGTGGCGGACGCCCGCGGCCGGTTCCGCTCCGGCGGCGACGAGCCGTTCCGCCCGTTCGCCGGCTCAGGCGAGGACGCCGCCGCGTGCGTCGGCTGGGCCGCCGCGCAACCGTGGTCGAGCGGCCAGGTCGGCATGTACGGGGCGTCGAACAACGGCGTCCCGCAGTGGCAGGCGCTGCGCTGCCGGCCGCCGGCGCTGCGCACGATCGTGCCGCACTTCACCGCGTCCGAGTACGACAGCGGCTGGGTCTGGCGCGGCGGCGCGTTCCAGCTCGGCTTCAACCTGTGGTGGAGCCTGGCGAACCTCGCCCCCGACCAGCTCCGCCGCGCGACAGCCCGCGACGGCGCGGCCGCGCACCAGGACGCGGCGCGGGCGCTCGCCGGCGCCCTGCGCGACCCGGACGCGGCCTTCGGGAGGCTGCCGCTGACGGACGCGCCCGCCCTGGACGGCATCGCCCCGCACTACCGCGAATGGCTCGCCCACCCGCCCGGCGACCCGTACTGGCACGCGCTCAGCGCCCGTGACGCGCTCGCCGCGACCGACCTGCCCGTGCTGCACGTCGCCGGCTGGTACAACGTCCACCTCGACGGCAACCTGGCCGCGTACGAGACGATCAAGGCCGCGGGCGGCCCGGCGGCCGAACGGCAGCGCCTGATCATCGGCCCGTGGACGCAGTGGTCGCCCGCCCTGTTCGGCGACGCCTGCGGCCCCGAGCGGCGATTCCCCGCCGCGATCGACATGGAAGGACTGCAGCTCGCCTGGTTCGCCCAGCATCTGTCCGGCGCCGGCGGTCCCGAGCTGCCGCCGGTGCGCGTGTTCGTCATGGGCGTGGACGAGTGGCGCGACGAGCGGGAGTGGCCGCTCGCCCGCGCCCGCGCCACCCCTTGGTACCTGCACAGCGGGGGAGCCGCCAACTCCCGCCACGGCGACGGCCGCCTGTCCCGCACACCTCCCGAGGGGCCGCAGCCGCCCGACACGTTCCGGTACGACCCGCGCGACCCCGTGCCCACCCGCGGCGGCGCGACCTACCTGCCCAACCCGGCGGCGAACTCCGGCCCGATGGACCAGAGCGCGATCGAGGACCGCGACGACGTCCTCGTCTACAGCAGCGACCCGCTGACCGGCCCGGTCGAGGTGATCGGCCCCGTCCACGCCGTCCTGCACCTGGTCACCGACGCTCCCGCCACGGACGTGACGGCGAAGCTCGTCGACGTCCACCCCGACGGCCGGGCGTTCCTGCTCTGCGACGGCATCCGGCGGGTGACCGCGGCGGAGGTCGCCGCCGCCGGGTCCGGGCCGGTCCGCGTCGAAGTCGACCTGATCGCCACCGGCAACGTCTTCCTGCCGGGTCACCGGATCCGGCTGGAGGTCTCCAGCAGCTCGTTCCCCAAGTACGACCGCCACGCCGGCACCGAGGACGGCACCGCCACCGCGCCCGAGGACCTGCGCCCCGCGCGGCAGACCGTCGTCCACGACGACCGCCACCCGTCGGCGCTCGTCCTCCCTCTCGTCCCCGCCGAGGACCCGGCCGAGGAACGCCGAGGAACCCGCCCCGTGACCTGTCGCGGCGGCCCGGTAACGGAGTCGCCGCAGGCCACTCCGCCGTGGCCGCCCCGATCGTCCGCCCCCGCCCGCGCGCCGGTAACGATGCCGATAACGGCGTTCGGGTGAGGTCGAGCAACGCACGCGAATCCCGCCTAGGAGTTTCGATGCCCCCCACCTGTGCCGCCCGTGCCCTTCGGATCCTCGCCGCGACAGTCCTGTTGGTGACAGCCGGAGCGTGCGGCGCCGGCGAACCCCCCGCCGCCACTCCCGAGACGAGCACGGCGGGCGCCGCCGGGCCCGAGGTGGACAAGGTGACCTTCAGCGGCGTCACCGCCAACGCCGGCAACTGGGCCATCCAGGTCGGCGTCGAGTTCGGCATCTTCAGGGAGCACGGCCTGGACGTGTCGATGATCTACTCGCAGTCCAGCCCGAACGCGCTCGCCGCCATGATCGGCGGCTCGGTGCAGTTCACCTCCACCGTGTACGACGCCGTCGTCCTCGCCCACCAGAAGGACCCGCGCGTCATCGCCGTCGCCGAGGGCTACCGGTCGTACCCCGAGTATCTGGTCGTGCCCAAGGAGGTCCGGTCCTTCGAGGACCTCAGGGGCGCGACGTGCGGCGCGCAGAACCCGGAGGGGATCGGCGACGCCCTCTACCTGTCGAAGATGATGGAGCACGGCGGCAAGCTGAAGGTGGGCGCCGACTTCAAGCTCACGAACGTCAACCTCAACGCCGGCCCCGCCCTCGCCGCCCTGCAGTCCGGCCAGATCAAGTGCATCGCGGTGCTGCCGCCCACGTCCACGCTGCTGGAACGGCAGGGCTACAAGATCCTGTACGACCTGCAGCAGGTGCCCGAATACCAGGACCTGTCCTTCTTCGGCATCATAGCCCTGAAGAACTGGGTCGCCGAGCACCCCAACGCCACGCGCGCCTTCCTCAAGGGCTATCTCGCCTCCATCGCCTTCCTCTACGACCCGGCGAACAAGGACCGGGTGATCGACCTGCTGGCCAGGAACGCGCAGGTCGAGCCGGACGTCGCCGAAGCCTCCTACACCTGGGTGACCTCCGGGGCGTACCCGCGCGACGGCGTCATCGCCGACGAGGTGATCCCCCGGACGATCTCCTTGATGAAGTCCGGCGGCTCCCTGGACGCCTCCGTGCCGTCCGACATCGCGGGACTGATCGAGAACTCCCACGTCAAGGCCGCCTTCGACGAACTGCCCGACTCGGTCAAGAACGGCCCGGGCCCCAAGGGCCTGCTTCCCGAGGGCCAGACGGCGGCATGAGCGGCGTGACCTCCCGCGAGCGGCGGGCGCGGCACACCACCACGCCCCCCGCGCCGGGGCCGCGCCGGCGGAAGGGCTCCGGCCGCCGATGGCGCGGCTACCGGGCCGTCGTCAGCTTCGCCGGCTTCCTCGTGGTCTGGCATGTCGCGGCCGAGTATCTCGTCGCCAACCCGCTCTTCCTGGCCGGACCGATCAGCACCGTCCAGGCGGTCGGCACGATGTGGGCGGACGGGACGCTCCAGCAGGACCTGCTCGTCAGCGCGGACGAGTTCCTCAAGGGGTTCGGCGCCGGGCTCGTGGCCGGGGTGCTGCTCGGGCTGCTCCTCGGCACCAGCCGCCGCGCCAAGGACTACATCGACCCGCTCATCAACGGGCTGTACGCGACCCCGCTCGTCGCGCTCGCGCCGCTGTTCATCCTCTGGTTCGGCATCGGCGAGACCAAGACCGTGCTCCTGGTGTTCATGCTCGTCGTCCTGCCCATCGCGATCAACACCGACGCCGGGATCCGGGCGACGGACCCGCAGCACCTGGAGGCGGCCCGGTCGTTCGGCGCGAGCCGCCTGCAGCTGTTCACCATGGTCCGGTTCCCGACCTCCGTCTCGTTCCTGGTCGCCGGCATCCGCATGGGCATCGGGCGCGGGCTCATCGGCGTCGTCGTCGGCGAGCTCTTCGGCTCCCAGAGCGGCCTCGGCTACCGGATCCTCGTGTCCTCTCAGTACTTCCAGACCGACGTGCTGCTCGCCGGGGTGCTCATCTTCTCCGTCACCGGCGTGCTGCTCGTCAAGATCTTCGAATGGTTGGAACGGCGGGTCGCCCCCTGGCAGTCAGGCCAGGGATGACCCGCACCCACGACAGGGAGACCACGGCTATGCCGACCGACGAACCCCAGGGCCTGATCCCGATGCTCCCCGTCGAGGAGGCGGCGCGGATCGCCGTCGAGGCGGGCATGCGCGAGGAGATGTCGCGCATCTTCTTCTACCGGCTGCTGCTGAACTCGCCGCAGTCCGCCCGCGTCGAGAACGAGATCAACGACCGCATCCTCTGGGAAGGGAGACTGACCCGCAGGCCCGAGGCGACCCGGCTGCGCGAGCTCGCGATCATGCGCGTGGCCTGGGTGACCGGCTCCACGTACCTGTGGGCGCACCACTACGCGCCGACCGTCGACGTCGACCTGCCGGGCAAGCGGCCCGCCGACGTGCTCGGCGTGCGCGAGGGCGCGGCGTACGAAGGATTCGGGCCCGCAGAACGCGCCGTGATGCGCGCGGTCGACGAGATGGCCCGCGACGACCGGGTCTCCGAGAAGACCCTGGGCGACCTGAAGGAGGTGCTCGCGAACGACGGCGAGGTGGTCGAGATCTGCTACGTCATCGCGATCTGGCGGGCGCTGACCATGCTGATGGACACCTTCCAGGTACCGCTGGAACCCGGCTACCAGCCGTGGGCGCCCGACGGCCGGCGGCCCGGGGAGGAGGGGCGGTGAGCAGGTTCGAGGAGTACCGGGACCGCTTCGGCGACGTGCGGATGGCGCGGGAGGACGGCATCCTCCAGGTGACCCTGCACACCGACGGCGGATCGCTGAAGTGGTCGGAGCGGGCGCACCGCGAACTGCCCGAGGCGTTCCGGCAGATCGCCACCGACCCGGACAACCGCGTCGTCATCCTCACCGGCAGCGGCCCCGACTTCCTCACCGAGATGGCGTTCGAGAAGCGCAACACCACCCCGCAGGGCTGGGACCGGGTGGCGCACGAGGGGCGGCACATGCTCTTCGACCTGCTCGACATCGAGGTGCCGATCATCGCCGCGGTGAACGGCCCGGCCACCGAGCACGCCGAGCTCGCCCTCCTCTCCGACATCGTCCTCGCCTCGGAGACCGCCGTCTTCGCCGACCACCAGCACGTCGTCGCCGGGGTGGTGCCCGGCGACGGCGTCCACGTCGTCTGGCCGTGGCTCCTGGGCATGAACAGGGCCCGGCATTTCCTGCTCACCGGGCGCACCATCGGCGCCCGCGAAGCCCTGGAACTCGGCCTGGTGGCGGAGGTGCTGCCGCCGGACCGGCTGCTCGACCGGGCCTGGGAGCTCGCCCGCGAGCTCGCCGCCAACACCACGCTCATGCTCCGCTACACCCGCGCGTGCCTCACCATGCTGATCCGCCGCGAGCTGCAGTTCGGTCTCGCCCACGGACTCGCCCTGGAATCCCTCGCCGCCGTCGACGCCCGCTCTTTCTCCCAGGATGCCCGCGACTGACATCGGCCGTGCCCGGCCGCTCCGGGAGCCGAGTTCGAGAGAGGAAGCCGTATGCTCCGGTCCTTCCGCCGTCGCCCCGCCGGCGGCCAGAACCCCATCGAAGCTCCCCTCCCGCCGGGGGCGTCGCCGCTGCTGGAGATCGACGGGCTGTCGGTCGGCTACGAGGTCGGCGGCGCCTTCACCACGGTCCTCGACGGTGTCAGCCTCACCGTCGAGGACGGGGAGTTCGTCTGCGTCGTCGGCGCGAGCGGCTGCGGCAAGACCACGCTGCTCAAGACCATCGACGGGCTGATCGCGCCGTCGGCCGGCGAGGTGCGCGTGTCCGGGCGTACGGCGCATCCCCGCCACGGCGACATGGCGGTGGTATTCCAGCAGGACTCCCTCTACCCGTGGCGGACCGTGCTCGCGAACGTCCGCTTCGGCCTGGACGTCCGCGGCCGTCGCTCGGCGGAGACGGACGCGCGGAGCAGGGAGTGCATCGAGCTCGTCGGGCTGCGCGGGTTCGAGAACCACTACCCGCACCAGCTCTCCGGCGGCATGCGCCAGCGGGTCAACCTGGCCCGCGCCCTCGCGGTGGACCCGACCCTGCTGCTGATGGACGAGCCCTTCGCCGCCCTCGACGCGCAGACCCGCGAGGTGATGCAGACCGAGCTGCTCGACATCTGGACGAAGCAGCGCAAGACCGTGGTGTTCATCACGCACCAGCTCGACGAGGCCGTACTGCTCGCCGACCGGGTGATCGTGATGGCCGCCCACCCCGGGCGCATCCGTGAGGAGATCCGCATCGACATCCCCCGCCCCCGCGATCTGCACACCAAGCGCGGGGAGAGGTTCACCGGCTATGTCGACCACATCTGGAACCTCATCGAGGAAGAGGTCCGGCGGTCCCTCATCCCCGGCACGGCCCAGGACACGCGGACCGGTGCCTGATCACGTACGTCCGTCCCGGCCCCTCGCGCCGGCGGGCCTGGTGCGGCGGGCTCCGTCCCTCGCATCGGCGGGCCTGGTGCGGCGGGACCGGTCCCGCCGCACCAGGCCCGCCAAACCATCGCCGATCTCGGCGGCCGGTCCGCCGGGGCGCTACCCGGTGGCTTCGCCGGTGAACAGGGCGCTGATCGGAGCGGGCTCGTGACGTGTGGCGTCGCCGTCGAAGAGCTCCGCCAGGAAGCGCTTGCTCGTCTCGGGCGACCACTCCTCCGGCTGCCGGGCCGCGCGCACCGGCGACCAGGTGCGCATCCGCCGCACGGTGTCCCCGGCGACGACGAAGACCTGCCCGGTGACGTCCTCGCCGGACGGGCCGGCGAGCCAGGCGACCAGGGCCGCGACGCGGTCGGGCGGCAGCGCGCCGCCCGGCAGTGTGCCGAACGCGGCCTCGCTCATCGGGGTGCGTGCCCTGGGGGCGATCGCGTTGACGCGGACCCCGTAGCGGGAGAGCTCGGCGGCGAGGGTCAAGGTCAGGGTGGCGAGACCGGCCTTGGCCGCCGCGTAGTTGCTCTGCCCGGCGTTGCCGTAGAGCCCCGACTCGCTGCTCGTGTTGATGATCCGCCGTCCCGCGCGCCGCGGCTGCCCGCGCCAGTGCCGGGCCAGGGCACGGCACAGCCGGAAGGGCGCGGTCAGGTTCACCGCGAGCACCGCGTCCCAGTCGGCGTCGTCCAGGTTGAAGACCATCCGGTCACGGACGATGCCGGCGTTGTTGACCAGAACCGAGACCGGCCGCCCGGAACCCTCCGCGGCGGCCAAAACGTCCTCGGCCGCTCCCCGCTCGGTGAGGTCCCCCTGCCAGGAGAGGGCGATGCCGCCCTCGTCGCGGATCTCCGCCACCAACGGCCCGGTGTCCGCCAGGTCCGCGCACAGCACCGCCGCACCGCGCCGCGCGAGCAGCCGCGCCTCGGCGGCGCCGATGCCCTGCGCGGCCCCGG
This sequence comes from Nonomuraea ferruginea, assembly GCF_039540635.1. NCBI lineage: Bacteria > Bacillati > Actinomycetota > Actinomycetes > Streptosporangiales > Streptosporangiaceae > Nonomuraea > Nonomuraea ferruginea. Next base: position 97,989 of record NZ_BAABFD010000005.1, on the reverse strand, counting down.
TGACGACGCACGCGTGTCCCGTCAGATCGAACTCGTCGTACGGGCCGGGTGAAATCATCATGCCGTTCTCCATGCGCTGTTCATCGAATCCCGCCTTTGTCTCCGATTATAGGAGCATTTAAGGCGATAAATTCAATGACATAGGTCACGATTAGAATGGACGGAGATTCTCGTGAATGACGAGAATCCGGCCTTCGACCTGCTGTTTTCTTTCTTTGTTCTCCTGGTCGAATTCATCTCTTGACGGCCTGGCCGGTCAGCACCGACTCCACGGATTTCGTCACCACTTCCGCGGCGTCGTGAGGAGCGAGGCGTCCCGCCCGTATTTCGGTCGCCGCCCCGTGCAGAATGTACTGGACGACGCTGACCAGCCATGTGGTGGGCAGGTCGGCGCGGAAGACGCCCTGCTCCTGGCCGCGGCTGACGAGCTCGGTCATGCGCCGGACCGGTCTCTCGTGCAGTTCCCTGATCCGTCCCGCGGGGAGGACCTCCTCGGCCGCGGCGAGCAGGGCCGCGGACTCGGCCACGATCTGCCAGCTCGACGCCAGCAGGCGGGTCATGGCCTCGCGGGCGTTCCCTGTCAGGTCGACGGCCGACAGGGTTTCGTCGCCGGCCTTCAACGCGTCCACGAGCGCCGCTTCGACGAGTTCGGCGCGGGTGCCGAAGTGCCCGTACAGGGTCATCCGCCCCACGCCCGCCGCCTTCGCGATGTCGTCCGTCTTCGCGTTCGGGTCGGAGCTCAGCAGGGCGCGTGCCGCGGACACGATGCGGGCGATGCTGCGCTCGGCATCGGCGCGGCGCTTGGGGCGCATGGACGGCTCAGCCATGTCGGCACTCTAACGCGTACGCGCACATACGAGTTATAGTCAGGGCAAAGCTCGTACATGGACGTACGAGTTCTTGCCATGGAGACCTCATGAACCAACAGATCGCCCAGCCAGGCGCACACCCGGCGCGCTGGCACGTTCTCGGCCTTCTCGGCGTGGCGCAGCTCATGCTGATCCTCGACGTCACCGTCGTCGCCATCGCCCTGCCCCACATCGAGACCGAACTCGGGCTCACCCGCGAGGCGCTGACCTGGACCGTCAGCGCCTACACGCTCACCTTCGGCGGACTCATGCTGCTCGGCGGGCGGATCTCGGACCTGGTGGGCGCCAAGCGCGTCATGCTCACCGGGCTCCTTCTCTTCACCGCGGCGTCACTGGTCACCGGACTGGCGGAATCCGCGGCCATGCTCGTGGGCGGCCGCATCGCCCAGGGGGTCGGCGCGGCCCTGCTGTCACCCTCGGCGCTGTCCCTGGTGGTGGCCCTGTTCGACGGCGACGAGCGGAACAAGGCCCTGGGCGTCTGGTCCGCGCTCGGCGGAGGCGGAGCCGCCCTCGGCGTCCTGGTCGGCGGCCTCCTCACGGCGGGCCCAGGATGGTCGTGGGTCTTCTACGTCAACGTGCCCATCGGGCTGGTGATCGCCGCGGTGCTCGCCGCCCTCGTGCCGCGGCTGCCGACCTGGGGGGCCGAACGGTCACGGCTGGACGTCCTCGGCGCGATCCTGGTGACGGCCTCCACCGCGTCGCTGATCTACGCTCTCATCGCCGCCGGTGAGCGGGGCTGGCTCACGCAGTTCACCGGCTGGCTCGTCCTGGCCGCCGCGGTGGGTTACGTCCTGTTCGTCGTGTGGCAGAGGCGGGCGCGGTCGCCGCTGATGGACGTCCGGTTGCTCGCGCGGCGGCCCGTGGCGGCGGGCGCGTTCCTCATCCTGATGGCGACGGCCCTGATGATCGCCGTGTTCTTCCTGGGCACCTTCTACTTCCAGCAGGCTCAGGGATACGGCGCGCTGCACACGGGCCTGTTGTTCCTCCCCGTCGCGGTGGCCACGATGCTCGGGGCCAACCTGACCGGCCGCGTGATCGGCCGCTGGGGCGGACGCGCGCCGGCCGTCGCCGGACTGGCGGTCGCGGCTCTCGGCCTGGCCGCACCGGCCGTGTCGATGCATCCCGCCGTCGTCGTGGTCGGCGTCTCCGTCGCCGCCGCGGGCACCGGCGCGCTGTTCGTCGTCGCCTCGGCGACCGCGCTTGGCCAGGTGGCGCCCCATGAGGCCGGGATCGCCTCCGGCATCGTGAGCACCTTCCACGAGTTCGGCGCCTCACTCGGCGCCGCGGTCGTCTCCAGCGTCGCCGCCGCGAGCCTGGCGGGAACCACGCTGAGCGGCTTCGCCGGCGGGTTCACCGTGGCCGCCGTCGCGGCGGGCGCCGGCGTCGTCGTCGCCGCCCTGGTGACGCCCGGCCGGTCGAGACAAGGGGATCCCATTCCCTCCACGCCGAACTAGGCACGTGATGACGCGGATCAGGCCGGGAAGACCGCTCGGCGCGTACCCGGCCTGCGCCGCGAGGGCGTCGGCGCGTACCTGGCCTGCGCGGCGAGGGCGCCGGCGTGTTCGACGCCTGTCAGGGCGTGTCGAGGCCGAGAGCGGTGCCGAGGTCGCGGCGGGAGGTGATGCCGAGCTTGCGGAAGACGTTGTACAGGTGGTTGCCGACCGTGCGGGGGCTGAGGAAGAGCTGGGCGGCGATGTCGCGGTTGCGGACGCCGCGCGAGGCGAGCCTGGCGATCTGACGTTCCTGCGCCGTGAGCAGGTTCCGGGGGACGTGCCCGGCCGCGCGGCCGTGACGCGGGTCGCCGGTGGCGCGGAGCTCGGCGGCGGCGCGGCGGGCCCAAGGACGGGCCCCGAGCTGGTCGAAACGTTCGCGGGAGGCTTCCAGCAACTCGCGCGCCGCGCGCTTGCGGCGGGTGCGGCGCAGCCACTGGCCGTAGACGAGTTCGGTCCTGGCCTGTTCGTACGGTTGCGGGTCGCGGTGATGAGCGCGCAGGGCGGCTTCGAAGCAGGCCTGGCGGTCGTCGTCCGGGGAGCCGGGAGGCATGAGGAGCGCCCGGCAGCGGTGGGCGAGCGCTTCGGGGGTGGGCCGGCCGGTCTGGGCGGCCCAGGCGTAGAAGCGGTGGAACGTCGCGCGGGCCCTCTCCGGCTGGGCGCAGCGCACCGCGGCCTCGACCTGGTCGGGGGCCGAGAGGTAGGCGGCGATGAGCGAGCTGCCCGACCAGCCGCCGGTCAGCCGGTCCAGGGCCGAGGCGTAGCGCGACAGCGTCGTCCGGACGGCGATGCTGCTCATGCCGAAGCGTCAGATGTACACCCAGCTGATGGCGTTCGGCGCCGACGGGCGGGCCTGGTGGTACGACTCCACGTTCAGCCGGGGCTACTACGCGTCCTACGAGGCTGTGAAGAAATACGGCGACTGACCGCCGGGCGGTGATGGAATCTCCTTGACGTGCGGAATGTTGAAGTGCGTATGAAGAAGATCGGGTTTCTGAGCTTCGGGCACTGGTCGTCCTCGCCGTACTCCAAGGCGCGCAGCGCGTCCGACACCCTGCTGCAGTCGATCGAGCTCGCGGTCGCCGCCGAGGAGCTCGGGGCCGACGGCGCCTACTTCCGCGTCCACCACTTCGCCCGGCAGCTCGCGAGCCCGTTCCCGCTGCTGGCGGCCGTCGGCGCGCGGACCAGCCGGATCGAGATCGGCACGGGCGTCATCGACATGCGGTACGAGAACGCCCTCTACATGGCAGAGGACGCCGGCGCTGCCGACCTCATCGCGGGCGGGCGGCTCCAGCTCGGCATCAGCCGCGGATCACCCGAGCAGGTGATCGACGGCTGGCGCTACTTCGGCTACGAGCCGGCCGAGGGCGAGACCGAGGCGGACATGGCGCGCAGGCACGCGGAGGTCTTCCTCAAGGTGCTGGAGGGCGAGGGGTTCGCCCAGCCGAACCCGCGGCCGATGTTTCCCAACCCGCCCGGACTGCTCCGCCTCGAACCGCACTCGGAAGGGCTGCGCCAGCGCGTCTGGTGGGGTTCCGGCTCGAACACCACCGCGAAGTGGGCCGCCGGGCTCGGCATGCACCTGATGAGCTCCACGCTCAAGGACGACGAGAACGGCAAGCCGTTCCACGTGCAGCAGGCCGAGCAGATCGCGGCCTACCGGGAGGCGTGGAAGGAGGCCGGCCACGAGGGCGAGCCGCGGGTGTCGGTGAGCCGCTCGATCATGCCGATCGTCAACGAGACCGACCGCGCGTACTTCGGTCACGAGCGCACCAGCTCCGACCAGGTCGGCTTCATCGACGCCACCACCAGGGCCGTCTTCGGGCGCACGTACGCCGCCGAGCCCGACGTGCTCGTCAAGGAGCTGGCCGCCGACGAGGCGATAGCCGCGGCCGACACGCTCCTGCTGACGGTGCCCAGCCAGCTCGGCGTGGACTACAACGCCCACCTGCTCTCATCGGTCCTGACCCACGTCGCCCCCGCACTCGGCTGGCGCTGACCGCGACGCCCGGGCGGTCCGATCACCGCGCCGGATCGCTCCGGCGATCGCCATGAGGGCGAAGGCCAGGAGCGCCAGCTCGGCCAGGGCCAGCAGTACGGTGAAGACCCATTCGGCGGAGCCGCCCGGACCGTAGACGCGGTTGGTCAGCCCCACGTCGACCGCCTCGACCCGCTGGCCCGCTCGATGGGTGCCCCGGTCGCTGCCCGCGAGGGTGACCTCCGTGCGCTGGACGAGGCCGTCGCGGGAGCGGAACGCGCCGGTCCAGGCGCAGCTCTCGTGCCCGGGATGGCGCAGGCAGTCCAGGCGCTGCGCGGTGAAGGTGCCCCGCAGGCCGTGGCCGGTGGCGAGCCGTAGCGCCGGGCCGATCCCGGGCAGCGTCCAGGACAGCGCGAGCGCGGCGACCAGCAGCAGGACGACGGCCATCGGCGGGGAGGGGCGGAACCTCATGCGGGCTGGAGCGCGCAGTCGCACCGCATGACGGCGCGTTCTTCCAGGCGCGGACGCCGGTGCAGCACCATGGCCACCACCATCGGCGCGAAGACCACGGCGTTGTAGAACAGATGCAGCTCGACGCGGGGGATCACGAGCTGGATGACGCTGGTGGGCGCGGCCCGCCCGGCCAGGTACGTCCCCGACAGCGCCTGGATCAGCAGGAGCAGGTGCTCGATGTGATGCCAGAACTGGATGGCCAGCGCGACGGTCCACCAGGTCCTGGAACGGCCCGTGAAGCCCGGGCGCAGCAGGATCAGCCCCACGAGCATGACCAGGGCGTAGCCGTAGTGCATCCATTCCGAGGTGACGAGCCAGGGGAACGGCAGCCCGAGCAGTCCGCGCGCCTCGGGGACCGGCCAGCCCAGCGCGTAGATCTGGATCGCCTGGACGACGTGTTCCGCCCAGTGCGCGAGGACGATCACGAGGAAGACACCGAGAGCCGTCTTGTGGTGTCGCTCGTTGAGCGTCGAACGGCTGATGGCGGGAGCGGACATGACGACTCCTGGGATCGGTTTCGTGGGGGGACGGCGCGGCCGCGGTCAGGGGAGGGCCGGCACGAGCTTCACGCCGATCGAGTCGGCGTCGAGGCACAGCAGCAGCTCGGTCAGGCTTTCGATGCACCGGCTGTTGGCCAGGGGCCCGGCGTCGGCGATGTCGAATCCCAGCTGCTTGCAGAACCGGGTGACGAGCAGCTTGGCATCGGGGTCGTCGCCCGCGATGGGGATCGTGACCAGGCCGGGCGCGCGGATGTAGGCGCTGATCCATCGTGCCGACAGGCAGTTGAACGCCTTCACCACGGCGCAACCGGGCAGCGCCGCGGCGATCCGCTGCGCCGCCGAGGCGTAGGGCGGCGCGGCCGGCTCACCGAAGCACGGGTTGGACACGTCGACGATGACGGACCGCGTCCGCCGCAGCTGGGGCGCCACGTCACGGCAGGTGGCGTCGATGGGCGTGGCCAGGATGGTCAGATCGGACTCGGCGGCGGCCTCCTGCGGCGGCACGGCCCGCGCGCACGACAGCTCGGCGGCGAGCGCGGCGGCCCGTCCGGGCGTCCGGTTGGCCAGCAGCAGCGGTATCCGGTGCAGGTCGATGAGCCGGGCCAGGGCCGTGCCCATCCGCCCGCACCCGATGATGCCGATCCGCGGATCCACGGGGCGGTCCTCCTAGGCTGCCGGGACGGGACGGTAAGGGTCGAGCGCCCGCCTGAGCGGGCCGGGGATCTCCGTCGGGTGGAGGGCGCCGCCGGAGCCGCGGCGCATGCACGCGATCGTCTGCCGTCCCCGGGCGACGAGCAGAGCCGGACCGGCGCCCAGCCGGTAGTAGTGGAACTCCATGGTCACCCGGTTGGCCTCGATGCCGCCCAGCGACATGCGGATCGACACCTCGTCGAGCGCGTACAGCTCGGCGAAGAACTCGCACGCGCAGTCGGCCGTCACCAGGGCGAGGTCGCGGGTGAGCTCCTGGAGGACCTCCGGCGCCTGGTCGGCGAGGAACCGTTCCCGGCAGCGGCCCTGCCACTCGAAGTAATGGGTGAAGTACACGTTCCCGACCACGTTGGTGTCCGCGAAGGTCACCACCTGGCGGTGTTCGTAGAAAGGATTCATCGCCTCTCCTGGGTGAGCACGGCGACGACCATGGGTCGTGGCGGGCCGCCGGAATCGTTCAGGGTGAGCAGGCCGGACAGGACGGCCGACCCGGAGGGGCCGCTGAGTTTGATCCAGCCGTGCTCGTACGCGGCCTCGACCTGGAGCGACCTGGCCTGGCCGGCTTCGGGCAGACACTTGAGCACCGCACTCAGCCGCGAGTTCAGAGAGGTGCGGGACTCGCCGGTCAGGCGCGCCAGCTGCTCGGCCTGATCCGTCCACTCGGGACCCAGCGGGAGCGGCGGGCCGTCCAGCTCCACCCACTCCTGGGTCACGGCGGCCGCCCCCGGGCACAGGTCCCCCACCACGCGTTCGAGGTACGGGCCGGTCAGCAGCGGCGGGACGGCGTCCAGGCGCAGCGGCCCGGTGTCGCGCAGCCGCAACCCCGACCAGCTGAACAGGGGACGCCCGTCCACGGACCGGGCCAGGACGTCGTAGGTGTAGTCGACGCCCTGGTGCTCCCGTTCGACCGCCTCGACGACCACGTCGGCGGACCGGGCGCCGTCGTGCACCTGGAAGCGATCGCACGCGACCGGCAGGAGGCGCCGGTGGGGCACGCACGCCTGCAGGACGTGGATGGCCGCGTCGTGCAGGGCGGCGTCCCCCAGGACCGGCTCGCCCAGCCCCAGGTCCTCGCCGGCCCCGGACAGCAGCGCCCGGCAGCCGGTGGGGAAGAGGGACTCGAAACGGGTCAGGCGCCGGAACGCCGGCCCGTGGAAGAACAGCGATCCGTACAGCTCGGCCGGTTCGTGGCCGGGCGGGTCACCGGCGGGGACCTCGACGTCCGGGGGATCGGCCGGCCCGGGGACGACCCGCCCGGCGAAGTGGTCGGCGGAGAAGTCGGTCTCCGCGCTGCGGACGGTGACCGCCACGCTGCCGTCGGGGTGGCGCAGGGCGTGGATCCGGATGGTCCGCGTCCCGTCGGCGGGCACGATGACCGGTCGTTCGAACCGGGCGTCCGTGATCGTGCGAGCCGGAGTGCCGAGCATCTCCGCGGCCTGGGCCATGGCCTCCAGGGCGCAGACGGCGGGCAGCAGCCGCACCCCGTGGAGCTGGTGGTCCGCCAGGAACGCGCGCGACGCGTCCAGCTCGCATTCGGCCGCCAGCTCGACCCCCGGGACGAACCTGAGCAGGCGGTGCAGGAGCGGATGCCGCGGCGGGGTGACCTGCGCGCGGTCGAGCTGGGGAAGCCGGCCGCTGATGACGACGGTCTCCCCGGCCGGACCTGCCGCTATGGCGTCCAGCAGCAGCTCGGCGCCCCGTTCCGCGGGCAGGGTGCCGATCCCGGCGCCGGCGAGGTGGTCGACCACGCCGAGCCGTTCGGCCATCCCCGCCCCGGACCACACGGTCCAGGCCAGCGTCGCGCTGACGCAGCCGTCGGGCAGCCGGGGCGCGAGGGCGCGCACCATGGCCTGGAGCCGTCCGTTAGCCAGGGCGTAGTGCGTCTCGCCGGCCAGCCCGAACCGCCCGATCACGGACCCGTACGCGAGGAGGAGCCGCAGCCCGCCGAGATCGACGGCGGCGAGCACGTTCTCCAGACCGGCACATTTCGTACGGGCGTGCTCGGCGAAGTCCTCGTCCGTGAGCTCGCCGAAGAGGGCGGGCCGGTTGATCCCGCTGGCGTGCACCACCCCGGCGATCGGGCCGAGCTCGGACAGCTCCGCCATGGCCCGCGTGACAGCGGCGGCGTCGGTGACGTCCGCCCTGCGGTAGGCGGCCACCACCCCGGCGGCCCGCAGCCTCTCCAGGCCGCCGGCCAGTTCGGGGTCCGTGCCGGGATCCGACCGGCCGATCAGCGCCAGCCGGACCCCGTACGCCTTCGCGAGGGTGAGCCCGGCTTCCAGCCCGATCCCCTTGCCTCCGCCGGTGATGACGACCACGTCGTCCCGCCGCAGCGGTGGATCGCTGCGCGGGCGGGCCATGGGCGAGTGCCGGACCTCGTAGGTCCGGCCCGCGCGGTCCACGCCGAGCCAATGGACGTCGGCGTCCGGATGCTCCTGGCGCAGGGCGGCGACGAACCCGGAGGCGCAGTCGGCCTCGTCGGTGACGACGAGGGGCAGCCCACCGGCGATCGCCCGGCGCGCCGTGGCGACCAAGGCGGCCAGGTCGGCGTCCGTGGGCACGGCGGGGACATGCGCGCGCAGCGCGCCTTCCGGCTCGGGCGGCTGGACGGGCTCCTGGTGCTCGGTGAACAGGCGGAACCAGTCGGGCAGGTCCAGCGTGTGCTCCTCGGCCCGGGGGAACGCCTCGACGGCGGCGATCAGGTCACCGACCGTGGCCTCGGCGATCGAGGGCAGGACCGGCGGCAGCGCCTTCCCGCAAGCCGACGCCGACTCGGCGGCGAGCTGGACGACCTGCAGAGAGTTCATGTGCAGGTCGGCCAGGAGGTGGTCGTCGTCCGCGATCGCGTCAGGCTCCAGCTCCAGGGCGGCCCCGACCAGCTCGCGCACGATCTCGGCCACGCCGCCGCCTTCCGGCCGCGGCCGTTCCGGCGCGGCGGACGGGGCGGGCTCCGGCGCCGTCTCGCAGGGATTCGTCAGGAACACGGGCTCCCGGTCCAGCTCGAAGGGCCGGTGGAAGCGCTGGTCGAACAGGGTGCGCAACGAGTCGGTCGCGCCTGCCGCGAACAGGGCGGCGGCGGTCTCCAGCGGGCCCCGCGCGCCGGCCGCGCCGGCGTCAACGGAGACGGCCGGAGGCGAGCCGCCGAGGTGGGCGGTGGCCAGGGTCGCCAGCGAATGTCCAGGACCGGCTTCGACCAGCAGGTCGCACTCGGCGGCGAGCAGATCCAGCGCCTCACGGAACCGCACCGGATCGGTGATCTGGGCGGCCAGGTGCCGGCGCAGATCGGTGCCCGCGCTCAGCTCCGTGCCGGTGACCGTCGAGTAGACCGGTCCCACCGGCACGGTGAACGGCGCCTTGTCCAGGCAGATGGTGAACGGCGCGACGGCCTGCCGCACGGCGGGGGAGTGGAAGGCGTGGCTCACCTCCAGTCGCGTCGCCGTGACGCCGTCCGCGCCGGCCCGCCGCACCAGGGTCTCGACCTCGGTCCACGGCCCGGCGACGACCGTGGAGGCGCCGTTGTCGGCCGCGACGACCAGGTCCAGCCCTTCGATCAGGGCGGCGGCCCGGCTCGCGGGGGCGGAGACGGAGGCCATGCCGGTGCCTGGCGCGCCCACCTCGCCCATGATCCGGCCGCGCTCGGTCACCAGTTCCAGCGCGGCTTCCTCGTCGATGGCCCCGGACCAGGTCAGCGCCGCTATCTCGCCGACGCTGTGGCCGAGCGCGGCGACGGCGGCCACCCCGAGGCTGTCCAGCCACCGCAGCGCGGCCATGGAGGCCCGGAAGACGGCCGGTTGCACGATCGCCGTGTCGATGCCTTCTTCCCCGGTGAAGTACGCCCGCGCCCCGTCGTACAGCCTGCCCAGGGCGCCGGCGTCGCCGCGGGCCGGTCCGCCTTGGCCGGTGAACAGCAGGCCGACCTTCCCGGGCGGGCCCACCCCGCTGAAGACGCCGGACTCGGCGGCGGCGCGGCCCGCCAGGGCGGCGGCCCGCTCGGCCCGGCGGGCGAGCTGGCCAGGATGGTGGGCCGTGAAGGCGACCCGGTGGCTCCCCTGCGGCTCGCCGGCCAGCCGGGCGGCCAGGTCGGTGAGTTCGGAGAAGGACAGGGTCTCCGCCAGCCGGGCGACGTGCCGGAGCTTCCCGGTGAGCGCGGCGGTGCTGTCCGCCGTCACGGCGAAGACCTCCGTGTCCGTCGGTGTGCGCGCCATCCGCTCCTGTACGGCGGACAACCGGGTTCGACGGGCCGATCCCGCCCTTTCCACCACCAGATGGGTGTTGATGCCGCCGAACCCCATCGCGCTGACCGCTGCCCGTACGGGGGCCGAGGGCCAGGGGACGGGCCCCTCCGCGACGGTGAGCCCGTCCCCGAGGAGTTCGTGCGGCGTGTGCGAACCGGTGGTCGGCGGGACGATCTGATGGTGCACGGCCAGCGTCGCCTTGATCAGTCCGGCCACGCCGGCCGCCGCCTTGGTGTGCCCGATGTTGGCCTTGATCGACCCGACGAAAGCCGGGCGGCGGCCCTGTCCGCGCACGGCCCGCATGGCCTGGAGCTCGGCGTGGTCGCCGACCGCCGTCCCGGTGCCGTGCCCCTCGAAGTAGCCGACCGTGTCCGCGCCGAACCCGGCGCGTTCGTAGGCGCGCCGCAGGGCGAGCAGCTGCCCGCCGGGTTCGGGCCTGCTGATCCCGCCGCGCCCGTCGGAGGACACCCCCCATCCGCGGATCAGGGCGAGCGGCCGCCGCCCCAGCGCCAGCGCGTCCTCGGCGCGCATCAGCGCGACCATGCCGCACCCCTCGCCCGGCCAGAAGCCGGTGGGAGAGGCGTCGTAGACCCGCATGTCCGTACGGGCGAGGGCCCCGGTCCTGGCGAACCCGACCAGCTCGAACGGGTCGAGGCTCAGGTCCACGCCTCCGGCGAGGGCGAAGTCCAGATCCCCGGTGGTCAGGGCCACGCAGGCGTGGATCACCGCGAGCAGCGACGAGGCGCACGCGCCGTCCACGGTGAAACCCCCGCCGTGCAGGTCGAAGTGATTGCAGACGCGCCCGGCGATGGTGTTGGACAGCGCTCCGGCGAGGCTCTCGTCCGTGGGCTCGGGGAACGGCGCCTTGAACAGCTCCTCGGCCCGCTTGACGAGCTGGTCGCGGACGGACTCGCCGAGGTCCTCGCCGGCCATGGCCTCTTGCAGGACGCGGCGCACGTACGGCCATCGCAGCCGCATGGCGGTTGCCCTGGTGAACTCGCCGGTCAGCGTGTTGCCCAGGACCACGCCGACCCTGTCGCGGTCGAGTCCGGAGGCGTCGGCGAAGCCCGCCGCCGCGAGGGTGTCGGCGGCCACGTCCAGGGCCAGCCAGTGCGCCGGATCGGTGACACGGTAGGTGGTTCCCGGGATGCGGTGCCGGGCCCGGTCGAACGACCAGCCCTCCAGGAGCGCCGCGTACCGGACATAGGTCGAGTCGGGGTCGCCGGTGTCGTAGTCGGCGAGGTTCAGCCGGGTCGCGGGGATGGGCCGGAACGCCCGCCTGCGGGCCATGACCAGCTCCCACAGGCGGTCCGGGCCGGTCGCGTCGGGATAGCGGCAGCCCATGCCGACGATGGCGACGTCTGTCATGGCGGTCACCTGGAACTGGGGACGGCCACCGAGGTGGCGGGGACCGGCACGGCGCTCTGCTGGAGGCGCGCCTCGCGGGCGGACAGCGCCGCGAGCAGCACGCCCCGGGCGACGCACACGATGACCAGCGCGAAGAACAGGCCGTACACGATGTGGAAGTGCACGAGCAGGCCGTAGACGACCGCCGTGGACGCTCCGAAGACGACCTGGTTACGCGGCTTGACCGGTGTCGTCCCGGGATCGGTGATCATGTAGTTGGTGAACAGGATGAAGGCGACGCCCGTCATGACCACCAGCGCGCTCGTCGTCGCGGTGCCGTCGACCCACGTGCGGATCACGGCCTGGGCGAGGAACGCCCCGGCCCAGCCCAGGATGAGCGGCATCTTCCCCGTGAGCTTGGCGTTGAGCATGGTCCCGGCGACGAGGATGAAGGCGGGGATGATCCAGTCGATCGGACCGCTGACCCACTCGGTGAAGTGGTATGGCGGCGCGATGCCGACCCAGGGGAACACCAGCAGGGTGATCGCGATGCCGGCGTTCGACGGGTTGAGTATGTGCCGCTTCTTCCCGGCGACGCGCACCCGGACGATGTACTTGCCGCCGATGGCGACGGCCACGGCGAACAGCACCGGCCAGAGCCGGTCGTTGGCGTACAGCAGCATGGCGCAGGCCAGGCCGGAGATGTGGGCGGGCAGGAGGAAGTCCAGCAGGCCTTCTTTCCGGTACTTGGGCGTCCGCTTCTCGGCGCTCGCCTCCGCGGTCTCCAGCGCGAGGTCGAGGGCGTAGGCGAACGCCACGGCCACGATCGGGGTGATGTACGCCTGCTCGAAGCCGAGCCAGAGGTGCCCGAGGAGGTTGAACACGGTGATGGACAGGGCGAATCTGCGAAGCGCCGCCGTTCTCGGATCGCGCTGGGCAGAGGTCATGGTGTTCCCTCCGTGACAGGGGTGATCGAGCGGTCGTCGCCGAGGCGGAGGCGATGCCAGCCGGGCGCCAGGTCGACGGCGGCGGTGCGGGTCCGGCCGCAGGTGTCGCGCCAGGTCACCTCGACCGGCACGGACGTGGTGCCCGCGCGGAGCGCGAACATCAGCTCCGCGGCGGCGACGCCGGCGTGTCCGTTCGCGGGGTAGACCTGGCCGGTGCGTGTGCCCTGGGCGCCCGAAGCCAGCCGGACGGTCGCGCCGATGGCGGGGGAGAGGGCTTCGGCGTTGCTGGAGCAGCCGCCCGCCGGGCGCATCAGCTGAAGTCCCAGGAAGGGCGGGCGTCCCGGTCCGGTGTTGCGATAGAAGTGGCTCTGCCGCCATTGGTTGGCGACGGCGAAGTCCAGCCGGCCGTCATGGTCGACGTCCGCCGTGGCGATGCCGCGCGACGCGCCCGGATCCGCCACGCCGACGGCCTGGCTGACGTCGGCGTAGCGCCCGCCGGGGAGGCGGACGAAGAAGGGGTTGGCGTTGTCCCCGGAGATGTCGGCGTCCGGATGGAAGTCGGGCCACATGGCGGGGTTCGCCAGGAGGTCGTCGTTGGTCATGGCGAGTTCCTGCAGGTCCGCCCAGCGGTTGACCGTGCCGCGCAGGAATCCGGTGGCCTGGAGGATCTCGTTGACGCCGTCGCCGTCGAAGTCGCCGGCCTTGATGTCCCAGCCCCAGCCGCTGCGCGACAGCCCGAGCGCCTCGCTCTCGTCGGTGTAGAAGGCGGTGCCTGCGTCGTCGAAGACGCGTCCCCGGCCGCTGACCCACGCGAAGTTGCTCTCCAGCAGGCCGTACTCCTGGGTGATGTTGCTGACCAGGATGTCGGAGAACTCGTCGCCGTTCAGGTCCGCGAAGGCGACGCCCATGCCCTTGAAGGAGTCCTGGCCCAGGACCTTGGACTTCGGGGTGGTGACGTGGCGGGGTCCTCGCGTGACCTCGAAGGAGACCTCGCCGGGACGGGACCGGTTGCGCAGCAGGTGGTCGGGGGCGAAGTCGTTGGCGATGTAGAGCTCCGGCAGCCCGTCGCCGTCGAGGTCCTGGGCGCCGATCGCCAGGGTCCAGCCGTCCGCCACCTCCTGCTCGAAGGCGCCGGCGGCCTCGGCGTACGTCCCGCCGCCGCGCGACAGCAGGACACGGTTCGAGCCGCCGTTGGTGGCGTTCGACATGGACGCCTGCATCCGCAGCTCGGGCCCGGAGCGGGCGGCCGGGTCCAGGACGCGCGCGCCGTCGGGGAAGTAGTTGCCGACGATCAGGTCCGTGCGGCCGTCGCCGTCCACGTCGGCCAGCGACAGGGCGTTGGTGTTCCACACCTGGAAGGGCTGGACCAGTTCCCGCGGGGTGAACGCGGCCGGGCCGGTGAGCGGCCCGTCGCCGCGCAGGAACAGCACGGGGGAGCGGCCCCAGTAGTAGACCAGGACGTCGGTGGCCCCGTCGTCGTCGTAGTCCGCGGGCACGCAGCCCATCGGCGCCATCGTCGGGTCGTAGGGCAGGCCCGAAGGGACCAGGGAGATCGGCGGATACCGGTCCTGCGTCTGGGGAGCCGGCTGGAGCGTGACGGTGTCGGTTCTCGGATCGACCAGGCACACGTCGTCGGAGCGGGAGTTGCCGTCCAGGTCGGAGAGCGCGACCGCGGCCCCGACCGAGGAGATCCAGTGCCGGATGTCCTGGTAGGCGGGGGCGACCTCGCGCACGCCGCGACCGCCGTCGGCGGCGTTGAGCGGCTGCCGGGCGAAGGAGAACGCGGCGGCGGCCCGCTCCACCTCGGCGGGGAGGTCGCCGGGCAGCGCGGCAGCCCAGCCTGTGGCGAGCATCGTGAGGAAGGCGCCGATCTTGACCGCGTGGGCCGACCAATTGATCATCACAGGACACCCTCGGTGTGTTGGTGGAAGGTCTTCCGGATCCCGGCGCGCCAGAGTTCGTAGTCCGCGGGGGAGCCGGGCCGGGGTGTCCGGGCGAGAGCCTGATCCGTCCACCCGGCGGCCACGTCGGGTGTGACCCCGGTCAGCGTCTCGACGGCTTTCGCCGACCCGGGCGGGACGTGCCCGCTGAGCACGTGCGCCTTGGCCGCGAAGGCGGCGCCCTGGGCCAGATGCTCCCGGTGGCCCGCGCCGACGGCGAGCAGGTCGTCCGTCCCGCCGGACACGCCGGTGTAGGCGGCGGCCAGGCCGATGCCCGCCCACAGATCGCTCCTGCGGTGCGGCGGATACGTGCCGATGAGCCGGGCGATCAGCTCGGGGTCGGAGCCGGTGTAGAACCATAGGGCACGGCCCGTTCCCTGGTCTCTGATCGGGCGGGTGGCGCCGCGCGCCCCCACCTCGATCCAGTGGTTGTGGAAGACCTTGCGGGGCATGAAGTACGCCTGGTGAAACCCCCAGCCGTCCCAGGCCAGCCAGCGGAGCATCTCGTCGCCCAGGCCCGGCCACCGGGTGCGGCGCAGGCGTGCCAGAGCCCAACCGGCGCCGACATGGATCAGGTGGGTGTACCGGCCTCCGGTGTTCTCCATGAGGGCGCGCAGGCGGTTTCCCCTGAAAGTGATCGTGTCCAGCAGAGTGCAGCTCATGGCCGCGCCCTCGATCGCGAATCCGTGCAGATGACGCGGTAAATCGGTGACATCGGGAACTTTGTCGAGCGCCCGGTTATACCCTTCTCCAAAGGCGGCGACAATCTCCAGGAGTTGCCTTTTCGCCGGGCTGGAGTTTGGTACGAACCCCGTCAGTCTGCGTTCGGGCAGGCGAAATAGCCGGGTGAGCGCCATGGCTGTCCCCCGTCTGATCTGGATGACCTTCCGGGGGAGACACTAAGCAATTTTCAAGCGAAGGGTCAAGGGTCGGCAGATACGCCAAAATCCAGACAATTGAAGATTCATGAATTCACGTACGGTTGGCATGTGAATCTTGAACTATAAATGCTGATGTCGGTAGATGACCTGGCATGTCGGGCGCCAGGTCCGGCGGATAGGAGCGTAGTTGACTTTGATAATCGGCTGTCCGTAATGCGACCAGTCATAGTCAATTGCCCACGTTTCCGAGTAGGGCGAAGTGGCTCAACTGTCTCCAGGTTCAGAGCCGCACGACGAAAGGGCTCGGCGATTGTCACTGATGAGACAGAGGCACATCCTGTTCAAGCTGTGTCACTGATGGTGAGGGTGTCTTCGATGTCCTAGGATCTGGTGGGTCGCTCTCCGATGCACAAGGAGCACCGTGCCCGACACCCGCCACGCGTCCATCTCGGTCGACCAGTTCATCCCCGCGCCGCCTGCCAAGGTGTGGGACGCGCTGACCAAACCCGAACTGCTGGCCCGCTGGTGGGCGCCCGGCGACGTCAGCGCGGTCGTCGGCCACCGGTTCCACCTGCAGATGCCCGGCTGGGGCTCGGTGCCGTGCGAGGTGCTGGAGGCGGAGCCGTACGAGCGGCTCGTCTACACCTTCAACACCACCTGGACCCTCACCTGGCGTCTGGTCGTCGAGGGCAAGGGCACCCGCCTGCTTCTCGAACATTCGGGCTTCGACCTCGACGACAAGCGCGACCGCGCGGCGTTCGAGCGGATGGGCAAGGGCTGGCAGGGCACGGTTCTGCCCCGGCTCGCGGAGGTCGCCGCGGCGGAGGGGTGAGCGACCCCCTACGCCCCGCCCGGCCGCATGAGCCCGCGCAGCACGAAGGGCAGCGCCTCCATCTGGAAATCCACCTCCGGACACGCTTCGCGCAACGTCCCCTCCATGACGATCAGCGACAGGAGCGGGAACACGAAGTGCGGATCGGCGTAATAGCCGTGCCTGCGCTGGATGGCGAAGAGCCGTACGGCGAAACCCACCAGATCGAACTCCGCGATCCGCGCGCCGGTGCTGCTGCGCACCAGCTCCTCCATGTCGGCGCGGAACCCCGAGGCGTCGTGGCCGGCGGCGCCGCCGAGCACCGTGGACAGGACGATCGAGGCGCACTCCGCCCCTTCCCCCCGGCTCATGCGGTAGAAGAACGCCGCGAACGCGAGCCGGTCCGAGTCGGCCAGCTGCCGATGGAACCCCGCGTCGACGATCACCACCGAGCCGTCCGGCATCGGGTGCAGATTGCCCGGATGCAGGTCGCAGTGGACGAACCCGTCGATGAACAGCATGTGGTAGATCGCCCGCAGCGCGTTCACCACGGCCACCCGCCTGCCCGGTCCCCGGCCGGACCGGTCGAGGCCCGGCATGTACTCCATCACCAGCACGTCCCGGCGGCAGAACTCGGTCAGCACCTCCGGCACCCGGACGGCCCGATGGTGCCGGAGGTCGGCCCGGAGCCTGCGCAACGCCGCCGCCTCGGCGAGGAAGTCGAGCTGCCCCGTCAGCGCGTCGCCCAGCTGGTCGACCACGGCCGCGAACGGCGCGCCCCGCAGCCCCGGCAGCCGCTGGAGCAGCCGGGCGCCGAGCCCGAACAGGGCCAGATCGCGGGCGATCACCCGGTCGACGCCCGGCCTGCGCACCTTGACGGCGATCCGCCGGCCGTCCTCCAGCCTGGCGCGGTAGACGCACGCCACCGCGCCGGCCGCGACCGGTGTGAGCGGCTCCGCGAGGCGCCCGGCGAGACCGGCGGGCAGGGCCGGAGCCGCCTCCGCGACCGGGAGCGGGGTGAGGCGGTCCCGTAGCCGGGCCAGCGCCCGGCACGCCGCCGGAGGGATCACGTCGACCCTGGTGCTCAGCAGTTGGCCGATCTTGACGAACGCCGGCCCGAGACGCTCGCAGGCCCAGGCCAGCCGATCCCCGGCGATCGCCGCCGGCGGGACCCCGGACAAAAGCCCGCGCACGTCGGTGACCGCCCGCAGGAGGGCCAGCCCCAGGATCCCGCCGATCCGCGCCGCCCGGACGACCAGCGGCAGCAGGTCACGTGGCGGCGCCCTCATCCATCCGCGGAAGGCATGTCGATGTAGTGGGTGAGGTGGCTGCCGCAGACGCTCTGGGAGGCCAGCGCCAGGCTGGGGGTCGCGTTCCCCGGCTCCCGCTGGGCGATCCCGCCGGGCAGGTCCGCCACGTCGTAGAAGAGCGTGGCCCCCTGCGACAGGAACGTGGTGCCGATCGGCGGGAACACGGTGATCTCCTTGGCCTCCATCACCAGCGGGTCGATGTTGATGTGGAGTCGGCCGCGCAGCGCGAGGATCAGGTACTGGTCGAAGGTGACGTCGGCGGGCAGCAGCCGCTCCGGCCCACCTGGCGCGATCCCGGTCAGCCGGCCCAGGTTGAGCCGGCTGGGGTTCTGCTGGATCAGCAGCCCGGTCACGTTGGAGTGGAAGTGGGTCATGAGCCTGGTCACCTCGACGGTCGGCCGCCCGTCCGGGGTCGTGGTGACCGTGTCCGAGCTTCGGACCGCGCTCATGCCCTGCACGTCGTCGCAGTCGAGGGTCTCCCCGTCGGCGAAGAAGAGCTTCAGCTCGCCTCGTATGGCCAGCCCCACGTGATGCGTGCTGCCCGGGATGATCAGCGGGTCGGCACGATCGAACCGGGCCGGCCGGGCGTCGACGGACATTCTCGCCACCTCGCTTTCGGCTTCACTTCAATAAACCATAGCTATTCACCTCGAACAATGGTCAGATCTAGACCTATATCGGGACATTTGGTATAGCTGTTTAAAGCTACGGAGGGAGGGCGGTCCGGATGACGGTCCCCATCGGCGCCGGGTTCGATCCCGTGGACCCCGCGGTCCTGCGCGATCCGTACCCCTACTACGCCTGGCTGCTGCGCCACGATCCGGTCCATCGCGGCGCGAACGGCATCTGGTACGTCACCCGGTACGACGACGTCCGCACCGTCCTGGGCGAGGCCCGGTTCGGCCGGGCCGGCATCCGCGACTTCTGGGCCTCGCTGGTCGGCCCCGGTCCGCTCAGCGAGGTGCTGCGCCACACGATCTTCTTCCAGGACGACCCCGACCACGAGCGGCTCCGCTCCCTGATCGGCCCGGCGTTCACTCCCCGGCTGATCCGGAGGATGGGCGCGGAGATCGAGCAGACCGCACGCGACCTGCTCCGGCCGCTGCGGAGGCGGGGCGAGATGGACCTGGTCGACGACTTCGCCTACCCGCTCGCGCTCGCCACGATCTCCACGCTGCTCGGCATGCCGGCCCGCGACCGTGACGCGCTGCGCGCCTGGTCGGTCGACATCGCCCCCACACTGGACCTCCTGGCCAGTCCGGAGGAGATCGCCCGGGGCCAGGCCGCCATGGGACAGTTCGCCGAGTACCTCACCGAGCTGATCGCCGAACGGCGCAGGAGCCCGGGGGACGACCTCATCAGCGCCATGATCGAGGCCACCGGCGGGCAGCGGCCCATTACCACCAACGCCCTGATCGGCACGGCCGTGGCGCTGGTCTTCGCCGGCCACGACACCGTGACCAACCAGATAGGCAACGGCGTCCTCGCCTTCCTGCGCCATCCTCGGCAGCTGGAACTGCTGCGCGCCGAACCGGACCGGCTGGCGGGCGCCGTCGAGGAGTGCCTGCGCTACGACTCGTCGGTCCAGTCCAACAGCCGGCAGATCTCGGCGGACCTCGACCTCTCCGGCACGAAGCTGCCCGAGGGCGCCTTCGTCGTCGCCCTCGCGGGGGCGGCGAACCGCGACCCGGCGCAGTTCACGGATCCGGACAGGTTCGACATCCGCCGCTCGGAGCGACCGCCCATGTCCTTCGGCGCCGGCATGCGCTTCTGCCTCGGGGCCCTGCTCGCCCGCATGGAGCTGAAGGCGGCACTGGGGCAGCTCGCCGGTCTGGCCGAGCTGCGGCAGGCCGTTCCCACCGGTGAGCTCGTCTACCGGCGCAGCACGATGTTCCGCGGGGTGGTCAGCCTGCCGATCACGTTCGCCGCCACACCCTAGCCAGCCGAGGAGGAGTCACGTGTCCCTGTCAGACGCGGTCGCCTGGTTCGAGATCCACGTCAACGACATAGGACGAATGCGTACGTTCTACACGGAAGTGTTCGGCTGGACCTACGAGGAGATCCCCGAGTTCCCTCTGGGCGCGTACTCCATGATCGTCACCGGGGCGGGCGGGCCGCCCGTCGGAGGGCTCGCCCAGTCGGCGCGCCGGACCCCGCCCACCGGCGAGTCCACCGTCGTCTACCTGCTCGTGGACGACATCGACGGCACGCTCGACGCCGTCCTGAAGGCCGGCGGCAAGGTGGACCGGCCGAAGATGGACATCGGCGGGAACCACGGCCACTGCGCTGTCTTCCGCGACCCGGAAGGCAACCACGTGGGCCTCTGGGCCGGCCGCTGAGCCCTGCCGCACACCGCTCCACCTCCCGGGAACCGTGATCGGCCGCTGCCCATGCGGGTCCCGGGGTTTCGCCGCGCCGCGCGGCAGCAGGCAGCACCTGCGGCGCAGCCGTGTCCAGCACCTCGAACGTCCATGATCCGACCGGCGCGCCGGTCGCGCCGGTACGAAGAGGAGACCCACATGGCACTCACCGAACAGCGCCCCGCCGAGCGGGCCGGGATCCGCCATCCCTGGCGGGCCGTCCTGATCAGCTCGCTGATCGGATTCCTGCTCACCGTCGTCTGGTCAGCGGAGTTCGTCGACTCGGTCATCGGGGAGAACGTCGCCGGCACCGTGCTCGGCCAGGAGCCGGAGGCCACGGTCCTCGACGGCATCCTGCCCGGCATCGTCTTCGCCTTCGCCACCGGGCTGGGCGGCACCTTCACCGCCTGCAACATCGCCGTCCTCGGCGCGCTCTGCCCGATCGTCGGACAGCCGCGCTCGCTGTCCGACCGCGTGGGGGCCGTCTTCAAGCCCCTCGCGTGGCTGACCGTGGGCATGCTCACGGTCTCCGGCGTGTACGGAGCCGTGGTCGGGATCGTCGGGACCGCCATGCCGCAGTTCTCGACCGCCCCCACCCTCCCGGGGGAGCTGTCGGCCAGGAGCGTCCAGTCGATGGTGGCGTTCGGCGTGATCGGGCTGGCGTTCGTCTGGCTCGGGCTGGCCGCGCTCGGCATCGTGCGCGACCCGCTCGCCCGGCTCACCCGGCGCTTCCCCAACGCGCCCATGGTGGTCATGGGAGCGCTCATCGGCGGCTTCCTCATCGGACGGCCGTACGGACTGTTCCGGCAGCTGTTCCGGGACGCCGCCGAGAGCCACAACCCGCTCTACGGGGCGCTGGCGTTCATGCTGCAGTCCGTGGGGAACATCGTGATCCTCACGGTGCTCTTCGTCCTGCTCGCGGTGGTCATGGGCGGCCGGGTGCAGGGCTGGTTCGCCGCCCGGCCCGGCCGGCTCGCCCTCATCACGGGAGCGGCCTTCATCGTCGTCGGGGTCTTCACCTTCCTGTACTGGGACGTACGGCTGCTGGCCAGACGCGAGCTCATCCCCTGGTACCCGGTGATCCCCTGGTGACGGGCCGCCCGGACGACGGGCGGGCCGGTAACCGGAGCTGATGAGGAGAAGCATGGCCAGGCGAACGCAGGCCGAGCGCTCGGACGTGACGACGGCCCGGCTGGTCGGCGCCGCGCACGAGCTGTTCGGCGGCAACGGCTATGCCGCGACCTCGATCGACACGATCTCCGCGGCGGCGGGGGTCACCAAGGGCGCCGTCTACCACCATTTCGGTAGCAAGATCGAGCTGTTCCGCGCCGTCTTCATCCGCGAGCAGCAGAAGATCGCGGCAAGACTGGAGTACGCCGCCGCCGAGGAGGACGACCCGTGGGAAGCCCTGCACAACGGCGTCCGCACCTTCCTGGAGCACTGCCTGGATCCGGGTTTCCGGCAGATCGTGCTGCTCGACGCCCCGTCGTTGATGGGCTGGGAGGCCGTGCGGGAGCTGGAGCACGGCCACACCCTGCGGGTCCTGCTGGCCGGTCTGCGCCTGGCCGGCGGGGGAGCGCCGGAGACGGTGGCCGCTCGCGCGCAGCTCGTCTTCTCGCTGATCTGCGAAGGCGGCATGCTGCTCGCCCGGTCGCCGAATCCGGCGGTCGACCTTCCCCCGCTGGCCGCGGACATAGACGCGTACCTGGAGACGCTCAGATCGCGGTCGGGCGGGGGCCGGGAAGCAGCCCCAGCAGACGGGAACAGCGGGTGAGGGCTTCCTGGTCGCCCTCCAGGCTCAGCCGTCTGGTCACCACGGCCTCGAAGGGCGAGAGCCGGCCGGAACCGATGTCCACGAACGTCTTGGCGTCGGTCGAGACCCGCAGGACCGCGTCCTCGGCGCCCTGCTGGACGACCGAGATCTGCCGGCCCCGCACCGCGATGTGGAACACCTGGTCGTCGACGAGGAACTCGTAGGACTCGTCGACGTCGGGGATCTGGTCCTTCCTGATCAGCGCCTCGACGGCCAGGACCCCCCACTGCGGCCGCACCTCGTCTTCCGCGCTGAAGGAGTGGGGGACGTTCAGCCCCCACCGGGCCAGGCCGAGCACCGGCTCGCGGAGCTCCTCACCGAAGGCCGTCAGCTCGTAGGTGTGCCCCCTGCCGCTCAGCCGCGGATGCTGCCGGACGACGCCCTGGCGGGTCAGCCAGCGGAGCCGCTCGGCGAGGAGGTTGGTGCCGATGCCTGGAAGATTGTGAAGCAGCTCGTTGTATCGCTGAGGGCCGACGAGGAGCTCTCGGATGATCAGCAGGGTCCATCGCTCGCCGATCACGTCGAGGCAAGCGGCCAGACCGCAGTATTGCCCGTAACGTCTGCGTTCGCCGGCGCGGGCCACCGACTCGTTCACCATACTAAGAAAGTGTATAGCGATGCTCCGGCGATGCCTCGGGAAGCCGTCGCCGGCGAGGTGAGCGCGCGGCAGGGCTCAGCGGACGCGCTCGGCGCGGGCCCGCGCGACGATGGAGCGCAACACGACGGGGCCCGCCAGAGATTGGAAGTTGATTCCCGGATCCAGCTGCTTGACCTGCCCTTCTATGGCCAGGAGGGCCATGAGCGGAAAGATGAACTCGGCGCGTGAGAACGCCTGATGCCGCCGCTGGACGGCGAAGAAGCGGGCGGCGAACCCGGCCAGGGAGAAGGCCCCCGCCGTCAGCCCCGTGACGGAGCCGATGAGGCCCTCCATGTCGCGGCGGAACGCCTTCTCGGCCTCGGGCGGCACCGGCCGGGCCGCGGCGGCCAGCGCGTGCGTGGCGCAGATCTCGGCGTTCCCGCTGGACATCCCGAGAAAGAACTCGGTGAAATGCGTCCGCATCTCCTCGTCCAGCTCGTAGGTGAACCCGGCGTCGACGATCGCCAGCCGGCCGTCGGGCAGCTCCCACCAGTTGCCCGGATGCAGATCGCAGTGGACGACGCCGGTGATGAAGAGCATCTCGTACACCGTCAGGACGAGCCGCTTGGCGGTGCGCCGGGGATCGCGGAACCGCCGGCCGCCGGCCTGCCCCGGTATCCACGTCATCGTCAGCACGTCCGGCCCGCTCTGCCCGGGCAGCACCCGGGGGAAGACCACCGGCAGGACGAGTTCGAGGTCTTCGAGCCGGCGGAGGGTGGCCGCCTCCGCCACCAGGTCGGTCTGCCCGCGGACCGACTCGCACATCTCGTGCACGACCCGTTCCAGCGTGGGCCCCGAGCGCCGGAGCAGGACGCCCGCGACCCGGGCCATGGCCGTGATGAGGCCGAGATCGATCCGCAGCTGTTCGGCGGCCGTGGGGTGAACCGTCTTCACCGCCACGTCGGCGCCGTTCACCTGGCGCCGCTCCACGGTGGCCACGGATCCGATCTCCACGTCCGCCCCGCCGGCGCCGGCCCGCCCGCGCGCCAGGCCCTCCTCCAGCTCCTCGCAGAACGCGGCGGGGAGGATGTCCCTGCGGCTCGACAGCATCTGCCCGACCTTGATGAACGCCGGGCCCAGCCGCCACAGGGCCGCGCTCACCACGGCGCCCGCCCTCCTGAGCGTCCCTTCCCGCCGGCCGTGCCGCACCACGGCCCAGGCCAGCGACGCCGTCGTGGCGCACACCACGACGGCGACCTGCGCGATCCGTACGGCCGACCGGGCCGCGGAGCTCATCTCCCGCCCTCCGGACGCCGGATCGCGTCCTGGCGGGAGGCCGCCAGGTGCCGCTCCAGGGAGTCCAGGTAGTCGGCCCAGCCTTGGGCGTACCCGTCGGCCAGCTCCGCGGGAGGATCGAGGTGCCGCAGCGTCAGGACCGCGCCGCCCGGCGCCCCGCTGACGCTCACCTCCACCACGCTGTCGTGATGACCCGGGTCCTCCAGCAGGAACCGATACTCGCCCGCGTCCTCCCGGCGGCGGTAGCGGAGCACCGTCGCGTGTTTGACATAGGACTCGCCGGAGTCCTCCGTGAACCGCAGCCGGTAGCGTCCGTCAGAGCCCCGGACGCACGGCGTGAACCAGGCGGAGATCGACTCGGGCGCGGTCACCGACAGCCATAACTCGGGGAAAGCGCAGTCGAAATGCCGGTGGATGGAAACGGCGGACGAATCTCTGTCCACGGACATGGCGTCACGTTAGCACGCGTAAATCATCGGCGGAACGGGCCGGTCGCCGAATTCCGCCGGAAAGCACAC
Organism: Nonomuraea ferruginea; assembly: GCF_039540635.1. Classification (NCBI taxonomy): domain Bacteria; kingdom Bacillati; phylum Actinomycetota; class Actinomycetes; order Streptosporangiales; family Streptosporangiaceae; genus Nonomuraea; species Nonomuraea ferruginea. Next base: position 73,896 of record NZ_BAABFD010000005.1, on the reverse strand, counting down.
CGCAATTTCGAAGAAGCCGCCCCGGAAACGCCTGACTATAATTCGTACATTTGCTGTCGTGACAAAAGGGTGTCTTTCCATGGGTGAGACAATTGCCGAGACGACCCGACACGAGATCGGCGACGGGCCGGAGCTGCCGCGGCCGATGGCCGTCGTGGCCACCGCGATGGTCGCCACGATGCTGGAATTCGGCTCGCGGACCGGGCTGAGCGCCGCGCTGGCCGCAGGCCCCGCTCAGGCGGCCGGGCTCGCCCAGGCCACCGGCGGCGACGCGCGCCTCGCCGAGGAGTGGCTGCGCGGCCTGGCCGCCGCCGGGCTGGTCTCCCACGACGAGGCGGGCTACGCGTGGTCGCCCGAGGTCCAGCCGTTCATCGGCGGGATGATGGACGTGCAGCCGGGGGTGGCGTTGTTCGGCGCGCTGACCCGGTGCGTCCCCGCGATCGCCGAGGCCTACCACACCGGGGGAGCCCTCGACGACGCGAGCTATCCGCAGGAGCTCGCCGAGGCGATGCAGCGGATGAGCGCCCAGTGGACCGGGGTCATCCTTCCGGACATCTGGTTGCCCGCCGTCCCCGGGCTCACCGACACCCTGCGGGCCGGCGGCAGGGTGGCGGAGATCGGCTGCGCGTCCGGTGAGACGCTGGAGACCCTGGCGACGGCCTTCCCCCGGATCACGGCGCAGGGCTTCGACCTCGACGAACGGCTGACCAGCGCGGGCAACGCCCGGCTGGCGGCGCGCGGCCTGACCGGACGCGTCTCGCTGTGCCACCTGGACGCCACGACGGCGCTGAGCGGCGGATACGACCTGATACTCGCCCTTAGCGTGCTCCACGACGTGAGCGACCTGTCCGGCATGCTGCGCGCCGCGGCCTCCGCCCTGCGCCCCGGCGGCACCCTGCTGGTCGTGGAGTCTCCGCCGCTGACCGGACCGGCGGCGGCGATGCTGCTGGCGACCAGCGTGCTGTACTGCGTCCCGGCCACCGCCGCGCGGGGCGGCCGGCCGCTGGGCACCCTGGGGCTGACGCCCCAGACCCTGGTCGCCGCCGCCGCCGAGGCCGGGCTGTCGCCGGTCACGACGCTGCCCGCCGTGCACCCGATGGTGGCGGCGCACGCGTTCGGCAGGACGGCCGACCGGGCGCCCGGCGATGCCGGACCGGGCGAGCCCGCGCGGGAGAGCGCGGCCGGCCCGGACCACCTGCCGCGCGTGCGCGGGCTCCGCCTGGCCGGCCGCGCGGCGCGGCTGACCGGCCAGGTGGGCGCCGCGGCGCCGCACGTGGTGTCGGCGTGGCTGATCGACCGGCTGCTCCGCGGCAGGACACGGGCGCAGACGCGCGGCACCAGGCGGCTCGTACGGCATGTCGAACGCATGGGCCCCACCTACGTCAAGTTCGGGCAGATGCTGGCCAGCCGCGCCGACCTGTTCCCCGCCCACGTCACCGAGCAGCTGGCCGCCCTGCACGACGACGTCACCCCGATGGGCGCCGCGGAGTTCGGCCGTCAACTGGCCCTCGCCACGCGTCAGGAGCCGCGCCTGAGCCGGCTCAACGTGACGGATCGCTGCGTCGGCAGCGGCAGCATCGCCTGCGTGTACGAGGCCATCGACCCGGACGGCCGCCTGCTGGCCGTCAAGCTGCAGCGGGAGGGCGTCGCGGAGTCGATGTCGACCGACCTCACCCTGCTGACCGCGCTCACCCGGGTGGCCGAGAAGCTGCCCGCGGCGGGCGGCGCGCCCATGGCCGACCTCGTCGGCTACATGTCCCGGGCGCTCTACGGCCAGATCGACTTCTTCCGCGAGGCCGACCACCTGCGCCGGCTCGCCGCGAACCTGGCCCGGTACGAGGAGATCATCGTGCCGCGGGTGCACGAAGACTACACCTGCCCCGTGGCCCTGGTGACCGACCTCGTCCCGGGACTCGCCGACGACGTTCCGGCCGCGGACCTGGCCGGGCGCGACCGCGTCGCGTCGCGGGTGCTCGAAGCCGTCGGCTCGATGATCTTCAAGGACGGCTTCGTCCACTGCGACCTCCATCCGGGCAACATCTACATCCGGCCGGACGGCACCGTCGTGATCCTGGACGCCGGCTACTGCGTGGAGATGCCCGGGAGGGTCCGGGACTCACTCCGGGACTTCTTCATCAACCTGGCGCTCCGCAACGGGCAGCGGTGCGGGGAGATCATGTACGACTCGGCCTTCCCCACGGGACCGCCCGCCGGGCACACCCCGGCGCGCAGGCGCGCGTTCGCCCGCGAGATCGCCGGGCTCGTACGGGCGACGACGGAGCCGGGAGGGCGGTTCGACATGACCGACTTCGGCCCCCGCGTCTTCGAGCACCAGAACAGCTACGGCGTCCACCCGCCGGCCGACTTCGCGTTCCCCCTGATGTCCCTGATGATCGTGGAGGGGACGCTCCGGCGCTGGTGGCCCGGCCTGCAGATCCCCGCGGCCACCGGAGTCAGGTGAGCCCGGGCGGGCTCAGGCGTGGACCGCCCGCTGGAGGGTGTGCCGCCAGGTGGCCAGGAACCGGTCCCGCAGCACCTCCCGCGTCTCGGCGTCCAGGTCCAGCGCCGCCCATCCCGTGTGCCGCACCCGCAGCTCCAGCGCGGTCGCGGTGGCCGCGACGGCCACCTCGGCCTCCGTGGGCGGGCACCCGGGCACGGCTTCGATCCCGAGCGCGACCAGGTCGTCGAAGTGCGTGCGCCAGCGGACGACGGGAAACGGCCGGGGCCCCTCGGAGTCGATCACGTAGAACCAGCGCGGCGGCCACGCGGGACCGGAGAGCGGCAGCCACTCGCTCAGGACGGCCCGGTGCAGCGGGCGCCAGCCCGGCCTGTCGAGCGTCCGGCGCACGGTGATGTCGGCGAGGCCGTCGTCCGTCTCCCCAGGGGCCGGGGGAGCGCCCGGCAGCGACGCCACCAGGCGATCGAGCCGGTGCTGCCACAGCCGCCTGGCCTGGTGGACGGTCGCCGGGTCCGCCGACTCCAGCGTCTCACTGACGCGCAGCAGCACCGGCCCGGACCCGAGGACGTCGAACCGGACGGCGGTGACGGGGCTGACCCCGAGATAGGCGCTGGTGAACGCGAGGACCCGCTCCGGGAGGATCGTCTCGACCCAGAGGCGGTACACCGAGGACGTGCCCGTCGCGACGGTCAGCTCCTGGGCGACATGGGTGATGTCCGCCTCCAGCCGCCCCCACCAGGCCTGGGCGCGCCGGGCGTCCACGATCATCCGCCACGCGGCCGCGGCGTCGCACGGCAGCCGGACGGAGTGCTCGACGACGGAACCGTTCACCTCTGCCTCCCCGGCGCGCGGGTGTTCCAGTCACGGTGGCCGGAACCCCAGGTGTAGACGGTGTCGTCCGCGACCTGGGCGCGGACGATCCGATCCCGCGGACCGACCTCCCGATGCCGCGCGGTCCCGCCCGGGAGGCAGAGCCTCACCAGGCGCCGCACCGACGCGTCGTCCACCACGAGGGAGCTGCCGCCGATCCCGGAGATCGCCGCCACCGGACGCTCGGGCGTGGGCTGGGGCCCGCCGAGCACGATCTCCTCCGGCATCGGCCGCCGCCGGTCCAGCAGTCTCTCGGTGACCTGGACGCCCCACTCCGGCGGCACGACCGCGAACCCCGCCCGGCCCGCCATCCCGGCGCTGGCCGCCCCCATCCCCACCGCCGACCAGAGCGACCACTCGGCCGTGACGACGCGCACCTCCGGACGTTCCTCCCGCAGCCGCGCCGCCTCCCGCCGCAGCAGCTCGTTGGCCAGCGCGTACCCGCCGAACAGCCGATGCGGGTGGCGGGACTCGGTCGACCCGAACGCCACCACCGACCGCAGCCCGGCGGGCACCAGGGCCTCCACCAGGGTGCGCAGGGCCGTGGCCTTGCCGCCCGCCAGCCGTTCCAGGTCGTCGGCGGCCAGGTCGGCCAGCGGCGCCAGATCCAGCTCGCCCGCGGCGTGCACCAGGTGCGTGATCGGGAAGGGGGCCGCGGGAACGGCCGCGGTGACGTCCGCCTGATCGACGACCACGCGGGTGCGCGCGATCGTGGCGGCGAGCCGCCTCCGCCCGGCCGCCGGCAGGCCGCCCGCCGGGCGTCTGTCGAGCAGCCACAGCGGGTGCCCCGCGGCGGCGAGCCGCGCCGCCAGGGCCAGGCCGATCCCGCCGAGCCCGCCGCTGATCGCCACCCCGGCGGGCTCGCCGCCGCGACCGGTGCGCGCGGGCAGGCGGTACCGCATCCACCGTGGCGGACGCGTACGGAAGGACCCCCGGCCGTCGCGCACGATCTCGCGGTGACGCAGGTGCGGCCACTCGCGCGACGCCGCCCGGAGCAGGCTGCCGCCGCCGGCGCCGCGGTGGGCGAGCGTGAGCGGCAGGCCGCGATCCGCGGCTCGCCTGATCCCGCCGAGGAGCAGAGCGGCGTCACCCGGGCGCCAGCGAGCGCCGAGTTCGACGAGGATCCCGTCGTCGTCCGCGAGTACACGTGATCCGGAATGCCGCGTTTCCGGGAGCGCGCACGGCCGCGGCGGGCAGGGGCCGGGGACGAACGTCAAATCCGTGTTCGGTGCGATCAGATTGCCCATCGCGACCCTTCCATGGATCACCTCGACCGGCTGATCGGCTTTCTGAGGTCACGCCGACAGTATCCGATCACTTTTTCTCCTGCCAGGCGCGAACACCGTGCCCGGCCTCGGTAGGCAACGTGGGAGAAGTTTTGTCATCCGCTCCCTCCTAGCGTGACTGCTGTAGCCACAACTTCGCCCTTCGGAGGCAACAGATGGCAATCGATCTATGCAATAAGTCCCCGGAATCAGTGGGTAACCCCGGTCCTGAGTCATCGCTTCCGGTCGAGGCGCCGCCGCTCGAGTCGCTCCGCGACGAGCAGCGGGACGCGCTCAACTTCGCCTACCGCACGACGCTCAGCATGGACCCGCGCTTCGTGGCCGGCGACCCGGCCGCCTGGTGCAGCGATTTCGGCTACGCCCTGAACAGGGCCGCCGTCCGGGTCGACAACCGGACCGACGAGGAGCTCCAGCACGACGCGCTGCACCACCCCGACCCGGTCATGCGCGAGCAGGCCGTCTTCGAGTACGCCGACCGGGACCTGCCCGACGCGTTCGAGCTGCTCGCCGAGGTCATCCGGCACGACAAGAACCGCGAGGTCCGCTGGGACACCCTCTGGGCCATGGAGAAGCTCGGCGGCCCGCACGCCATCGCCGCGCTGCGCCGCTTCGCGAAGGACTCCGACCCGGAGATCGCCGAGTGGTCGAAGCTGTTCGCCAGCGAGCTCACCACCGGCGACCCCGCGTTCGACGGCCGCGGCGGCGTCTTCACCGAGGGCAGGACCTTCGACGAAACGATCTACCTGCTCATCCACTGCGACCTCTACGTCCGCCTCGACGGCACCAACCAGCACTGGGGCAAGGTCTCGCTGGGCCCGCTCGGCCTGGCGCGCGTCTACGGCCAGGCGCACGCGTGCCCGAACGTCGCGACCCGCGAGAAGCAACTGCTGATGGCCAAGACCATCAGCGGCCTGCACGTCGACGGCTCACCGCACATGGACAACTACCTGTTCCGCGGCTTCACCGAGCGCAGCAGGCGCGACCGCGGCAACTTCTTCTTCGAGTCGCAGGTCCCGCGGACGTTCTTCAAGTCCGGCCGCGCGGACGACCCCTCGCAGGGCACCCACGACACCCGCATCGGCTTCGCCCGCTACGGCACCTGGCACCTCGACCCCACGCTGAAGGTCCGCGGCGAGGACGCCATCAGGTACGTCCGCGGCCGGTTCCAGGGCTGGGGCTACACGAACGTCGAGAGCGTCGCCGGCAAGTCACTCGAGGAGATCCTGCAGCCGGGCAACGGCATCCTGTCGACCATGCACGACCCCGAGGTCAGGGACCTGACCAACGTGTTCATCCTCGGCACCTTCAAGGGGAAGCTGAACGACTGGGACGGCGACGGCCGCATCGACCTCAACTCCAGGGACGTCTACAGCACCGTCGACGGCGAGATCGACAGCAACCAGGACGGCATCGCCGACGAGCCCGGGCGCACCTGCTGCGACTACCGCGCCGTGGGCCTCTGATCCCGGCCACAGGCCGATCACACACCCCCTGAAAGGAAAAGCCATGATCACCAATCCCGAGAAGACCACCGTCTACGGCCGGCCGGTCCAGACGGACGGCGTGCCCAACCTGTACGAGGGCACGCAGGTCGTCCGCTGGGCCACCCCCGAGGCCGGCATCGACAACCTCGGCATCCACTCCTGGGACACCTTCGCCATCCCCGGAGTCGGCGAGTTCGACGTCGAGTTCGACGGTTACGTACGGGTGGTCCGGTCCGAGCCCACGGAGAACGAGTGGGCCGACGCCGAGGTGTACACCAACCTCATCGAGATGAAGATGACCGGCACGTCGGAGGAACTGGGGACCATCACCGTCACCCTCAACCCGACCTGCCTGTCCGCCGGCCAGATCCGCAACCCCTTCGACCCCTACGCGGGAGAGGGCCCTTCGGCCAAGGCGTGCCGGATGGCCGTCGGATGCCTGTTCGACATCCCCAAGCTGGGCAAGACGCTGTTCAACAAGGAACCCGTCATCCTGACGATCGACGACGTCCGCTCGATCCCGCCGGCGGGCGCCCCGGGCAAGGGCCAGATCTACCGGATGCTGCCGCTGCACGACCTCAAGAACCCCGACGCCGAGCCGGTCGGCTACCTGACCAGCCTGCGCTTCAACATGGGCGGCTACCTGGCCCCGGAGAAGATCGCCTGAACGGTTCCCAGCACCTCTGAACGAGCCGAGGACGCCATGACCACTGTCTCACCACTGCCCGACGAGCTCACCGTCCCGCTGACCGAGCCGTCACCCTTCCCTCCCTTCCGCGCGACGGCCCAGCCGGTCGCCCACGACCGGTGGGAAAGGCTGATCACGACGGTGACCGTACCGGCAGAGCTGGACGCGGTGTGGACGGCGCTGGCCGATCCCGGGCGGATCGGGCTCTGGCTGGCGCGCACGGGTGAGTCCTGGGCGCGCGAGGGCGAGCGGAGCATGCTCGACTTCCGCGACGGCGAGTTCTTCTGGTGCCACACCGACGAGGTGCGGCCGCCCGGCCCGGACGGTCACACGGCCACGCTGAGCTATCGCTGGCGCTGGGTCGGCGTGGGCCCGGCCACCCGCGTGACGTGGCAGCTCACCGCCATGGGCGCGGCCACCACCGTGACCGTCACGGAGATCAGCTCGAACGGGCCGTCGGACTGGCGGAGCTGGAACGGCACCGGCTGGCCGGGCATCCTCGACCAGCTCGCCGACCACGTGCAGACCGGACGGGACGTGCGCTGGACCTGGCGGCGCATGGGGCCGTACGTCCAGACCGAGCTGCCCCTGCCGGCCTACGAGGCGTGGGCGGCGCTCACCGCCGTCCCCGCGCTGCAGTACTGGACGGGACGCACCTCCGGCTCGCTGAACGTCGACGACCCGATGGCGTTCGTGATCGGCGACGCCAGCGGAAGCTGCGTGCTGACGGTCACCGAGCACCTGGAGGCCGGCCAGCGGTTCCCGTCCTACCTGCCGAGCCTGAACTTCAGGCTCGACCGCGGCGGATGGCCGGATCACCTCTCCGGCCATCTGTGGATCGAGCCGGCGCACCTGGGCGGCAGCCTGCTGCAGGTCTTCCACTACGGCTGGGAGATGTTCGGCTCGACGGAGACCGCCCCGCACGACCGCACCCTGCTCACGCGGTTCTGGGCTTCGGCCTTCGACCGTCTCGGCACTCTCATCCGGCGCGCGTCCGCGCCACCGGACATGCCGGACGGCATCCCCGGATGACGTGAGCCCGCGCAAGTCATCGCACGAACACACAACGGAAGGACCGGCGACATGGGACACGCCGAGGACGAGGTTCACCCGCTGTACCAGCCGCATCTTCGCAACAACCCCTTCCCGATCTACGCGAGCATGCGGGAGGAGGGACCCGTCCAGCTCGTCAAGGAGCCGCGCGGCATCGAGCACTGGGTGATCACCCGGTACGAGGAGGCGCGGGCCGCGCTCGCGGACCGGCGGCTCTCCCGCGATCCCCGGAACATGTGGGAGGTCATGCGGCAGACGGAACTCTACGACGAGGGCGAAGAGGACTCCGAGCCGCACATGCTCAACGCCGACCCGCCCGAGCACACCCGGCTCCGCCAGCTGGCCAACAAGGCGTTCACCGCCGAGCGGGTGGAGCGGCTCCGCCCGGGCATCCAGCAGATCACCGATGAGCTGCTCGCCGGGATCGACACCTCCAAGCAGGTCGACTTCATGCGCGAGTTCGCGGCGCCGATGCCGATCAAGGTCATCTGCACGCTGCTGGGCGTCCCGTACCAGGACGCCGTGAGCTTCACCAACTGGGTGCTCGCGGCCCTCACCCCCACCTACGTCACGGGCGAGCGGATCCGCCCGTACGAGGCCAACCGGCTGCTGCGCGACTACTTCGTCGACCTCGTCGCCCGCAAGCGCGCCGAGCTCAAGCCCGGCTCCGGGCGCGAGGAGGAGCAGCCCGACCTGCTCAGCGCGCTGGTCGTGGCGTCGGACTCGGGCAACACGTTCAGCGAGAAGGAGGTCGTGTCCACGGCGGGCCTGCTCCTGATCGCGGGCTACAAGACCACCGTGAACCTGATCGGCAACGGCATGCTGGCGTTGCTGCAGCACCCGGGCGAGATCGAGCGACTGCGCCGGGACCCGTCCCTGATGACGTCGGCGGTCGAGGAGCTGGCCCGCTACGACGGCCCCGTGGAGCGCGCGATGCTGCGCGTGGCCACCGAGCCCGTCACGATCGGCGACGTCACGATCCCGGCCGGCGGGCTGGTGACGATCGCCAACGCCGCGGCCAACCGCGACGAGAGCAGGTTCGAGGACGGCGAGCGGCTCGACGTGAGCCGCGGCGACCGCAACCACCTGGGGTTCGGCTACGGCATCCACTACTGCATCGGGGCGCCGCTGTCCCGGCTGGAGACCGAGATCGCGTTCACGTCGTTGCTGAACGAGTTCTCCGACATCACCCTCGCCTGCCCGGTCGAGAAGCTGGAGTACCGCGAGACCGGTGTGCTCCGCGGCCTCGCCGAGCTGCCGGTCTGGTTCACCCGGCGCGAGACCGCCTAGCCTCCCGACGGTCCGGGCCCGAACCGGCACGCCGATCCCGGCGTGCCGGTTTCCCTTTCCGCCCGTTCATCGCCTCGGCACGCGGCCGCAATCTGGAAGAAGCCGCCCGGCTGAGCCGATGCCTACGCTGACGGAACTGGACAGGAAACGACGACAGGTGGCGCATATGGGCGATCCCGGCGTTTTCGACCGTACATCCGACATCGAAGAGACCATGGCGGCCGGCGCGCGGTTCATGACGGATCTGAGCCGCGCCATGGTGGTGCTGTCGTGCGCCGTCGGGGACCAGCTGGGCCTGTTCGCGGCGCTGGCCGACGGCCAAGGCCGCAGCGCGGACGACATCGCGAAGCAGGCCGGCGCCGACGCCCGTTACGTGCGCGAATGGGCGCGTACGCTGGCCGCGGCCGGCTATCTGGAGCTGGACCGCTCCGGCGAGGAGTTCCGCCTCCCGCCCGCGTACGCGGCGCTCCTGGCCGACCCCGGCTCTCCCTACTACGTCGGCGGGATCGCCCGCCTGGTCCCTCCTCTGGCCGCGATGGTCGAGCGGGTGGCGGGCTGCTTCCACAGCGGCGAGGGACTGACGCCGGGCGACTATCCGCCGGCGATGTACCAGGCCACCTGGCGGATGAGCGCCAAGTGGCTCGAAGCGATGCTGCTCGACCAGTGGCTGCCGCTCGTCCCCGGCCTGGAGGAGAAGCTGACGGCCGGCGCCGAGGTCGCCCACCTGGCCTGCGGGTCGGGCACCGCGCTCGCCCTGCTCGCCCGGCGCTTCCCGGCCTCGCGCTGCACGGGGGTCGACCGGCACGAACTCAACGTCGAGCGGGCCCGCGGCGAGATCGCCGAGTACGGCGTCGCGGACCGGGTGACGCTCACCCAGGTGACGGGGTTCGCGGACGGCCTGTCCGGACCGTACGAGCTGGTCATGGCCTTCGACTCGCTGCACCTCGCGGCCGACCCCGGCGACGTCCTGCGCGACGTGGCCCGCGCGCTGACGGAGACCGGCGTCTTCCTGCTGCTGGAGACGGACTGCTCGACCGACCCGCACGAGAACGTGGGGGACGTCGCCGCCTTCCTCTACGGCACCAGCACCCTGTACTCGGTGCCGCTCTCCCGGACGGGGCCGGTGGTGGCGGGCATGCTGGGGCTCCCGCAGCCGGTGCTCACCCGCCTGTGCGCCGACGCCGGCCTGACGGCCCCCCGGCGGATCGCCGCCCCCACCCCCTTCAACGTCCTCTACGAGATCAGGAAGGCATCTTGACATCCTCCCCCTCGTGAACGAGGGGGATTCCCACGGTCGCCCGTGAGGCTTCCTGCTTCACCGCCGGTTGCCCGCCCGAGAGGACTCTCGTTGAGGTCTTACACCAGCTCCACAGGCGTTTCAGCTCTCCGCCAGCCCGGCGGCGAGCACGTTCTTGGCCGCGTTCACATCCCGGTCGTGGACCGCGCCGCAAGCGCACTCCCATACCCGGACGTTCAACGGCATCTTCTCCTGCAGCGCGCCGCACACGGAACACAACTTGCTGGAGGGGAACCAGCGGTCCACCGCCACCACGGTCCGCCCGTACCACTGCGCTTTGTACTCCAGCATGGAGCGGAGTTCCCGCCAAGCGGCGTCGGAGATAGCGCGGGCCAGGCAGTGGTTCTTGACCATGGTGCGGACGGTCAGGTCTTCCACGGCGATCACTTGGTTCTCGCGAACAAGCCGTGTCGTGACCTTGTGCAGGTGATCTCTTCTGCGGTCGGCGATCCGGGCGTACACCTTGGCGGTCCGCAGTTTCGCCTTGGCGCGGTTGTTCGACCCCTTCTCCTTGCGGGCGAGTGCCCGCTGGGCCTTGGCCAGCTTGCGCCGGTCGCGGCGCTCGTAGCCAGGATTGACGATCTTCTCGCCGGTGGAGAGTGCCACCAGTGCGGTGATTCCGGCGTCGATCCCCACGTTCGATGCGACAGGCGGGAGGGGACCGATCTTCTCTTCGGCCAGCAGGGACACGAACCAGCGCCCGGCCGCGTCCCGGCTCACGGTCACTGTGGACGGCTCCGCGCCTTCCGGCAGCGGGCGCGACCACACGATGTCCAGCGGCGCGTCCATCTTCGCCAGCGTCAACCGGCCGTCCCGCCAGCGGAACGCCGATCGGGTGTACTCCGCCGACGCCCGCGACTTCCTCTTGCTCTTGAACGTCGGGTACTTGGCGCGCTTGGCGAAGAAGTTCGCGAACCCAGCCTGAAGATGCCGCAGCGCCTGCTGGAGCGGCACAGACGACACCTCGGACAGGAAGTCGAACTCGCCGCTGCGCTTCCACCGCGTCAGCATCGCAGACGACTCCACGTAGGAGACGCGCTTGCCTTCCAGGGTGTAGGCGCGGGTGCGTTCCTCCAGTGCCTTGTTGTACACGAAGCGGACACAGCCGAAGGTCCGGTCAAGCTCGGAAGCTTGCTCGGGGGTCGGGTGGAAGCGGTACTTGTAGGCCCGCTTCACGGTCTGCGCCACGCCTCGCATGCTACGCGCGATCAGCCAAGCCTCGTGCGCGTGTTCGAGAAGCCGGTTGGCCTGGCGGCGAATCGGCTGCCCCTGTCCTGCTCCGCAGGGGTCCGATTCCTCCCCCGCCTGAAGGCGGGGGTTTCCCCGGGAGGTATCCGATGAGCGGAGCCCGCAGCGCCCGTACGGCCGGCGACGTCCCCGCACCGCCCGCGCCGATCCGCTGGTCCGAGGCGGGCGACGGCTCACAGCGGGCCCGCGTGCCCGTACCCGTCGACCACCGCGACCCGGATGGGCCGGCGATCGACCTGGCCCTGGTCCGCTACCCCGCCGCCGGGCCCGGAGCCCGGCGGGGCGTCCTGGTCGTCACCCCCGACGACCCGGGCAGCTCCGGCATCGCGATGGCCACGCAGGTGAGGGCGGCGCTGGCGCCGTCCGTCGCCGCCGTCTTCGACGTGATCGGGTTCGACCACCGCTTCAGCGGCGAGAGCGCGCCGCTGCGGTGGGGGCTGGACCAGCGCGAGATCTTCTGGGTGTTCCACGAGTCGGAGTCGTTCGCCGAAGAGGTCCGGTTCCAGGCCGAGCTCGCCGCCAAGGCCGCCGGCCACTCCGTCGACGTGCTGCCGCACATCACCACCCGCGCCATCGCCCGGGATATCGACGCCGTCCGGCGTGCCCTCGGCGAGGAGCGCGTCTGCCTGCTCGGGCACAACTACGGCTCCTACGTCGCCGCCGTCTACTGCGAGCTGTTCGGCGACCGCGCCGACCGGGTGATCCTCGACAGCGTCCTCAGCCCCGACTGGGTGTGGCAGGGCCTGTTCACGAACTTCGCGCGCAACTGCGAGGCCACGCTGCGGCACTGGTGCGCGGCGACCGCGCGCCCGCAGGGTCCCCTCGGTGACACCCCCCAGCAGGTGCGCGACGCCTTCGACGAGGTCCTCCGCAAGGCGGGGGCGGCGGGGGTCACGCTGCCGGGGGTGCCGGTGCCGCTGGACGAGCAGTTCCTGCGGGTGCTGACCATGATGCTGCTCAGCTCGCGGCGCTCACATCCGGCCCTGGAGGACGTCATCCGGTCGGCGAGGTCCGGCGCGCCACTCCAGCCGGGCACCCAGCAGCTCATCGGCTCGATGTTCGCGGTGCCCCGCGACGCGAGCACCGCCGCCGCGCAACTGGCGATCCTGTGCGGGGACGCGGCCTGGCCGCGGGCGCTGGAGGAGTACGAGGCGGCCGTTCAGGACGCGTCCGGGTTCATGGACCGGGCGCTGCTCGGCGTCAAGGCCGGCGCCTTCTGGCCGGTCCAGCCGCTGGAGCCGCCGACCGTGTTCGGCCCCCGCGAGACGGGCGGCGTGCTCCTGATCCAGGCGGAGCGTGACATGTTCACCTCCGACGCCGGGGCGAGACGGCTGCGCGGCCTGCTGGGTGACCGGTCCCGGCTGGTCATGCTGCGGGACGTGATCGAACACCGGATCTTCCCCTTCGCCGGCGACCCCCGGGTGGACGCGGTGGCGCAGGAGTTCCTGATGACCGGGCGGCTGCCGGAGGCCGACGTCGTCGTGGGCGACGACTCCTACGAGGATGGGGAGGCCCGTCGATGAACCAGCCGGCGTCCTATTACCGGCAGCAGGTCGCATGGGGCGAGCCGGACCCCGCGCTGGGCGGCGCCCGCCGGGCGGTGCTGCGGGTGCCCCTCGACTACCGGCGGCCGGGGGAACGCGACATCGAGATCGGCATCGCCAGGCACAGTGCGACGGGCCGCCGCCAGGGGGTGCTTCTCGTCGGCCCGGGCGACGACCTGGGCAACAGCGGCCTGGCTCTCCTGGCGGCGCTGCTCGGCAGCCTCCCCGAACGGCTGACCGAGGCGTTCGACATCGTGGGGTTCGACCACCGGTTCATGGGCGCCAGCACCCCCGTCTTCTGCGACCTCGAACCCGAGGAACGCTTCTGGGTCTTCCACCAGCCCGAGTCCTTCGACGCCGAGATGCGCTACCAGGCCACGGTGGCCGCCAAGTGCTCGGCCGGGACGCTCGACCTGCTCGCCCACGCCAACTCCCGCAACATCTGCCGCGACATGGACGTCATCCGCGGCGTGCTGGGCGCGGACCGGATCGACTACCTGGGGTACTCGTACGGGACCTATCTCGGCGCCGTCTACGGCGAGATGTTCGGCGCGCACCTGAACCGCGCGGTGCTGGACGCGATCTGCAGCCCCGACTGGGTGTGGCGCGGGCTGTTCACCGACTTCCCGGCGAACGGCGAACGGGCGCTGAACCGGTGGTGCAGGTGGGCCGCCACCCAGCACGCCACCTACCGGCTCGGCACCGCCGGCCCCGAGGTCCGGGCCGCCTACGACTCCGTCCTCGCCGCGGTGGACCGGGGGGAGCCCGTCACGCTGATGGGGTTCCCCCTCGACCGCACCCTGGCCAGGCTGATCCCCGTCGGGATACTCAACAGCGAGAAGGCCTATCCCGTCCTCGCCGACATCCTCCGCCACCTGCTCACCCAGGCGGACCTGGACGCGAGCAGCATGGAGTTCCTCGCCCGGATGTTCGGCGAGCCGAAGGAGGAGAGCGGCACGGTCGCCCAGCTGGCGATCCTGGCCGGCGACGCGCTCTGGCCCCGCAGCCCGGCGCTCTACGAGCAGGACATGCTGAAGGCGGCCGGGGAGTTCCCCTGGACCGGCGCGGCGCTCAACGGGATCAAGGCGCCGGCGTTCTGGCCCGTCCCGCCGGCGGAGCCCGCCACCCGGCTCGGCACGGAGTCCGGCGGCGGCAGCTACCTGCTGGTGGCGGCCGACGAGGACATGTCCACTCCCTGGGCGGCCGCCCGGCGGATGCACGAGGTGCTGGGGGAGCGCTCGACTTTCGTGACCGTGGCGGACACGGCGCACCACCGGGTCTTCCCGTTCTACGGCAACACCGGACTGAACGAGCTGGTCTGCGACTTCCTGCTGACGGGGAGCACGCCGGGCCCCGACCACGTCTGCCCCAACCCGGACCGGCTCCTGGAACCGGCTGCGTCCGGCCGGGGCTGACCGGCGCCGGGAAGTAGCCTTCCTCTCATGCTGATCGAGAAGGAACGGCACGACGGCATCCGGCGCGGCGCCATCACCGTCCTGTTCCGCCGCTGGCGGCAGCGGCAGGCGACCGCGGGCAACGTGTACCGCACCGCGCTGGGACAGGTGGCGGTCGACGCGGTCGACGTCGTGACCCCCGAGCAGATCACGGACGCCGACGCGGCGGCGGCCGGTTACCCGTCCGCCGCCGCCGTGGTCGGCGACCTTCGCGGGCGCACCGGCGACCCCGTGTACCGGCTCCGCATCCGGTTCGTCGACGAGCCGGATCCCCGTGACGAGCTCGCCGCCTCCGGCGAGCTCACCGCGGCGGACCTGGAGGACGTCGAGGCCAGGCTGGCCCGGCTGGACCGGGCGAGCAAGACCGGGCCGTGGACGGCGGCGACCCTGGAGATCATCAGCCGCCGGCCCGCCGAACGGGCCGCCGACCTGGCCGAAGAGCTGGGCCGCGATGCCGCCCAGTTCAAGCTGGACGTGCGGAAACTCAAGAATCTCGGCCTCACCGTCAGCCTGGGCACCGGCTACCGGATCTCTCCGCGCGGCGCGGCCTACCTGGCGGACCGGCGGCGATAGGTCACGGGGGCGCCCACCCGAACAGGTCGGAGCTCTGCCCGCCGGTATCGCCTCCCCGGGTCATCGCCCTCAGCATCGCGTCGCGGATGACGGCCAGCAGCGGCGAGCGCACGTGCGCGACGCGGCCCAGCATCCGCGACTGGCGCACGACCTTGCGCACCCGCGGCCCTCGTTCCGCCGCGTAGCGACGCAGCGCCGCCTCGACCGCCGCGGTCGTCGAGACGCCGCCGGCCAGCACGCCGGCCAGCACGACGGCGTCCTCCAGGGCCATCCCGGCACCCTGACCGAGGGTGTAGACCATGGGATGCGCGGCGTCACCGGCGAGCACGACGCGGCCCCGGGCCCACGTGCGCGGTGGCGGGCGGTCGAAGACGTCGTGCGCCACACACCCGGCCGGGTCCGCCGAGGTCGTCACCTTCCGCAGGTCCGGGTGCCAGCCGCCGACGCGCTCGTGCACCCGGGACAGGGCCTCGGCGACCGGCAGGGACGGCATGACGCCGCGCGGGGCGGTCATGGACGCGACCCAGTAGAGTTCGCCGCCGCCGATGGCCGCGGTGAACAGGACCAGGCCCCGCCCGTAGGCGATGAAGCCGTCCGGGTACGCGGCGGGCGCCGGCCCGATGCCTCTCACCGCGGTGAACCCCCGGTAGCGCGGTGGGCCGTCGCCCAGCAACTGGGCGCGGACGGCCGAGTGGATGCCGTCCGCGCCGACGAGGACGTCCCCGCTCAGGACCTCCTCGGTGCCGGTGACCAGTCCGACGCCCGAGTCACCGTGGAGGTAACGGGTGGCGGCGCGGCCCTCGACGAGTTCCGCCCCGGCCGCCTGAGCCTCGTCGCGGAGCAGCCGGTGCAGGTCGGCGCGCAGGACGGTGACCGAGGGCATGCCCCAGCGGTCCTCGTACCCGTCGAACGACACCCACCCGAGCACCCGCCCGCGATGGTCGAGGAACGCGCTGCGGTGCGGGGCCGAACCGCGGGCGCCCGCGGGGTGGCCCGCCTCCCGGACGCGACGGGCGAGATCGGGCGCGATCGCGGCCAGCGCCTTGACGGCGTTGGGGGCCAGCACCAGCCCGCCGCCGGCCCGCTCGGGTTCGGCCGAACGCTCCAGGACGACCGCGTCCAGCCCGCGGTGGCGCAGCGCGATGCCCAGGGCCAGCCCGGCGATGCCGCCGCCCGCCACGAGGATCCGGCCTCGTCTCGTCGCGTCCATCCTCCGAGCATGCCCGACAGGAGGGCGCGACTTTTCTCCCACATTGCGGCCCCTCGTACCGGGCGCGCGACGCCGACGCGTAGGAAGCAGCCGACCCTTGACGGGTAGGATCTTCCCTACCTACGATTGCCGCATGGAAATCACGCATCTTCAGAAACTCACCGTTCCCGTCACCGACCAGGACGCCGCCAAGGCCTTCTACGTCGACAAACTCGGCTTCGAGGTCCGCACCGAGCAGCCCATGCCGATGGGCGACAACCTGCGCTGGATCGAGGTGGCGCCCAAGGGCGGGCAGACCACGCTGGTGCTGTGCAACTGGATCCCGAACACGCCGCAGGTCCAGAACGCCATGCTCGAGACCAAGAACACCGACGAGGCCGTGGCCGCCCTCCGCGGGGCCGGTCTCTCCATCGACGACCCCACCCCGACGCCCTGGGGCAAGCAGGCGACGATCACCGACCCTGACGGCAACACGTTCATCATCACCGACGGCGGCGGCGCCTGACCCGACCGTCACCACCGCGCGGCCCGGCCCGCGTGGTGGCCCGCCCATCGTCTAGCGCCCGGTACGCGCCTCGCCCGAAGGGCGTACTGAGGTGGGAGAAACCATGACGCAACCACCCCGCGACGAAACGTGGTCACCATCCGATGCGGACGACCACGCGCCCGCAGGCACCGTCTCGACCCGGATGTGGATCACCCTGGTGCTGGTCTCTCTCGGAGCCATGATGGAGGCGCTGGACTCCACCGTGATGGCGATCGGGAACCCGATGATCGCCGTCGAACTCGGCACCCGGCTCACCCAGCTCCAATGGGTCAGCAACGGCTACATGTTCGCGGTGGTCGTCTTCCTGATCACGGCCGGGAAGATCGGTGACCGGTTCGGCCACCGCAACACCTTCCTCGTCGGCATGGTCGGCTTCGCCGCCAGCTCCGTCGCGGCCGGACTCGCCGGCTCCGTGGAAGTGCTCATCGCCGCCCGCGTCGCGCAGGGCCTGTTCGGCGCGGTGCTCGCGCCCAACTCCCTGGCGATCATCCGGAACCTGTTCCCGTACGATCGCATGAAGACCGCCATCGGGATCTGGGCCGGGTTCGGCGCGCTGGCCATGGCGGCGGGCCCCTTCGTCGGGGGCCTGGTGGTCGGTCAGTTCGGCTGGCGGGGGATCTTCTTCCTCAATGTGCCGATCTGCGTGGTCGTGGTGATCGCCGGCCTGCTGCTGATCGACAAGGGGCGCGAGCGGCGGCTCGTCGCACCGATCGACATCCCGGGCGTGATCCTGCTGTCGGGTGCGCTGCTGGCGCTGGTGTGGGGGATCGTCCGCATCCCCGTGGACGGCCTCGACCTGTTCACCGGGCTGCTCTTCGTGGCCTTCGCGCTGTTCGGCGGGCTGTTCCTGTGGCGGCAGCAGACCTCGGCGAACGCGGTGCTGCCGTTGCGCCTGTTCCACTCCACGTCGCTCTCGGCCGCCGTCGTGGTCATCGCGATGGCCGCCTTCGTCGCCTTCGGCAGCTACTTCTACTTCGGCCTCTACCTGGAACAGGTGCAGGGCCACGCGCCGTTGACCGCCGGATTGCTGCTGCTCCCGCAGACGGTCCTGTTCGGCGTCGGCGCCGCGGTCGGCGGCAAGCTGAGCAGCGACCGGGGCCCGCGCGTGCCGATGATGCTCGGCGCCGTCCTGGTCGCCCTCGGCTCGGTGGGGATCGCGCTGCTGCAGGCCGATTCCTCGTACGCGCTGCTCGGCCCGTCGCTGGGGCTGATGGGCGTCGGGATCGGCGCGATCGTGCCGGTGGCCGTCGGGGTGATCCTCGGGCACAGCCCCGCCAACCTCGCGGGGACGGCGTCGGGCATGCAGCAGACCGCGCTCATGCTGGGCGCGGTTCTCGGCACGGCCATCATCGGCACCGTCATCAGCCTGCGCGTCGCCGCCGACCTTCCCGGGCGCCTCACGGCGGCCGGGGTCCCGCAGGACGCCGCCGGCAAGGCGGTGGAGCAGACCTCGGTGGCGGCCCAGGGCGTTCTGCCGCAGGTCGGCGGGGTGACACCCGAGGTCGGCGCCCGGATCGAGATGGCGGTGGGGCAGAGCTTCACCAGCGGCCTGAACACCGCGCTGATCGTGGGCGCCGTCCTGATGGTGGTGGCCGCCGTGGTCGCGAGCCGCGTGCGGGCGCCCGAGCAGGACCCGGGCGGAGCCTGGGGCTGACTTCCGCAATCCAGTGAAAGGAAACCTGGCCATGGCGCTCTCAGGAGCGGAGATGCTGGTCCGCGTGGCGGCCTCTCTACCCGACAAGACCGGCAAGTCGCTTGAGGAGTGGGTCGCCTCGGTAGGCGAGTCCGGACTCGACCCGCTCGACCAGCGCGCCGTGCGGCAGTGGCTGAAGTCCGAGCACGGGCTGACCAAACCGCAGCAGGAGGCGGTCGCCACAGCCGCGGCCAAGGAAGCCGGCTGGTCCGAGCCCACCGCCGACGATCATCTCGCCGCGCAGTACGACGGATCCAGGCAGGCGCTGAAGCCGATCTACGAAGCGCTGGTGGAGGCGGCCACCGGGCTCGGCGGTGACGTGACCCTGGAGGTGCGCGCCGGCTTCGTCGCGGTGAACCGCAAGCGGCAGTTCGCCGCCATCCAGCCGGCCACCGCCAGCCGGATGGATCTCGGCCTGCGCTTCACCGACCCGCCGGCGGACCAGCGGCTCAAGCAGGCCACGGCGCCGGGCCAGTCCACCCACAAGCTGGGCTTGACCGCCGTCGAACAGGTCGACGACGAGGTCAGGGCGCTGCTGCGGCAGGCGTACGAGCAGAACGCCTGATTCGCGGCCCCGGCACGCCGGGTCACCGCAGATAGTGCCGAGCCGGGTTGGCCCGCGGATACCTGCGCAGGTACGCGAAGAAGTCGGCGAGCGCGGCGTCGCCGCGGGTCAGCAACCCGGGCGTGTAGTGAATCGTCATCAGCACCGGCGCGTCCTCCGCCAGCAGGTTGAACATGAAGGCCTGTGCCTTGGTGAGGAACTCCTCGGCCTTCTCCGCGGGCTCGCCGGGCAGCACGTGGGTGCCCCAGCTGAAGAACGAGGCGGTCGTCCGCGCCCGGGGCGCCGCCATGCCGGTGATCCAGTAGAACCAGCGGCCGTCGAGCGTGCCCTGCTGCCAGAAGATGTTGCTGCCGTGGATCGACGCCCACACGCGGTACTCCTCGCCGCCCGGCATCAGCGCGTGGTAGCGGTAGCCGACGGAGAACTCGTCCCAGGTGACCGACTCGTTGGGGTCCTCGACGAACTTCCCCTCGTGCGGGAGCGCGAAGTGCTGCAGATCCATGGTCTGGGCCGCGACCACCCACGGATCCACCGCGAGCTGCTGGTCGAAGGCCATGGCCCGGGTCGCGACGCGCGCCCCGGGCACGGGCGGGTCCGCACGGGGCAGCTCGAACAGCGGCGCGGAGCCGTTGAACGCCCACACGATGCCGTGGGCCTCGACCGTGGGGAAGCGGAACAACCGCGCCCGCGGATCGACCGGGGTGCCTCCGGCGGAGACGCACCGCCCGTCCATCCCGTACCGCCAGCCGTGGAAGGCGCAGCGGATGGCGTCGCTCTCAAGGCTGCCCACCGCGAGGTCGGCGCCCAGGTGGACGCAGTAGGAGCTGAACACCGCCACCTCACCGGAGGGCCAGCGCACGGCCACCACCCTGCCGCCCAGCAGGTCGGCGCCCACGATGCCGCCGGTCTCGGGCAGGGCGTCGCTCAGGCACACCGGGTGCCAGGTCTGGGTGAACAACCCGTCCTCGCCCTCGGAGGGGATCGGCTCGGAGCGGGGCCGGTGTCGTACGTCGTCCGTGATCGTCATGACGGGTTCCGACCTTCCTGGCGGGGGGAGCTGAATCGCGTTCAGTCTCACCGCCGCCTGACGGCGGGGTCAATCGAGCCCGTCAGAACGACAATCTCGAAGAAACCCGGCATACGTCGATGTGTTTGCCTAAGGAGGTGTCATCCGACTGGGAGGAACCGTGCACGTCGATACGGACCAGCTCGCCGCGAACAAGGCCGTCGTGGGGAAGCTCGTCGACGCGTGGAACGTCCGCGACGTCTCGCAGATGATGCAGTACTGGTCGCCCGACATGGTGCACCACGGGCGGGACGGGGCCATGCCCGCCAGTGAGGTGGGCGGGGAGATGCAGCGTTTCATCGCCGCGTTCCCGGACATCCACATCCACGTCGAGGAGATGATCGCCGAGCGTGACCTCGTCAGCACCCGGCTCACGGTCTCGGCCACCCATTCCGGCCCTTATCTGAACATCGAACCCACCGGCCGGGCCGTCCGCTGCGCCCTGATGGGCCAGCTGCGCATCGTCGGCGGCAAGGTGGTCGAGCACTGGGGGGTCGCCGACACCGTCCATCTCCTGGAGCAGCTCGGGCTCATCGACGGCGAGCTGCTGGAGGCGACCGCATGACCTGGGAGGGCGTGTGAACGACGAACTGGCGACAGTCAAGGCTGAACGGGAAGAGGTCGTCCGGCGTTTCCGCGGGGCCGTCCTCTTCTCCAGGGATCTGTCGGCGATAGAGGAGGTGCTGGCCCCGGAGTTCGTGGACCACTTCGCGCCTCCGTGGGATCCGCCCGGCCGCGACGGCGTCGCGCACCGGTTCGGCCAGGCCGCCGACGCCCTGACCACGACCAAGGTGGAGGTCCTGGTCTCGGTGTGCGAGGGGGAGTTCCTGTCCCAGGCCATCGAGCTGCATTTCGCGCACACCGGCGAGTTCATGGGCATCCCGGCCACGGGCCGGTCCTTCGCGATCGGCGGATCGAACACGTTCCGCTTCGACGGCAGGCAGATCGTGGAGCACTGGGGGGTCTTCGACGTCGCCAAGATCCCGGATCTGCTGCGGGAGACGCACGGCGCCCAGGGCGGCTGGGCGTCGATGTGGCCGGAGCCCTCCAGGCCGGCCTGAACGACGGCCGGGCGGCGTGGACAACCCCGACCCCGTCAGCGGATGCTACTGGGAGCTGGAGGTAAGCGTGCGGATCCGCGGAAGCAGCGCAACGGACAAGCCCGGCATGTCAGACGATCATCGGCTCCGGGCCGTCGAACAGGTCCTCAGCAAGATCCGGCGTGACCTGTCACGCACCCACTCGCTCGACGACCTGGCGCAGACCGCGTGCTTCAGCCCGTTCCACTTCCTGCGCGTGTTCCGCGGCATCACCGCCACCACCCCCGCGCGGTTCCTGGCGGCGCTGCGGATCGCCGAGGCGAAACGGCTGCTCGCCGTCACGAACCTGGACATCACCACGATCTGCATGCAGGTGGGGTACACGAGTCTCGGCACGTTCTCCCACCAGTTCGCGCGGCACGTCGGGGTGTCCCCGCGCAAGTTCCGGCGGCTGATCAGCGAGATGGCCGACCAGTCCTGGGAAGCGGTGCTCGACGCCGCGGCGCCCCCGCCACCGGAGCCCGAGCCGGCCCGGACGCTCCGGGTGCGGCTCAACAACCTGCGGCCGGGCGACTTCGCGCTGATCGGGCTCTTCGAGTCCGGCATCCCCCAGGGCTGGCCGGCGGCCTGCGCCATGGCGCGGGGCACCAGCGAGGCCGATCTGGCGGTCGGACCCGACGGCTCCTACATGGCGCTGGCGATGAGCTTCCCGCCGGACGTCGACGTCGAGGACCTGATGACCAGCGACGTGCCCGGCCTCTGCCTGGTCGGCTCGTACGGGCACATAAAGGTCAGAGGCGGGCACGTCACCCAGAGCAGCATCGTCATCGACCTGCGCCCGCGCCGGCCGAGCGATCCCCCCATCGTCTTCGTCTCCCCGCTGCTGGCGGCGCAGGAAAGCCTGCTGGACTCGACGGTCAGCACCTGACGGCCTTTGCGCAGGCTCGAAGAAGTACCGGCGATCGGCCTGACCTAGCGTTTGGGCCACCGCGTTATTCCCCCAGCGGAGGTGACCGTGACCAGTCTCGACGCCCCGGTGCCCCGGCCGACGAGCCCGCACCTTCCCCACGAAGGCGACGACGGACTCTACACACAGAGCTGGTATCCCATCTGTATGGCCGAGGATCTGACGCCGGGCGTGGTCGTCGGCGCGGAGTTCCTGGGCGGGCGCGTGGTGGCGTTCCGGGACCGGTCAGGGCGGCCGTCGGTGCTGTCCGCGTACTGCATGCACCTCGGGGCCGACCTCAGCGTGGGGACGGCCGCCGACGGGCTGCTGAGATGCCGCTTCCACGGCTGGACCTACGACGAGCAGGGGGTGTGCCGCCGGACCGGCAGCGGCGACGCGGTGCCCGAGGGCGCGCGGCTGTTCAGGTTCCCCACCGAGGAGAGGTTCGGCGTCGTGTGGGCCTTCAACGGCACCGAACCGATCTTCCGGATCCCCGGGCTGCCCTGCCCGGAGGAGGAGATCCGGGCCCGGCGCGGACGCTTCGGGCACCTGGCCATGGAACCCTGGATGGTCTCGGCCCACACCCTCGACCTGCAGCACCTGTCCCTGCCGCACGGGTTCGACCTGAAGGTGCCGCCCGCCGACACCGTGCGGCGCACCGAGCACAGCCACGGCTACGACCTCGTGGGCTCGCTGCCGGACGGCACCGCGTACGACGTCCGGATCGACATCCACGGCCCCAACCTGTTCCTGCAGACAGGGCTGCTCAACGGGCGCTGGTACTTCTGGATGACCTCGCCCAGCCTGCCCGCTCCCGGCCGGACGGACTCGTTCTTCGTGTACGGGATCCGCAAGGACGGGTCGGAGACCGAGGAGGCGGCGGAAGAAGCGCTGCAGCGGGTGTTCAAGGCGCAGATGCAGTTCTACTCCGATGACTCCGACATCTTCGACACCATCCACTTCCAGCCGGGCCTGCTCACCGCGCGTGACAAGACCCTGGCGATGTTCCTGGACTACATGCGCACCTATCCCCGTGCCAATCCGGCACGGGAGTTCCTCAACTGACCGCCGCGCGCTCCCGAACGGAGTAAAGGTGTCCGATGCCATGCCCGACATCCAGGCCGACGACGCGTTCGGCACCATGCTGGCCCTGACCGACACGGTCGCGCCCTGGGCCATCCGCGTGGCGGCGACGCTGCGCCTGGCCGACCTGGTCGCGCCCGGCGGCGCCCCTGCTGACGCGATACTCAAAGGACTCGAGGCCGCGGGCGAGAGGGTGGATCAGGAAGCGGTGCGCCGCCTGCTGCGCTACCTCGCGTCCCTGGGTGTCTTCGAGTACGACGCGGCTTCCGAGCTGTACCGCCCGACGCGGCTGTCGGAGCTGATGACGGAGGACAGCCCCGTCAGCATGCGCGACTGGTGGCGCATGGACAGCGCGATGTGCCGGCTCGACCAGACGCCCACCCTCATGATGGAGGCGATCCGGACCGGCGAGCCGGTGTACGAGCGGATCTTCGGCCGGGACGTCTGGGCGGACCTCGCCCAGCACCCGCCGCTGGCGGCGTCGTTCGAGCAGGCGATGGCCCACAAGACCCGCATATCCCTGGACAGCGTCATCGCGGCCGTCGACTGGCGGGCCCGCGGAGACGTGGTGGACGTGGGCGGCGGCCACGGGCTGCTGCTGCAGGCCATCCTGAAGATCTCCCCGCAAGCCCGCGGAACGGTGTTCGACACACCGGCGGGCGTCGCCACGGCACGGGCCCACCTGGCCGGCTCGCCGGTCGCCGGCCGCATCGCCTTCGCCGAGGGGGACTTCTTCGGCCGGTGGCCCGCCGGCGCCGACACCTATGTCCTGATGAACGTGCTGCACAACTGGCCCGACGACCAGGTGGTGCGGTTGCTGCGGCGCGGCGCCGAAGCCCTCGGGCCCACCGGCCGCCTCCTGGTCGTCGAGACGGTCGTCGGCGGCGCGGGCGACCAGCGGAGCCTGGCCCGGCTGGACATGATGATGCTGCTGTTCTGCGGAGGAAAGGAACGCAGCCGCCCCCAGTACGACGAGCTCGCCGCGCGGGCCGGGCTGACCATCACCGGTTCGCACCCGACCTCCTTCGGCCTGGCGATCCTGGAACTGGCCCCGGCCGGGACGACGCCCGCCGGGAGCGCGTGATGGACGAGCGCACCGTGCACCGATTCCCGTTCGGCCCCACCACCGGGCTGGAACTCGACGGGAAGTACCGCAAGCTGCAGGAATCCGAGCGCGTCGCCCGCGTCCGCATGCCGTTCGGCGGGGACGCGTGGCTGGTCACCGGGTACGAGGACACCAAGTTCGTGCTCTCCGACCCGAGGTTCAGCCGTGCGGTCACCCTGACGATGGATCTGCCCCGGCTGCAGCCGCACATCGTCCAGAACCCCGGCATGATCATGAGCATGGACCCGCCCGACCACACGCGGGTCCGCCAGGTGGCCGCCCGCGCGTTCACCCCCCGCAGGGTGGAGAAGCTGCGGCCGTGGATCGACGAGCAGGTCGACGGCCTGCTCGACCGGATGACCGGGCAGGGGCCGCCCGCGGACCTCATGCGGGATCTCGCGCTGCCGCTGCCCGTTTCGGTGATCTGCGAGATCCTGGGCGTTCCGTTCGCCGACCGGGAGAAGTTCCGCGACTGGTCGGACATCGTCATGTCGGTCACGGCGTTCACCCCGGACGAGATCCAGGCGGCGTTCCTGAGCCTCACCGAATACCTTCGGTGGCTGGTCGGGCAGCGCCGCGTCGCGCCGGCGGCCGACCTGTTCAGCGCCATGGTACGGGCGCGGGACGTCGAGGCGGTGATGAGCGAGGAGGAGCTGATCACGTTCGGCGTCACCCTGCTCGTGGTCGGTCACGAGACGACCGTCAACGAGATCGCCGACATGATGTTCGTCATGCTCCGCGACGGACTCTACGCCGAGCTGGCGCGGGGCGGCGGCCCGCCGCTGCCCCGCCTCGTCGAGGAGCTGCTGCGCTTCGTCCCGCTGGAGAGCCCGGGCGGATTCGCCCGCGTCGCCACCGAGGACGTCGTCGTCGGCGGAACCCTCATCGCCAAGGGCGAGGCCGTGTACACCCAGCTGTCGGCGGCCAACCGCGACCCGGAGGTCTTCACCGAGCCGGACGAGATCGACGCGGAGGCCGAGCGGGAGCCGCACCTGACGTTCGGGTTCGGCCCGCACCGGTGCATGGGCGCGGCGCTGGCGAAGATGGAGATCGAGGCGGCCGTCGGCGGTCTGCTGCGCAGGGTCCCGGGCCTGCGGCTCGCCGTCGAGCCCGAGGAGATCGTCTGGAAAGCCGACCGGCTGGTGCGAGGGCCCGAGGCGCTCCCGGTGACGTGGTGAGCGGTCCGGCGGGAGGATTCTCCTGGCACAGAGCGCCCGTCGTGTCCTCGCTCTCGCCGGCCGCATTGACAGGTAGGATAGCGCCTACTGATAATGTAGGCGGGTCGGCGCATACCGGGCCGCCGGCGACAGTGCGATCAAGGGTTGCTCATCATGCCGCGGAGCGGGAAGACGACGACGCCAGACGGCGTCCCCACCCTGCTCGACGACGTGTTCCCGGCGCTGGCCAACCCGGTCAGGCGCCGCATACTCCAGCTCCTGCTCGCCGGGCCGCATTCGGTCAACAACCTGGCGGCGCACTTCGACATGGCCCGCCCGAGTGTGTCGGAGCATCTGAAGGTGCTGCGCGACGCCGGCCTGGTGACCGAGCGGAGAGTGGGCAGGGAACGCCACTACTCGCTGTGCCGGGCGCCTCTGGAGGAGATCTCCAACTGGCTCCACCCGTACGAGGTCTACTGGCAGGACCGGCTGAGGCTCCTGCGCGACACGGTGGTGGAGGAGGAGGCCGATCAGGCGGGGCGGTAGGGGAGCCCTTCGCCGGTCGCGTCCCGCCCGGCGGTGTCGTCGGCGAGGACCGTTTCCAACCGGCTGAACAACCACGAGCGCCAGCCGCCGCCCATGATCCGGCGCGCTCGCTGCTGCAGTTCGTCGTCCGGATCGAAGCCCTCGTGGTCGAAGAACAGGCGGGTGCCGTGGCCCTCGGCGACCAGCCGCCAGGTCGCCGTGCACCGCGCTCCGCTCGGGCCGTGGTCGTCCCAGCTGATGCGCAGCATCCGCTCGGGCTCGATGGCCAGCACCTGGCAGTGGATCACGCCGTCGAACTTCGTCGTCGGCACGGCCTGCGTCACGATGGTGAACCGGTGGCCGACGACCGGCTGGAAATCCTCCGGCCCCAGCCATTTCGTCACCAGCCGGGGCTCCACGAACGCCCGCCACACGCGGTCGGGAGGGTAGGGCACGAACTCGTCCAGCCTGATCGCGCGGGGGTCGTCCGTCATGTGTGTCAGCTCTCGATCAGCGACTGAAGAACCAGAGCGAGTCTATCGCCGCAGATAAGAAGGCGCACTTGCGAAGGAGACACCGATGAAGATCGGAATAGGGTTGCCGGGTGACGAACCGGACCTCCTGCTCGACTGGGCCCGGCAGGCGGACGCGGGACCGTTCAGCACGCTGGGACTGCTCGACCGCTTCATCTGGCGCAACCCCGAGCCGCTGGTGATGCTGGCGGCCATCGCCGCCGTCACCCGCCGGATCCGCATCCAGACCGAAGTGCTGATCGGCCCGCTGCGTGACACCGCCCTGCTGGCCAAGCAGGTGGCCACCCTCGATCGGCTCGCTCAGGGCAGGTTCACGCTGGGAATGGGGGTCGGCAGCCGGACCGATGACTTCGCCGCGGCCGGAATGCCGCTCAAGGGGCGAGGACGACGACTCGACGACCAGCTGTCCGAGATGCGCCAGTTGTGGGCCGGCGAGCGCACGGCGGGCGGGCTCGGGCCGGTGGGGCCCGCGCCGCTGACCCCCGGAGGCCCGGAGATCCTGTTCGGCGCGTTCGCGCCGGCCGCGCTGGCCAGGGTGGCCCGGTTCGGCCACGGGCTGCTGTGCGCCGCTCCTCCGCCGTGGGCCGGCGACCTCTTCCGCGCCGTGGACAAGGAGTGGTCGCAGGCCGGCCGGGCCGGGCGCCCGCGCAACGTCGGCCAGCTCAACGTGGCCTTCGGCTCGGCGGAGACCGTGGCCACGGCCAAGGCGGCGATCAGCGAGTGCTACGCGATCGTGGGGGCCTCCCACTGGATGGTCGAGGGCATGCTCACCACCGAGGACCAGATCCGCACGGCGCTGCGCGGCTTCGAGGAACTCGGGGCGGACGAGGTCATCCTCTACTGCTGGTCGCCCGAGGCCGGACAGGTCGCCCGGCTGGCCGGTCTCGTCGACCGCTACGGCGCGGCTCTCACCTGACGGCCGGGCGGCGGCGGGCGGCGGTGGACATCGCCGGATATCCGTGTTTCGTACGTGCCAAGGGGTAGCGCGGCAGACCCGGCGTTCGGGCGCCGTCTCCAAGATCGGACGCTGACCGGGCCGGGACTCGCTATCGCCGTAGCTGATGAGGCTAGCTGGGATTGCGCGTTTCCATCGGTTCGCCGACCGCGTTGACTGGTCACAGACCAGACGGCGCAGCTTGCGTCGCTGTCATCGTGAGGGGGTCGTCATGACCCTGGACGCACGAGAAACGAGCACGCCCGGCCGCATGGGCCTGAACGGCCAGATCCCGCGCTGCGAGCACATCGATCGGTGTCCGGTCGTGGAGCACGGTCCACCCGAGTGCCGGGCGTGCCTGGCACTCGGACAGTCCTGGACATGGTTGCTGGTGTGCCTGAGCTGCGGATGGGTCGCCTGTTCCGACGACTCGCGGGGCGGCCACGCCAAGGCCCACTACCAGGAGACCGACCACCCGGTCGTCGCCGCCCTGGAACCGAGCTCGACCTGGCGTTGGTGCTACGTGCACCGCCGAAACGTATGAACGAGACGAGAGATCATGACGATTTCCGAGCAGGCGGCGGGATGCCGTCAGGACTACGACGGCACCTCGCCGTTCCCCGAGGCGAAAGAGCATGTTCCGGCCGGGTGGGTACATATCGGCCTCACGGCGGCGATCGTGGTCCTGCCGTTCGTCGCGCTGGCCGTCGCGATCTTCCTGGCATGGGGGCAGGGGGTCACGCTCACCGATCTGCTGCTGGCCGCGGTCCTGTACGTGCTGACCGGCCTAGGCGTAACGGTCGGGTTCCATCGGTTGCTCACCCATGCCTCCTTCATCGCCTCGCCGCGGCTGCGGGTGGTGCTGGCGGTCGCCGGGTCGATGGGCTTTCAGGGGAACGTGATCGACTGGGTGGCGGTGCATCGCCGCCATCACGCCTTCACCGACCGGCCGGGGGACCCGCACTCCCCTTACCGGTACGGCTCG
The DNA here is from genome assembly GCF_039540635.1 of Nonomuraea ferruginea. Lineage (NCBI taxonomy): Bacteria > Bacillati > Actinomycetota > Actinomycetes > Streptosporangiales > Streptosporangiaceae > Nonomuraea > Nonomuraea ferruginea. The sequence goes on along the minus strand of NZ_BAABFD010000005.1, from coordinate 45,262 downwards.
GGCCTGCGCGGGCAGCTTCGGGGGCTTGCCCACGCCCACCTGGGCTGGCTGTTCGCCGAGGACCGGACCCCGGCCGAGCGGTACGCCCCGGACCTGCTGGCCGATCTGGCCATGCGACGGGTGGCCCGCGCCTTTCCCGCGCTGTGCGCGCTGTCGCTGGCGCTGCCGTTCCTGGCGGGATGGGCGATCACCGGCACCCTGTACGGTGCCCTGACCGCTTTCCTGTGGGCCGGCCTCATCCGCGTCGCGCTGCTCCAGCACGTCACCTGGAGCGTCAACTCCCTGTGCCACGTCATCGGCGCCAGGCCCTTCAAGACCCGCCGCCACGACCGCTCCTCCAACCTGTGGCCGCTGGCGCTGCTGTCCTTCGGCGAAAGCTGGCACAACGGCCACCACAGCGAGCCAAGCTGCGCCCGCCACGGCCTCGATCGTGGCCAGATCGACCCCTCCGCCACCGTGATCGGCCTGTTCGAGCGGCTCGGCTGGGCGAGCAACGTGCACTGGCCCGATCACGAGCGCACTGAACGCCGTCGCGTCGGCCGGCCGTCACACGGCCGATGATCGATGAATGTCCTAAGGGCGCGCCGGCTTCGCCACCGGTCACGGGCATCCCTCGATCGCTCCGGCACTCCTCACAGGGTTCCGCACCATCACGTGGAGCCTAGAGTGGGAGAGACGGCCCCGCATGGGCGCCGTCCGGACGGAAGGGGTGGCCGGCGTGGAGATGCGTCAGCTGCGCTATTTCGTGACACTGGCCGAAGAGCTGCATTTCGGCCGGGCCGCCGCGCGCGAGCACATCGTGCAGTCCGCGCTGAGCCAGCAGATCCAGCGGCTGGAACGCGAGCTCGGCGTGCGCCTCCTGGACCGCAGCACCCACCACGTCGACCTGACCCCGGCGGGCGCGGCCTTCCTCGTCGAGGCGCGCCAGATCCTCGATCACGTGGGCCGGGCCGGGCACGCCGCGCGCAACGCCGTCACGCCGGCGCCCACGCTGCGCGCCGGCATCATCGACGCCGGCTACGACACCATGCCGCAGGTCCTGCGCGAGCTCCAGCACACCCATCCCGACCTCACGATCCACCAGGTCGAGGCCGGCACCCCCGAGCAGTACCGACAACTGTCCGACGGCCGTCTCGACATCGGCATCGGACACGCCTCGCAGGTCCCGGCCGAGGTGACCTCCAAGCTGATCAGGCTCGACCCGCTCGGCGTGCTGGTGCCCGACGGCCATCGCTTCGCCGAGCTCGACGGTGTCCCCGTCGCCGCCCTCGCCGACGAACCCCTGCTGGTCGGCGAGGAATCACAGACCCCTGAGCTCAACCGGTTCGTCATCACGCTGTGCCGCTCGGCCGGGTTCGCGCCCACCATCTACGAGGGCACCGTGCAGAGCAGCCGCGCCGCCGCCGACCTCGTCCTGCAGCACCGCTGCCTGCACTGCGTCCCCTCCTCGTTCCGCACCTCCAACCGGCCGGGCACCACCTGGCGGCCCCTGACGGAACCCACCACGCACTACCCCTGGTCACTGCTGTGGCATCAGGACAACCCGTCCCCGCACATCGCCACCGTCATCGACAGCGCCCAGCACCTGGCCGAGCGGCTCGGCTGGCTCGAACCGGTCAGCCCCGCCATGTGACCTGAGCCCGGCGGAGAGAGCCCGCGCGCCTACGGAAGTGACTGCTGATGCCGGCAGGGTTCTTGCGCGACCTTGATGGCCTTCGTCAGTGCGGCGATCAGCGGGATGATCGCGGCGGGGCTTCAGGCGCGAGTCTCACACGGGCGCCGCCGCGTCCTGACGCAGGTCGCTGGGGGCGTCCTCGCTGGTGAAGACCAGCCCGAGGCCGTCGACGGAGACCTTGACGATCGGCCGGACGGAGCTCGCCGTAGAGGAGCCGAGTCTTCCAGCTCGCGCTGGATCGTACGGCGCAGCGGCCGGGCGCCCATGACCGGGTCGTAGCCGCGGCCGGCCATCAGCGCGCCGTCGGTGATCGAGACGGCGTGGTGGGCGTCTGCGGCTCGCCGCGGGCCGGCATCGGCTTGAGGATGCCGGCGCGTCGATCGCCCCCTATTCAGCCACCGGCCGAACGTGTCAGCGCGGTGGACGCATCGCCCCGATGAGAGAGGCGACCGGCACGCGAGCGAATCCGATGCGCGTGTCGCTCGCTCCGTAGGCCAGCCACACGGCGTCGTCATGCAGCAGGCCGCCGCAGGAATATACGACGTTGGGCACGTAGCCGTCACGTTCGCCGTCGGCGGAGGCGAGAAGCGCGCCGGGGAGCTCGGCGATGACCCGATGCGGCTCGTCGGAGTCGAGCAGGAAGGCGCCCATGGCGTAGTCGCGCATGGGGCCGACGCCATGCATCAGAACGAGCCAGCCGAACCCGGTCTCGATGGGGGATCCGCAGTTGCCCACCTGGATCAGTTCCCAGCCGCGGCGGGGTACGTACAGAGGTACCGGCCGTTGCCATCTGTTGTGCCCGTCGAGGGTCGTGAGACCGATGGTCTCGCCGTCCGAACGGCACAGCGCCAGGCTGCGCCCCCCGACCGATCGCGGGAACAACGCCATGCCCTTGTTGACGGCGGCGGGGCCGCGCATGGGGGTGAATGTGAAATGCCGCAGATCATCGCTTTCGATCAGGTGGGAACGGATGTGCCGCCCGTCGTACGCGGTGTAGGTCGCGCGATACGACGGCCGGCCGTCATCGCCGACGACCTGGACGAACCTGGCGTCCTCCATGCCGTTGCTCTCGGCCGCGGTCCCCGGCCAGAGCACCCGCCGGTGGAGGGGGAGATCGGCGGGGAAAGCCACGGCGGAGTCGGGGCGCGTCGCGCGGCGCATCTCCTCCACGGTCCGCTGGGTGGTGGTACGAGTGAGCAGGTCGACCGGCAACTGGCCGAGCACCTGCTCGAAATCGTCGTCGTCGAAGCGTTCCGGCAGGGACGCCAGCATGGTGGCGGTCACCTCGTTGTCCCAGGCTTCGTCGGAGAGCCCCGCGGCGAGCAGGTCCCGCCGATGGTGGGTCCGGTGCCGGCGCCCGATGGACAGGGTCCCGGAGCGATCGGAGACGATCAGGTCCGAGCCGGGGCCGAGCAGCGCCGTGGTGAAGCCGATGGAGGACAGGTGGCCTTCGCCGATCTGCCGCAGACTGATCACCACGCGGAGCTGTCCAGGGCGCAGACCGGACTGGTCGGGATGGGGGACCATCGAGGGATTGCACACCGCCGCGGCCTCGACGGCGTACTCGTGGCTGAAGTAGGCGCCCACGAGGAGGCGGGCCCGCGGGGACAGGTCGACGTCGCGCGGGACGCGATGGCGGACCAGGTCGTGGTGATGGGCGAACGTCGCTTCGAGGTCGTGGTGCCGACCGCCGAATCGCCGCAGTGTCATCTGAAGCATCTCGGTCGTCTCGTCGTCGTCAAGAAGCATGACGCGGTCGATCAGGGCTGCGGCCCGGGTACGGGTGAGCGCGGCGTCCTCGCCGGGCACGAAGAATTTGATGATCACTCTTCGCGGGTCGGGAGTGAGCGTCGGGCCGAGCCGTGTGGCGAGGTCTCCGCTGGTCATGGGAGCCGCCTGGCATGCTGCATGGTGGAGATCAGCGCGATGGTCGACTCCGCGCCCTGGTTGAGGTTCGGGCCGTGCTCGGTCAGGCCGTCGTAGCCTCCGCCGGTCGCCGGATCCCACATGAGAGCATCGGCGTCGTTGGCGCCCTGGAACCACGCCACCGACCGCCGTACCCTCTCCTGCCACGCCTGGTCGCCGCTCACGCGGGCAGCGGTGGCACAGGCGTCGGCGAGTGCCGCCACCTCGATCGGCTGCTGGTCGAAGCGGGGTCGCGGCGCGTCCAGGCGCCAGCCGGCGGCGGGCACGACCGCGAGCCGGCCGTGCCTCGTCTGGACATCCCACAGCCAGGTGAGCATGCGCAGGCCGGTGGCGAGCCGTAGCCGGTCGTCGCTCAGCTCGCCGACGGCGATGAGCACCTCGGCGAGAGCGGCGTTGGCGTAGGTCAGGCGCGGCTGCGGCCACGGCCAGGAGGGGTTCTCCGAGGGAGCGCCGATCGCCTCCGCGGCGTCCATCAGCAGGCCGGCGGCCACGCTGCTGTCCGAGTCGGCCCGCAGGACCTCGGCAGCGCCGAGCCCGGCGAAGGCCATCGCGCGCGGATGCGGGGAGCGCTGTTCGGCGCCGGCAGTGAAGGCGAGCAGCGCTTCGTCCCGGATCCACGGGACAGGGCTGCGGGCCGCCGCGGTGCCCAGACCCCACATCGCCCGTCCCCACCAGTCGCCGACGCCCGGCTGGTCGTCCCAGCGCCGGTCGAAGGAGAGCCGGTTGTGGAACGCCCCGGAACGGTCCTGAGCGTGCGTGAGGAAGGCCAGGTAGCTCTCCGCCAGCCGGGTCAGCCGGTGGGCGGGGCGCGGTTCGCGGGTGGCGACGACCAGCCCGCGGGCGACGTCGTCGGTGCAGTAGCCATGTTGGCGGCGGACGAGGGCGTGCCGGGCATGCTCGAACAGACCGGTGTCGTCGCTGAGCCGGATCAGGTGCCTGAAGCCGGGGGTGGCGGTGCTCACGGCAGCACCGCGACCGCTGTGGGCGGCCGCTCGGCGACGAGCGAGCGGACGAGGTCGTCGTACCGGGCCGCGACCGCGGGCCACAGCAGGGTCGGGATCAGGGCGCGGGTACGCCTGGTGAGACTGTCGGCCAGCCCCGGCTGGATGAGGACCCTGCGTATGGCGGAGGCGAGCCCGGTGGGGTCACCGTGTGGGACGAGGAGTCCTGGGCCGCCGGTGAGCAGTTCCACGGCATGCGGGAAAGAGGTGGCGACGACCGGCACGCCCGCGGCCACGGCCTCGATGAGGACACCGGAGGTGACCTGCTCCGCGGAGTCGTAGGGCAGGACGACCACGTCCGCTGAGCGGACCAGCCGGCTCAGCGAGTCCTGATCTCGATAGAGAGCATCATGTCGGACGTCCGAAGACACCCCGAGCCGGGCGGCGAGCTCATGGAGCTCGTCACGATAGGCCTCGCCCTGCTGCTCCAGCACTTTGGGGTGGGTCTTCCCGGCGATAGTGTAGATCGGCGACGGGTCGAGGCCCCTCAGAAGCGCGAGCGCGCGCAACGCCCACTCGATGCCTTTGCCCGGCCCGAGCAGTCCCCAGGTGAGCAGGTGCGGACGGGGTCGGAACTGGGCCGGGACCCGCATGTGGTCGGCGGCTCCGTGCGGGATGACGAACACCTTGCCGGTGTCGACCCGGTAGCCGGCGGCCAACCGGTCACGCGCGGTGCCGGTCATGGTCACGATCGCGCCGGCGGCGGCTCCGATCTCCTCGAGCAGGGCCTTCTGCCGCGGAGTGGGTCTGGTCAGGACGGTGTGCAGGACCACGATGCTCGGCACGGTGAGGCGACGGAGCAGCGGCAGGACGTCCTGGCCGTCCGGACCGGGGTAGATGCCGTACTCGTGTTGGACGATGGCCACGTCGAATCTCTCCAGAGCGGTGGCCGCCGCCTTCCAGCCGCCGGGTCCGCCCGGGGTCCAGGTGTGCACGACCCCGGGCTGCGGTCGTTCGTCGTCGCCTGCCGCGGTGACACGGACGATGCCGCCGAGCAGCTCACCGCCGCTGGTGAGATGGGCGGCCAGGGCGGAGTTGAAGGTCGCCAGCCCGCACTGGGTGGGCGGATGGGTGCTGAGAAAGCCGTATGTGAAGGCCAACTGCCATGCCTTTCGGTCACTCGGCCCGCACCAGAGCGGACGCCGATGCGGCTCGATCGGTGAAGACGGCTACCCCCGTCTGCCTGTGTGGTGGAACCTTGGAGCCTTCACCGGGGGCCCGCCCACATACGGGGGCCCGGCTGCCGAGACCCTCAGCCGATGGCCTGGTCTTCGTACACCTGACAATGTTCTTCGCTCAACCTTCCCCCAGCATCTCGCGGTAGACACCCAAGTAGCCCGCCACCATCCGATCGGCGCTGAACCTGAGTTCGGCCCGCGCGCGGCAGCCCGCGCGATCGACCGTGGTGACGCGGGTCAGGGCGGTGACCGCCTCGTCGAGGGAGTCCACCAGGAAACCCGTCACCCCCTGGTCCACGACTTCGGTCATCGATCCGCGCCGGTAGGCGACGACGGGCGTGCCGCAGGCCATCGACTCGACCACCGACAGGCCGAAGGGCTCGTCGAACGCGATGGGATGCAGCAGGGCGGCGGCGCCGCCGAGGATCTCGCCACGCTGCGCGGGTCCCACCGATCCGAGGAACCTGACCTGCCTTCCGTCGACCTCCGGAGCGACCCGCTTCTCGAAGTACTGCTCGTCCTGGACGATCCCGCAGATGGTCAGCGGCATGCCGGCCCGCCGGGCGATTTCGATGGCGGTGTGCGTCCCCTTGTCGGGATGGATGCGGCCGAACGCGATCAGCCGCCGGCCGCCCACCGGATCGAAGGGAAACGCGTCGAAATCGATGCCGTGGTGCACCGTGGCGACGTAGTCCAGTTCGGGGGCACGGTCCGCGTCCGAGATGGACACGTAGGTGGACCGGGCATGGGCGTAGGCCGGGAGTATCCCCTTTCCGGAGAATCCGTGAACCGTGGTGAGCAACGGAGCCCGGCAATGATCGGCGAAGGCCAGCGGCAGCCAGTCGAGATGGTTGTGGACGAGATCGAACTCATGCGAACGGCTCAACGCGTGCGCGACATGCATCGCCTCCCACACCCGCCCGTCGAGCGATCGATCGTCGGCGTACCCGCGCGGGCAGACCCCGTCCAGGGATCCAGAAGTGACGGAGTCCAGCGTGGCGAAGAGCGTCACGTCGACACCGGCGGCGGCGAGGCCCTCGGCGAGCAGGCTCGTGACCTGCTCCCACGGGCCGTAAAGACGCGGAGGCGTACGCCAGGCGACCGGTCCCAGCAGCGCCACTCTCACGAGACGGTGGCTGGGGTCCGCCGCACCGGAACACGATCGTCTGACATGGACGCCATCACTCCTTCGGGTTCACATTCAAGTCCGGTCCTCCCTTCCGGACAATCGTGAAAGAGAGAAGAGCTCATCTCGTACCGTGATCACCAGAAGGTGGTCACCGGCACATCGGCGAGGCGTCTATCGGGCCCGTGCCCGGCGCGGGCGGGCCGGGCAGCGGCGCGACGGCACCTGCAGGCGAAAGCCGGTCGTCCGGGGCCGGCCGGTGAGCTCGAGCAGGCGTCGTACCTGCGGGGAGGGCGACCGCAAGGTCAGGGTGTGGCCGCTCCGGAGACCGGCCGCGGCGGTGACCAGGGCGCGTAACCCGCCGACGTCGCAGAACACCAGGCCACTGAGATCGACCGAGAAGCTGCCGCGGCTCGCCATCGAGTCCAGCGCGGAGGACAGGGCGGGCAGCGTGGCGCGGTCGAGTTCGCCCTCGATCCGCAGGCCCACGTGATCGGCGAGCGGCGTGATCCGTAAAAGTCGGCCGACAGCCGTGCTGGGTGAGAGCTCGCCGGCCGGGTCTGCGGTGTTCATGCTGGCTCCTGCCGGCGGGGGTACGGGAAACCTGGCTGAGAGAACGGTCAGGTGTGGTGATGTGATCGTCCAACAGCCCCGGCCAGGCGGAAAGCAGCAATCCGCGCCCTGCTCATCTCCAGGTGAGAACACCGGCCGAGCGGACGATCGCCCTCAGTCCTTCCCGGGAGGCACGGGTTGGGTCGGTGGTTTCGGAGACGGCGGGAGGGGGATCGGATCTTCCTTGAAGAGCTCGGGCACGGCCCTGTAGAGGATGGCCGTGATCGGCACGGCCACGACCGCGCCCGCGATCCCGGCCAGGATGCCGCCGACGGCCAGCACGATGATGATCGCCAGCGGGTGGAAGTGCAGCACCCGGCCGACGATCAGCGGCTGGAGCACGTGGTTCTCCAGTTGCTGCTCGACGATCAGGATGCCGATGAAGATCAGCGCGTAGATCGGGCCTTTGGCGCCGAGCGTGACCAGCGTCGCGACCGCGCCGGCGAAGAGGATGCCGACGATCGGGATGAAGCTGGCCAGGAAGATCAGCACGGCGAGCGCCGCCCAGAGCGGGACGCCCATGATGGCCAGCACCAGGCCCATGAGCACGCCGTGCACCGCGGCCACGGCCACCGTGCCCTGCACGTAGTGGGACAGCGTGGCCCAGGCGGTCCGCCCGGCGCGGTCGACCCGCGGCGCCATCCGGCCGAACCCCTTGAGGAACCAGGACCAGATCTGGTCACCGTCCTTGAGCAGGAAGAACGTCACGAACAGCAGGAGCACGATCGAGGCCAGCACTTCCACCACCACCACGGTGCCGGCGAGAACCGTCGTGGTGATCTGCTGCTGCCGCTCGCTGATCAGCTTGGCGATCTCGTCCACCAAGCCGCTGAGCTGGATGGGCTCCAGTCCCAGAGGGCCGGTGTAGAGCCACTCCTCCACCGACTTCGCCGTCTGCCTGACCTGTGTCACCAGCCCGGGGAACTCCTGGTTGGCCCGGACGCCGATGATCCAGCCCGTCCCGCTCAGCACCGCGAACGCGACGATCATGGTGATCCAGGTGGCGTAGATCGACCGCAGGCCCGACATCCGCAGTTGCCGGGTGAGCGGGAAGAGCAGCGCGGTCAGGAGCAGCGCGATCGCCACGGGCAGGGCGATGAGGCGCATCGTCGCCACGAAGCCGAACACATAGTTGGCCACGATGCCGATGACGATCAGACACGCGCACCACGCGGCCATCCTGGCCAAGGTCGGAGGGACTAACCGCAGCAGGCGTTCCTGGCGTGAATCCATGCATGGAGACTTCCCCACCGGGGGGAGACAGGCGCGCTTCCCAGCTTCGATCCGGGAATTTTGCAGAGTGAATAGCTCCACCCGGCCGCCTGAAGATCGCAATGCTTGTCGTCCTGGCTGGGTCTCTACGCCGAAGGCGTGTCACGATGTCGACTGATCCGGCTGCGATCGAGTGGCCGCATCTGTGGGCTCGGCTGCCGTGGATGGGGGCACGCCGTGTGAGGGGCCGCTGCGCCTGCCCCGCCCCGCTGAAGAGGTCATGAGGTAGTGTGGAGACACCGAGGACATTTCGAGCGTCGGCATTCAGGTCTGCGTCGCCCCCGGCGAACCAATACCGGCCCCTTCACCAGGGCCTGGACAGGTCAGCCGACCATGATGCCGACACTGACTCCTCAATCCGCACCCCTCAGCACCGCCTCCTCCGCGATCCCTCGCTTCGATTCCGCGCTACGACTCAGCCTTCACCCCGTGCTGGATCGCCGAGCCGTCGTGGACGGAGCCTGGTGGCCCCACTCCCGCGACGCCGCCGCCGAACTGCCCGAACTCATCGCCGCCGCCGACCAGCGACTGGGCCGGACCACGCTGAGGATAGGCCTGCACCATGACGCCTGGCAGGGCATTCCACGCCGCATCCTCGCCCGTGGGCGGCAGGTCCGCGTCGGCTGGTTCCGCCACACCGACCCGCGGGTGATCACTCTTGTCCTCGCCGCCGGCGAGCCGATCGTCCTGCTGATCATCCCGCCCGACACCGCCCCCGACGCCGCCGAGACCACGCTCAAGCTCACCGCCCGGGACATCGCCGGCCTGACCACCGACGACATTCTCACCCGGGCGGGCCCGCCACCCGATCCCGCGTTCCGCGCGGGGACCGGCGACAGCCCCGCTCGCTGGGAGAACGAGGGCGGATCGGTCATCGCACAGTAGGCGACAGCCGCAGACGATCGAGCCTCAGCCCTGGCGTGAGGTCACCCACGTGCCGCCTGCCGGCCGGATTGAGCGGCTCAGGCACCGCCCCTCGTGGCGGCGGGCCGATCTCCGGCCGGCAGGCATCTCATCGCATCGCGGCTTCTCCGGCAAGGAGACTCTCCATGACCACCCCCCGCACCGGCTCTCCTGCACGTCCGCCCACGCTCCTCTCGTCCGGCAGGAGAAGATCCGTCCGCCCTGGAGCAAGGGACAGAGTGGTGGCGACCCCGCCGATCCGGGAGGTCCACCCGAACAATCGCACGGCGTCCCATGTCTCACCGCAGTCCGACTGAGAGGGGGGATCGACCGGTTCGACGTGTTCGCGGGGGCGAGGGGTGTCCGTGAGAGACCTGACGGCGCGGGCCGTTGCCCTTCCGATCGTCCACCGATCCTCGGCCGTGATCCGCCCGCGGCAAGATCACCGATCGTGAAGAAGACCACGATCACCGCACTGGTGGCCTGCGGCTGCCTGCTGGCGGCGGGCGCGCCCGCTCAGGCCGCCCCCAAGGACCCCGTACGCGCGCTCAAGAGCAAGCTCACCGCCGGCCACGGCGTGCGGTTCACCGAGACGACCACGCTCTCCGGCGGCGGCAAGAAGAAGATCCAGAGCCGCAAGGGGACCTTCCAGTTCAACGCCAAGGGCGTGGCGGCCTCCGACATCACCGCGACCTCCCCGACCCGGCCCCGCGAGCGTACGATCAGCGTCGGCAAGGTCAGCTACACCTCGGGCGGCATGTGGGAAGGCCGCTTCCCGGAGGGCAAGACCTGGCTCAAGGGCAACGCCATCCTCGGCGGCGGCAGCGGCTTCTACGGGCAGGTCATCAACCCGGCCGAGCCGAAGACCCTCGCGGCGCTGGTCAAGAAGGGCAGACTGCGCGGGAGCAGCCTCACCGGGAAGATCACCTTCAAGGAGCTGGAGAAGGTGTCACGCTGGTTCGACGCGTCGATCCCGCTGCGCATGCACAACGACACGAAGGTCTCCTACACGCTCACGCTGACCTCGGCCGGGCTCGTGAGCAGGGTGAAGTCGTCGTACGCGGCCACGGGCGTGTTCGACACCAACCAGCACGAAGGCAAGACGATCGTGATCGACAGCCGCTTCACCGGGTGGGGCGCCAAGGTGTCCATCAAGGCGCCCGATCCCGGGAAGGTGACCACCGACATCGGAGACTGACCGTCCGCGTGCGCCGGGCCTCAGCTCGCCGCCTGCTTCACCAGTGCGCTGATCCGCGCCTCGACCTCGGGCGTCACCTCGGTCAGGGCGAACGCGACCGGCCACATGGGGCCGTCGTCCAGGTTCGCCCGGTCGCTGAACCCGAGCGTCGCGTAGCGGGTCTTGAACTTCCCCGAGGGCTGGAAGTGGCAGACGATCTTGCCGTCCAGCGCGTAGGCGGGCATGCCGTACCAGAGCCTCGGCGCCAGGGCCGGAGCGCCGGCCATGACGGCGGCGTGCACGCGCTCGGCCATGATCCGGTCCTGGTCCGGCATCTCGGCGATCTTGGCGAGCACGTCTCGCGCCGCTTCCGCCGCCTTGTCCGCGTGCGTGCCGCGCCGTGCCGCCTTCTTCCGTTCGGTGGCGTGCTCCTTCATCGCGGCCCGCTCCTCGGCCGTGAATCCCTCGTACGTGCTGCTCATGACAGGACATCTCTTTCGAATCTTTCGAAGATGTGCGGAACGGCTCAGACGGACGCGGGCTCCCAGACGAACCCGTCCGGGTCGGTGAAGGGCCCGGCGTCGCCGCCGATCACGAGCCGGTGCGACCCGGCGCCCTCCTGGGCGACTCCGGTGTCCTTGGCCAGCGCGCGGCGCGGGTAGAGCGCCAGCGTGACGGCCGACGACGGGGTGTCGAACTCGACGTACTTGCCGCCGAAGCTCTTGGCCACGGCCAGGCCGCGCTCGACGTAGAACCGCTTGCTCGCCTTGACGTCCGCCACTCCCAGCAGGAGGGCGACCTGCTCGATGCGCCGGGCGGCGGGGCCGGTGTCCTTCTTCTTCGAGGTAGCGATCTTGCAGATCGTCCCGTCCGGGGCGCGTACGACGCCGCCGTAGCCCCAGAACCCCTTCGCGGCCGGCTTGAGCGTCGTGGCGCCGGCGTCGAGCGCGGCGCCGATGAGGGCGTCGACGTCACCCGGCTGGGCCGCCACGAGTGACAGCGCGAAGCCGCGGAAGCCGGTCGCCGGCGCGTCGGAGGCACGGACGTGCACGTACGGGTCCAGGCCGAAGGCCCGGTAGAAGGCGTCCGCGGCGGCGGGGTCGGGGACTTCCAGGGTGACGGATGCGAAGGAGGTCATGGCGGTTCCTTTGGGAGAGTCGGGGTCGTGGTCGATCAGGGGGCTCATCGGTCCTGGATCAGTCCGAGGACGTTGCCGTCGGGGTCGGTGACGGTGGCCACCAGGCGGCCGGCGCCGACCTCGTGCGCGGCCTCCCGCACGGTGGCCCCCGCGGCCGTCATCTCGGCCACCTTCGCCTCGATGTCGGGCACGTGCCAGTACGCCACCGGCGAGGTCATGCCCTGCGGCCCGCCGCCGGGCACCAGCCCGATGTGCTGGCCCCCGGCCTCGAAGCCGACGTAGTAGGACGAGTCGGTCTGCGGCTCGACACCGAGCAGGGCCGCGTACACGGCCTTGGCCTTGGCCAGGTCGGTCACCGGGTGCAGCACGGTCTTGATGGAGATGGTCATGGTCGCTCCTCGTGGTTCGTCGCTGGGTAAAGCCTGCCGCCCGGCCCGTCCGGTCCACATCCGTGCTCACCACGGAATCCGGCCACGGATCGACGGCACGGACCACGTACGGAGCGGATGCGCCAAACTGGGACAGTGGCGACAGAAGTGGATATCTCGGCTCGGGAAGCCGAGGTGCTGAACCTGGTCGGGGCCCATCTCAGCAACGCCGAGATCGCGGCACGGCTGTGCATCTCGGTGCGCACGGTGGAGAGTCACGTCTCCTCGCTGCTGCGCAAGCTGGAGGTGCCGGACCGCCGGGCGCTGGCTCGGCGCGCGCCCGAGCCGGCCGGCGCCGCCCCGTCGCCGGCGCCGGTCCTGCCGGCCCCGCTGACCTCGTTCGTCGGACGGGCGAGCGAGCGGGCCGAGCTGGCCGAGCTGATCAAGGCGAACCGCCAGGTGACCGCGGTCGGTCCAGGCGGAGTCGGCAAGACCCGGCTGTCGCTGGCCGTGGCCGCGCGGGCGGCCGGCGAGTACGCCGACGGCGTGTGGTTCGCCGACCTGGTCCCGGTCACCGATCCCGGCCTGGTCGCCACCGCCGTCGCCGGGGCCGTCGGCCTCGGTGAGGAGCCCGGCCGCGACCTGACCGAGTCGGTGGCCGCCGCGCTGGCCGACCGCCACGCGCTGCTGGTGCTGGACAACTGCGAGCACGTGCTGGACGGGGTGGCGCTGTTCACCGAGCGGCTGCTGGCGGCGTGCCCGCGCGTGACGGTGCTGGCGACCAGCCGGGCACGGCTCATGGTGCCGTTCGAACGCGTGTACACGGTTCCGCCGCTGTCGCTGTCCGCCGACAGCGGGTCCGACGCGGTCGCGCTGTTCATGGAGCGGGCCGCGGCGGCGGGCCGGCCGCTGGATCCCGCGCTGCGCGACCAGGTCGCCTCCGTCTGCGAGCGGCTGGACGGGATGGCGCTGGCGATCGAGCTGGCCGCCGCCCGGTGTTCCACGCTCGGGCTGGACGGCATCGCCGCCGCCCTGTCCCACCCGCTGCGGATGCTGACGGGCGGCTCCCGCGCCGACGAGCGGCATCGTTCGGTGCGGGGGGCGCTGGACTGGAGCCACGCGCTGCTGGAGCCGGCCGACCGGGCGCTGCTGCGCCGGGTGTCGGTGTTCGTCGCGCCGTTCACCGCCGCCGCGGCGGCGGAGGTGGCCGGGGACGAAGAGGGCATCGTCGCCGAAGGGCTGGCCCGGCTGGCCGAACAGAGCCTGCTCGTGGTGACGGCCGCCCCGGGCGGGACCGGGTACCGGGCGCTGGAGACCATCCGCCAGTACGGGATGGAACGGCTGTCCGAGGCCGATGAGCTGGCCGTCACCCGATCCCGCCACGTCCGCTGGTGCCTGGAGCGGGCCGACGGGCTGGCGGTGGCGCGGGAGGGCTGGCGGGCCGGGTTCGACGCGGTGGCGGACGACCTGCGCGCGGCCCTGACGTGGGCGGCCGACCGGCCGGAACGGCGCGCGGAGGCGTACCGCCTCGCCCGGTGCCTGGCGGAGCTGACCTTCACCCGCAACCTGATCGGCGAGTCCCAGGAGCGCTACGAGCAGGCCGCGGCGCTCGCCGGCGACGACGCCGCCGCGCCGATGCTCCGGCAGGCCGCCGCCGTGGCCGGGTGCAGGATGCGCGGCGACGACATGTACCGCCTGCAGCGCGCCGCCGCGGACGCCGCCCGCCGGTCGGGCGACCTCACCGGCGCCGCCTGTGACCTGGCGACCGCCGCCGCCAACGCCTGCCGGTTCTCCGGCAAGTTCGTACGGGAACTGCCACCGGAGGAGACGGACGCGCTCATCACCCGGGCACGGGAGCTGGCCGGCGGCGACGCGGCCGCCGAGGCCGCCGTGGCGCTGGCCGAGGCCGGGCGGGCGCTCACCGAGGTCGGTGCGGAGGAGGGCCTGGACGACGCGGTCCAGGCGACGATCGCCCGCGCGGAACGAGCGGTCGAGCTCGCCCGCCGCACGGGCGACCCGCTCGCCGAGTCCGCCGCGCTCGACACGCTCACCTGCGCCCGGAGCTGGGCCGGTGACACGTTCGCCGCCGCGGGCACGGCCCGGCGGCGGATCACGCTGCTCTCGTCCGCGCCGGAGACCCCGGCCGGCACCCACGAGCTGATCGAGGCGCTGGGGGAGGCGGCCGAGGCCGGCATCGGCACCGGCGACCTGCCGGGTGCCCGCCGGTGGGCGCGGCGGCTCGCGGAGCATCCGTTGCTGGCGGAGGTCGGCCACCGCGCCACGGGCTGGCTCCTGGTGGCCGACGCGCTGGCGGGCGACGTCGAGGACGTGCTCAGCGGCGGCGTGCGGTTCCTCGACGCGTGGCAGCGGGCCGGCCGGCCCGCCAGGTCGGTCCTCGGCCCGCCGGCGGCCGCGGTGGCGATGACGCACGCCCTGCGCGGCGACCTGGACGCCTCGCGCGAGTGGAGCGCGGTGCTGGGCCGGCTCGACGACTCCCCGGGGAACACCCGCGGCTACGGGGCGGTCTTCGACGCGCTGCCGCTCCTCCACCGCGGGCAGGCGGCGGAGGCGCTGGAGCGGCTGGCGCCCGAGCCGGGCGAGGTGTGGCAGTGGGTCACCTGGATCTGGCTCCACTGGTACGTGGCGCTGCGCGCCGAAGCCGCCGTGCTGGCCGGGAGCCCCGACGCCCGCGACCGCGTGGCCGGGGCGCGGGCCGTCGTGGCCGGCAACCCGGTCGCCGGCGCCATCGTGGAGCGAGCCGGAGCCCTGCTCGACGGCGACCGGGAGGCGCTGCCCGCCCTGGCGGCCGCCTTCGACGCCGCCGGCTGCCGCTACCAGTCCGCGCGAACCCTGGTGCTCGCCGGCGGCGCCCACGCCTCACGCGGCGCCGCCACGCTACGCGACCTCGGACTCGCCCCGATGGCCCCAGCTCCGGCGCCGCCCGAGGGCTAGAACCGGACGGGGGCCTCCGCGTCGATCGTGGATGGTCTGTATTCGCGCAGAAACAGCAGGGCGGCACGGGCCGCGTCCTGGTCCGGTGCCGTGTCCTGGCGTCGCATTTCCGCGGCCGCGTACGACCTGACCAGGCGGTGCAGCTCATAGCGGTGGGGGCCGGTCTGCTCGGCGAGGTGGTTCGCCACCAGGTGGTCGAGGTGGGCCCGTACCCGGTCGACCGGCATGCCGACGAGTGCGGCGACCGGGCGCGGGTCGAGCACCGGGCCCGGATGGAGACCGCCGGTGAGGCGCAGGACGCGCTTCGTCGTCGTGTCGAGCCGCTCGTAGGAGGAGGACAGCATGGCGTGCACCGCGTCGTCACCGGAGGCGACGGCGTCCGGATCGGCGTCGATGTCCCGTACGAGGTCCGTGAGCGGCAGCTCGGGCTGACGCGCGAGTCTCTCGCCGATGACGCGCAGGGCCAGGGGCAATCCCTCGGCCAGGGCCGCGAGGCGGCGTGCCTGGTCCGTCTCCCGCCAGGCCGGGTCCTTGGCGAGCAGGGCCGCGAGCAGGGCGGCCGACTCGTCGTCTGACAGGGGGCGCAGGACGACCCGTGTGGCGGCGCCGCTCGCGACGAGCCCTCGTAGCTGGTTGCGGCTGGTGACGACGACCACCGGCCCGCGGCCCGGCAGGAGAGGCCGCACCTGCCGGGTGTCGAGAGCGTTGTCGAGCAGGACGAGCAGGCGGCGGCCGGTGGTGCGCGTCCGGAAGAGGGCGGACGCCGCCGTCTCGTCGGCCGGTATGTCGCCGGGGGCGACGCCGAGGCCGCGGAGCAGGGCGCGCAGCGCGTCGGCGGGTTCGAGCGCCGGCCGCGCGTCGAAGCCTTGCAGATCGAGATACAGCTGCCCGTCCGGGAAGTCCCCGGCCACGGAGGCGCACCACCGTATCGCCATGGCCGTCTTGCCGACGCCGCCACGACCGACGACGACGGCGGTCCTGGCCGCGGAACCCTCCTCGGCCAGGGCTTCGTCCAGGAGCCGGAGTTCCCTGGCACGGCCCACGAAGTGCCTGACGTCAGGAGGGAGCTCCCGTGGCGGCGTCACACCCGGGAAGGCGACGTCGTCGCCGGACAGGATCGCCTCGTGCAGCTCGCGCAGTTCGCGGCCCGGCTCGATCCCCAGCTCGTCACGTAACGTACGGAACACCGAGCTGTAGACGTCCAGCGCTTCCGCCCTGCGCCCGCACCCGCGCAGCGCCGTCATCAGCTGGGCCCAGTGGCGCTCACGCAGCGGATGCTCCCGGGTGAGAGCCCGCAGCTCCGCGATCAGCTCACCTGGCGGACCTGCCCGGAGTTCCAGGTCGACGCGCCGCTCGACGGCGTGCTGATACTGCTCGGTGAGGATGGGCACATCCAGGTGGTGCAGCACGTCCGACTCCACGTTCTCGCACGCCGGGCCGCGCCAGAGGCCCACCGCCCGGCGCAGGAGCGCCACCTCGTCCTCCGGGCGGCCGGCCCTAGCCGCGAGACGCAGCAGCCGCCGGAACTCGAGCAGGTCCAGCCGCTCGTGGTCGAGCTCCATGGTGTAGCCGCCGTCCCGCGTCCGGATCAGGCCGCCGTCGCCGAGCCATCGACGCAGGCGGACGACGTACGTCTGCACCACGCGGCGCGGGTCACGCGGGAGGCCGTCACCCCAGAGGCGCCTGGCCAGCTGGTCCACGGAGACGCACTGGTCGGCGTGCAGGAGCAGCGTGGCGAGCAGGACCCGGTTCTTCTGGCCCGGCACGGACGTCCGGATGCCCTCCTCGGTCGTGACGGACAGTGACCCCAAGATCGAGAAACGCGACGCCACCATGACGATCACCTTCGTGCGAGTGCCGGAGAACAGCCGCGGCACACGCTAGAGCGGACGGCGAGCCCGCTCGAACCTTTCGAACAGGGACTAACAGTCGCCCATGAGGCGTCACCCCCGGAAAAGCGGACCGCCGCGCGGACGAGGCCGGCGGCGGTGGCGAAGCGACGCGCGTCAGGACGGGCAGGTGCCCCCGTCGATGACCGTCATCCCCCCAGGCGCTATATAGCCGTTGCGCGACGGGACGGACAACCGGGAGTATTTCGTGTAATAAAAAATGATCACCGTGCCGCTGGGAATCGACCCCTTGGGGGTCCATCCCGTCGCCGTGCGATACAACGTCTTGCTGACGTTGAGCTTCGCCTGGGTCCAGTTGCACTTCGCGACCGTGGCTGTCGCGGCGGCGCTGCCGGTGAAGAGCGCGAGACCGACCGCGAGCGCGGTGCCGATAATGGCGATACGCACCTATATCCTCCGTTTCAAATCTGCTGGGGAACAGCGGGCAGGCTATTCCCGCGCACATTCATGCGGCCTTCGCGCCGCCTTCACGGGGTGTAGTGGGTCTCCTTGACGTACGTGCTGCCCCACACCTCGGCCAGCAGGTAGCGCTGGGGGATGAGCTTGCCGGGGTCGCGCAGCAGGATCTCCAGGATGTGCCACTCGGTGGGCGTCAGCCGCAGGCCGCCTGACACGGTCTTGCGCACCAGGTCCACGGTGTGGTCGCCGAGGTGGACGGCGGCGAGCTCGGTGTCCCGCGTGGCGGCGCGGCGGGAGACGGTGCGGATCTCGTCTCAGGCGCCGGCCGTGTCGAGGCGGGCGAACTGCTCGTCGGTGAGCTTGACGTCGAGCGCCGGCAGGGCCGCCTCGTACTGCTGGAGCGTGCGCGGCCCGATCAGCGGCACGACCGTGGGCGAGGTCTGGCGCAGCAGCCACGCGAGGACCAGCGCGTTCGGCGTCACGCCCGCCTCGGCGGCCACCTCGGCGACGGCGGCGAGCCGGGCCTCGGCGTCCGGGCCGCCGTACGGCTCCATCGCCCCGTGGCCCTCGCGCTTGGCCGGGTCGTCGTAGATGCCCTTGAGGATGGGGGAGTACGCCACCAGGGTCAGGTCGTCATGCGCCTCCAGGTAGTCCAGCTGCTCGTCGTCCACGATCGACGCGTGCCGGAGCCCGGCGCGGCGGCGCAGGTACGAGTGCTGCTGCTGGAGCGCGACCGGCGCCGGCCAGCCATGCCGGGCGCACAGCTGCCGGATGCGCTCCAGCCGCCAGGTCCGCGCGTTGGACCAGCCGATGTGGCGGGCCTTGCCGGCCCTGACGATCCCGGCGAGCGCCTCCAGCGTCTCCTCCAGAGGCGTGGCCCGGTCGTCGACGTGGACGTAGTACAGGTCGACGTGGTCGGTGCCGAGCCGGCGCAGGCTGCCGTCGATCGCCTCCCGCAGGGTCTTCGCCCCGGCCCCGGAGAACGTCCTGTAGGCCACCTCCCAGTCCGGCCGGCCGCCGGCCCAGACCGCGTCCAGGTCACGGGGGACGGCGCTGCCCTTGGTGGCCAGGAACACGTCCTCGCGCCGTCCGGTCCTGGCCAGCCAGCGGCCGATCAGCTCCTCGCTCTCGCCGCCGCGGCTGCCCCGGCGCTCCCACCAGGCGTAGCAGTCGGCGGTGTCCAGGAAGCCGCCGCCCGCCTCGGCGTACCGGTCCAGGATCGCGACGGCCTCGTCCTCCGGCGTGACGGTGCCCATGATCATGCAACCCAGGGCGAGTTGGCTGACCTGTTCACCGGTACGGCCGAGCTGCACGGTCTTCATGTGATTCGCGTCCTTCCTCGATCTCGTGGCGATGACGCCCGCGATCCCGGCGGCCCCCGTGGCGCGCCCGTGTCATGACGCTAGAAGCTCGAGTGCGCTCCAGGTCAAGTGCCCGGCCGGTGGGCCACCGGGTTCGACGCCGAGTCCGGTGCAGCCGGTAAATAGACGTGGATCGATGCCGGGCCGGAGGCGATCATCAGGGAGTCAGTTGCCATGTCCCCCTGAAGATCGGGAATGTACGCGCGATCCCACCGGTCGGAAGGGGCTCTATGGGGGTCCCGATGGCCATGAAGCACGCTCCGGCGGACTCGACGGGCACGATACCGGCCGGGCCGCCGGTGGAGTTCCGGCTGCTCGGCGAGGTCGAGGCGGCGGCCGGCGGCCGGCTCGTGGATCTCGGCCACGCACGGCAACGCCGCGTCCTGGCGGTGCTCCTGATCGAGGCCAATCGTGTCGTGTCGGCCGACCAGATACTGGATCGGGTATGGGGTGAGGCCCCTCCGCAACGCGCCCGCGCGGCCGTCCACGGCTATCTGTGCAGGCTGCGGCGGGTGCTGACCGAGATGGACGGTGTCGGCCTCGTGCGCCGGCCCGGCGGGTACGCCCTCACCGCCGACCCCATGACCGTGGACCTGCTCAAGTTCCGGAAGCTGGTCGCCGAAGCCCGCGAGGCGGAGGAGGGCGGAACCGCCCTGGCCCTGTTCGACAGGGCGCTGCGTCTATGGCGCGGCGACCTGGTGGCGGGGCATGACTCCGCGTGGCTGAACGACGTCCGTCATGGCGTGGCCCTGGAGCGTCTGGCCGCCGAACTGGACCGCAACGATCTCGTCCTCGACCGCGGCGGGCACGCCGGGCTGCTGGCGGAGCTGACCGCCTCCGCCTCCGCGCATCCGCTGGACGAACGGATCGCGGGTCAGCTGATGCTCGCCCTCTACCGCTGCGGCCGCCAGGCCGGCGCGCTCGACGTCTACGAACGGCTTCGGCGACTGCTCGCCGAGGAACTCGGCGCCGGCCCCACCCGGGCACTGCGAGATCTGCACGTGCGGATCCTGACCACGGATCCGGCCCTGGTCGTACGCGAGCCCGTGAAGGCGGCCGAACGGCCCGTCCAGCCGCTGATCCCGCGTCAGCTGCCCGCGCCACCGCGGTCGTTCACCGGGCGGGCCCGCCAGCTCGCCGCGCTCGGCGAGGCCATGCGCGCGCCGTCCGGCCTGGGGGGCACCGTGACGATCAGCGGTGCCGGCGGCCTCGGCAAGACGTGGCTGGCTCTGCGGTGGGCCCATGAGAACGCGGACCGGTTCCCCGACGGCCAGTTGCACGTCAATCTCCGGGGTTTCGACCCGGCGGCGGATCCTCTGCACCCGGCGGTCGCGGTGCGCTCCTTCCTCGACGCTCTCGGCGTGCCGCCCGCCGTGATCCCGCCGGATCCGGAAGCGCAGGCGGCGATGTACCGGCACCTGACCGCCGGCAGACGCATGCTGATCGTGCTGGACAACGCCCGCGACTCCGCCCACGTGGCGCCGCTGCTGCCCGCCACTCCCACCTGCGCCGTGCTCGTCACCAGCCGCCGCAGGCTGACCGGGCTGATCACCGCGCACGGCGCCCGGCCGCTGGTCCTGGACGTGCTGACCGAGGCCGAGTCAGGCCGGCTGCTCACCCGCGAGTTCGGCGCGAGCCGGACGGCGGCCGAGCCCGAGGCCGTCGCCGCCGTGATCCGCCACTGCGGGGGCCTGCCGCTGGCGCTCGGCGTCATCGCCGCCCGCGCCGCTGTCCGCCCCGGGCTCTCCCTCGGCGTGCTCGCCGGTGAGCTGCGGCAGGCCACCACCCGGCTGGACGCCCTGGACGGCGGTGAACTGGCGGTCAACCTGCGGGCGGTCCTGTCCTGCTCGTACGATGCCCTGTCCTCCGGTGCGGCCCGCGTCTTCGCCCTCCTGGGCCGCGCCCCGGGACCGGAGATCAGCCTGCCGGCGGTGGCCAGCCTCACGGCGCTGACCGTCACCCGTACCCGGGCCCTCCTCCGCGAGCTGGTCAACGCGCATCTGCTGGACGAGCCGGTTCCTGACCGCTACCGGGCGCATGACCTGGTGCTGCTCTACGCGGCCGAGCTGTCCGGCCGTCTCGACGCCGGGGGAGCCGGGCTGAGGCGGCTGCTCGACCACTACCTGCACACCGCCCATCGCGCGGATCGGGCGCTCAGCCCGCACCGCGAGCCGCTGACGCTGCCCCCGCCCCGGCCCGGCGTCGTCGTGGCGGACATCGCCGACCATCGCGCGGCTCGGGCCTGGTTCGGCGCCGAGTACCCGGCGCTGCTGGCCACCGTCGACGACGCCGGGTCCGACGCGTACGTCTGCCGGCTGGGGTGGGCGCTCATGACCTTCTGCGACAGGCGAGGGCTGTGGCATGATCAGGCCGCGACGCAGCGCGCCGCCCTGGAGGCCGCCCGGCGTCTGGCGGACCGCCCCGCCGAGGCCCACGCCCACTGCGGCCTCGCGCTCGCGTACATCTCCGTGCGGCGGTACGGTGATGCCGGCGAGCACCTCCGGCAGGCCCTGCGACTGTTTCGTGCGCTCGGTGACCGCGCCGGGCAGGCCCACGCCCACCGCTGCATGGCCCGGCTGTTCGCACAGCAGGGCCACCACCGGGAGGCGCTGCCCCACGACGAGCAGGCATTCGACCTGTTCCGGACTCTGAAGAACCGGCGCGGCCAGGCCGCCGGGCTCAACGCCATCGGCTGGCACCACGCCCACCTGGGCCACCATCACCGAGCCCTCGCCCACTGCCGGCAGGCCCTGTCGCTCTACCAGGAGATCGCCGATCGTCAGGGCGAGGCGGCGACCTGGGACAGCCTCGGCTTCATCCGGCGCCGCCTCGGCCATCTCCGCCAGGCCGTCACCTGCTACGCGCGGGCGCTGGCGCTGTTCCGCGAGCTCGGCGCCAGGTACTCCGAAGGCCTGGCGCTGAGCTCGCTCGGTGACATCCTTCACGACGCCGGCGATCCCGCCGCCGCCCACCGTCACTGGCAGGACGCGTTCGACATCCTCGACCAGCTCGGCCACCACCGCGCCGAGGAGGTCCGGGTCAAGCTCGGCGGGGCGCGAAGCTCCGGTCCCTCGCGGCCGGTCGCGCCGCGAGGGACCGGATCGTGAGCCGCCGAGGTCACGGGGCCAGCCACACCTGGACGCCGAGCGCCTCGTCGTAGTAGTCGGCCGCGCTGAACACCTCGCCGTTGTCGCAGTTCCCCACGTGCGATCCGTACGCCGTGTCGTTGAAGGACCAGCCGCCCCCGCTGTCGCCGCTGATGCCGACGTCGTTGTCGGTTCCGACCAGCCGCTCCGTCGGGAAGGGGAAGGGGGCGAACGTGCAGGTCACCGAGACGCTGTCGACGTCGGGAGTGCAGTGCCTGACGTTGGAGGACCGGCCGTACTGGCAGACGGACTCGCCCAGGCTGATAGCGGCCACCGGCTCCACCGACCTCGCCTCCCGCACGTCGGCGCTGCTGGCGTAGAAGATCCCCGCCAGTACGGGAACGCCGAAGTGGTACTCCACGTCGCCCCAGGCCCGGCGATGCTGGAACTGGGGCGTGATCGGGAACGACAGGCCCGCGTCGGTCCAGTCGATCTCGTTCATGCCGTCGCAGTGGCCCGCGGTGGTGATGCCGGGAAGCACGCCGTTGGCGAGGATCGGCCAGCCGCTGGTGCACTGGGAGCCGCCGCCGCGCACCCGTTCCCCGCCGAAGCCGAACTCCAGGCTCGTGACCGGCTCGTCCCGCACGGCGAGATCGATGTGCGGGCGCAGGCCCTGCGGCATCGCGGACAGCACGGTCTCCGGCCGCGAGTCGACCCCCGGCGTTTCGGTGACCTGGGCCGGGATCCGCCCCGCGCCCACGATGTCGACGGACGTGGCCACGGAGGTGAAACCGTAGGCCACGAGCGCCTTGTGCACGGTGAGCTGGCGCTCCTCCAGCTCACCGAACGAGTACGGTTGCCCGTCCACGACGTCGATGTCCACGTCCGCGCCGGCCACCAGCCGGTCGACGAACGCATCGGCCGGCCCTTTGACGTAGAGCGTCGGCGCACCGCCGGGAAGGGGGTTGACGGCCGAGCCGACGAAGATCTCCGGCCTCTCGCGCGCGACCTTCGCGGCGACGTCACCGACGGCCTCCGCCGCCTTGCGGTCCGCCGCGGCCTGCGCCAGGGTCCAGCCCTTGCCCTCCGCGACCAGCTTCAGATCTTGACGCAGGGCTTCCGCCGGCGACTGAACGGGCGGCGGGTCCGGTAAGCCGGTACGAGCCGCGGCCGAGGCCGGCGTCCCGGCTGACAGCAGCAGCGCCGCGACGACGAGGGCGACCGGCCCATGAATGCGTTGTCTCACTGACATACCTCCACCGTCGATGTGTAGGCGCCAGCCTGCGGGCCGCTCCTTCCGCAAATCTTCGGCAACCCTTGAATCCGCAGGTCAAAGGCCCGTGGGTCGCCCCCTTCGGATCCCCGAAGAGGGCACGCGGGTCCGCGGCCGGCCGCACGGGGGTCAAGGGGTGTAGCGGTAGCCCATGCCCGGTTCGGTGATGAGGTGCCGGGGGTGGGCGGGGTCGCGTTCGAGCTTCTTGCGGAGCTGGGCCATGTACTGCCGCAGGTAGTGGGTCTCCTTGACGTACGTGCTGCCCCACACCTCGGCCAGCAGGTAGCGCTGGGGGATGAGCTTGCCGGGGTTGCGCAGCAGGATCTCCAGGATGTGCCACTCGGTGGGCGTCAGCCGCAGGCCGCCTGACACGGTCTTGCGCACCAGGTCCACGGTGTGGTCGCCGAGGTGGACGGCGGCGAGCTCGGTGTCCCGGGTGGCGGCGCGGCGGGAGACGGCGCGGATGCGGGCCAGGAACTCCTCGATGCTGAACGGCTTGGTCACGTAGTCGTCGGCGCCGGCGTCCAGAGCCTCGATCTTGTCCTGGTTGCCGGCCCGCCCGGACAGCACGACGATGGGGACCCGCGTCCAGCCGCGCAGTCCGTGGATGACCTCCACGCCGTCGACGTCGGGCAGGCCGAGGTCGAGCACGACCAGATCGGGATGCCATTCGGCGGCCTGGCGCAGCGCGGAGGCGCCGTCGGTGGCGACGGCGACCTCGTAGTCGCGTGCCGTCAGGTTGATGCGCAGCGCGCGCAGGATCTGCGGCTCGTCGTCGACGACCAGGATCCTGGTCATGAGGTCGACGTCTCGAAGTGGACCGGCATGCTGACGATCATCGTGAGACCTCCTCCTGGAGTCTCCTCGGGGGTGAGGGTGCCGCCCATGGCCTCGGTCAGCCCGCGCGCGAGGGCCAGGCCGAGCCCCACGCCGGTGCCGTTGTCGCGGTCGCCGAGCCGCTGGAACGGCAGGAGGACCCGCTCGCGGTCCTCCGGCGGGATGCCGGGGCCGTGGTCGACCACCCGGATCTCGACCATGTCGTCCTGCCGGCTGCCGGTCACCAGCACCTGGTGAGCGGGCGGGCTGTAGCGGACGGCGTTGCTGATCAGGTTGACCAGCACGCGTTCCAGCAGGGCCGCGTCGGCGACGATCTCCGGCAGCTCGATGGAGACGTCGCTCCTGACACGCCCGCGCAGCGGGCCCAGGTCGTCGATCGCGCGGGGCACGACCTCTTCCAGGGCGATGGGCTGGAGCGACAGGCCGAGGACGCCCGCCTGCAGGCGGCTCATGTCGAGCAGGTTCTCCACCAGCCGGCCCAGCCGGGCCAGGGACTCGTCGGCGGTCGCGAGCAGCTCCTCACGGTCCTCGTCGGTCCAGGTGATCTCGCGGTTGCGCAGGCTCTCGACGGAGGCCCTGGCGGCCGACAGGGGGGTGCGCAGGTCGTGGCTGACGGCGGCGAGCAGCGCGGTGCGCATGCGGTCCGCCTCGGCCAGCGGCCTGGCCCGTTCGGCCTCCTCCTCCAGGCGCTCCTGCCGCAGCGCGACGGCGGCCTCGGCGGCGAACGCCTCCAGGACGCGCCGGTCGCCGGCGTCCAGCAGCCGCCCGCGCGCGGCGAGCACCAGCTCGTCGCCGATCACCACGTCGGTGTCGGCCGCGGCGGGCGCGGTGCAGGGGGCGGAGCCGGAGACGGCGACGATGCGCCAGGCTCCGGGTTCGGACTTGTCGTCGGGCGTGGGCTCGCCGACGCGTTCGAGCAGGGTGACCGAGTCCAGGCCGAACGTCTCGCGCAGCCGGGCGAGCAGCGAGGGCAGCGCGGCCTCGCCCCGCAGCACGTGCCCGGCCAGCGTGGACAGCACCTCGGCGTCCGCCCCGGCGCGGGCCGCCTGTCGGGTACGCCGGGCGGCCACGTCCACGATCGTGCTGACCGCCACCGCGACCAGGACGAACACGATGAGCGCGAGCAGGTTGTCGGGATCGGCGATCGTCAGCCTTCCCGTGGGCCGGGTGAAGAACCAGTTGAGCAGCAGCGACCCGCCCACCGCCGTGGCGATCGCCGGCAGCATGCCGCCGATCAGCGCCACCACGACGACCAGGCACAGGAACAGCAGGATCTCGCTGGGCAGCGAGATCACGTCGCGGAACGGCCAGAGCGCGGCGGTCAGCGCCGGCATGCCCGCCACCGCCACGATCCACCCGGCCACCCGCCGCTTGCGGGTCAGCGCCGCCCGCGCGCGTTCGGGCCGCCGGCGGCCCCGCTTGACCTCCTCGTGGGTGACGAGGTGGACGTCGATCGAACCGGACAGCGCGGTGGTCTCCAGGCCGACGCCGCGGGAGAGGATCTGCGCGAACCTGCCGCGCCGGGAAGCGCCCAGGACGAGCTGGGTGGCGTTGACGCCCCGGGCGAAGTCCAGCAGGGCGCGGGGGATGTCGTCGCCGACCACCTGGTGGTAGCTGCCGCCCAGGCTCTCCACCAGCGCGCGCTGCCGGGCCAGGCTCGCCGGGTCGCTGGCGACCAGGCCGTCGGAGCTGGTGACGTGGACGGCCAGCAGGTCGGCGCCTTTGGTGCGGGCGGCGATGCGCGAGGCGCGGCGCACCAGGGTGTCGCCTTCCGGGCCTCCGGTCAGGGCGACGACGACGCGTTCGCGGGTCTCCCAGGTGGTGGTGATGCCGTGCTCGGCGCGGTAGCGGTCGAGCTGGTCGTCCACCTTGCCGGTGACCCAGAGCAGAGCGAGTTCACGCAGCGCGGTGAGGTTGCCGACCCGGAAGTAGTTCGACAGCGCGGCGCTGACCTTCTCCGGGGCGTAGACGTTGCCGTGGACCATCCGGCGGCGCAGCGCCTCCGGCGACATGTCGACCAGCTCGATCTGGTCGGCCCGCCGTACCACCTCGTCGGGCACGGTCTCGCGCTGCGGGACGCCGGTGATCTCCTGGACGACGTCGTTGACCGACTCCAGGTGCTGGATGTTCACCGTCGTCACGACGTTGATGCCGGCGTCAAGGATCTCGTCGATGTCCTGCCAGCGCTTGACGCGTTCGGAGCCGGGCACGTTGGTGTGGGCCAGCTCGTCGATCAGCGCCACCTTCGGCCTGCGCGCGATGACGGCCGCCACGTCCAGCTCGGTGAAGGCGGCGCCCCGGTGCACGATGGTCTTGCGGGGGACGATCTCCATGCCCTCCAGCAGGGCGGCGGTGCGGGGGCGGCCGTGGGTCTCGACGAAGCCCACGACCACGTCCCGGCCGCGCTCCCGGGCGCGGCGGCCCTCGGCGAGCATCGCGTACGTCTTGCCGACCCCGGGCGCCGCCCCGAGGTAGACCCGCAGCCGCCCCCGCACGTCACGCCCCGTCGAGGGCGAGGTTGAGTTCGAGCACGTTGACCGCCGGCTCGCCCATGAAGCCCAGCGCGCGTCCGGTGGTGTGCTCCTCGACCAGGGCCTTGACCCGTGCGGGCGGCAGGCCGCGTTCGCGCGCCACCCGGGGCGCCTGGAGCTCGGCGTAGGCGACGGAGATGTGCGGGTCCAGCCCGGAGGCGCTGGCGGTCACCGCGTCCGCCGGCACGGCCGGCGGCCCGGCGTCGCCGCGCACCGCGACCGTACGGCCCGCCGCGTAGTCCTCGCCCGGTTTCGCGCACTCCACTCTCTTGCCCTGGTACGAGGCGATGAACGGGGTGGCGGGACAGGCCTGGTTGACGCTGACCGCGTGGCCGGCGAAGACCTTCAGCACCGCGCCGGTCCCGTCGGGGGTGCAGTACGGTCGGGCGCCGCTCACGCCCTCCAGCTCACCGGCCGCCTTCGAGCGGGCGCAGACCCGGGTCAGCAGCGACTGCCTGCCCTCGTCCCCGGCGCCGGGCACCGGCAGGACGTCCACGATGTCCTCCGGGCCGAGGTTGCTCGCGCCCGTGGAGGTCGGGTCGTAGCCTTCGCCGGACGCCGCCGGGCGGGACTGGAAGTACTTCTTGACCGGATCGCCGCCGGCGTCGGTGAAGGACTGGCCGATCAGCGAGCTGCCGCGGCCGCCCTCGACGATCGAGCCGTTGGCCCGGTGGTTGAACAGGATCTGGGCGACGCCTGTGGTGACCAGGGGATAGATCAGGCCGAGCAGCACCGTCAGGACGGCGACCGCCCGGACCGCGGCCGCGTACCGGCGCACCCAGCTTGGCAGGCGTTTCATCATGACATCCCCGGAAGAAACTGGATCAGCAGATCTATGATCTTGATGCCGATGAACGGCGCGATGATGCCGCCCAGGCCGTAAACGTACAGGTTGCGCGACAACAGCTTGGAAGCGCTGGACGGCCGGTAGCGGACCCCGCGGAGCGCCAGCGGGATCAGCGCGACGATGACGAGCGCGTTGAAGACGACGGCGGACAGGATGGCGGACTGCGGGCTGGCCAGGCGCATGACGTTGAGCGCGTCCAGGCCGGGATAGACGGCCGCGAACATGGCCGGGATGATCGCGAAGTACTTGGCGACGTCGTTGGCCATGGAGAACGTGGTCAGCGCGCCGCGCGTGATGAGGAGCTGCTTGCCGATGTCGACGATCTCGATGAGCTTGGTCGGGTTGGAGTCCAGGTCGACCATGTTCCCGGCTTCCTTGGCGGCGCTCGTGCCGGTGTTCATGGCCACGCCGACGTCCGACTGGGCCAGGGCCGGGGCGTCGTTGGTGCCGTCGCCGGTCATGGCCACCAGCCGGCCGCCCTCCTGTTCCTTCTTGATGAGCGCGAGCTTGTCCTCGGGGGTGGCCTCGGCCAGGAAGTCGTCCACTCCCGCCTCGTCCGCGATGGCCTTGGCGGTCAGCGGGTTGTCGCCGGTGATCATGACGGTACGGATGCCCATCCGGCGCATGTCGTCGAAGCGCTCCCGGATGCCCTCCTTGACCACGTCCTTGAGGTGGATCACGCCCAGGACGCGGCCCTTCTCGGCGACCACCAGCGGGGTGCCGCCGGAGGCGGCGATGCCGTCCACGAGACCGCCGGCCTCGTCGGCGGGGTGGCCGCCGGCGTCGCGCACCCACTTCATGACCGCGGTGGCGGCGCCCTTGCGGACCTGGCGCCCGGCCTGGTCCGGCGCGCCGGGTTCAGGCGGGAGATCGACCCCGGACATGCGGGTCTGGGCCGTGAACGGCACCCACTCCGCATGGGCCAGCTCGCCCGGCCGGCGCTCGCGCAGGCCGTAGCGCTGCTTGGCGAGGACCACGATCGAGCGGCCCTCGGGGGTCTCGTCCGCGAGGCTGGACAGCTGCGCCGCCTCGGCCAGGTACGCCTCGGCGACCCCGTCCACCGGGACGAACTCGGTGGCCTGCCGGTTGCCCAGGGTGATCGTGCCGGTCTTGTCCAGCAGCAGCGTGGACACGTCGCCGGCGGCCTCGACCGCGCGGCCGGACAGCGCCAGGACGTTGCGCTGGACGAGGCGGTCCATGCCGGCGATGCCGATGGCCGACAGCAGCGCCCCGATCGTGGTGGGGATGAGGCAGACCAGCAGGGAGACCAGCACGATGCCGGTGACGCCGTCCGCGCCGAGGGCGAGCGAGTCCGGCACGCCGGGGTTGACGAGCTTGGTGTAGATGGCCAGGGGCTGCATGGTGACGGTGGCGGTCAGGAAGATGATCGTCAGCGCGGCCAGCAGGATGTTGAGCGCGATCTCGTTCGGCGTCTTCTGCCGGTTCGCGCCCTCGACCAGGGCGATCATCCGGTCGATGAAGCTCTCGCCGGGCTTCTGCGTGATCTCGACGATGATCCGGTCGGACAGCACCTTGGTGCCGCCGGTGACAGCGGAGCGGTCGCCGCCGGACTCGCGGATGACCGGGGCGGACTCGCCGGTGATGGCGGACTCGTCCACGCTGGCGATGCCTTCGACGACGTCTCCGTCGCCGGGGATGACCTCACCCGCCTCGACGATCACCCGGTCGCCCTGCCGCAGTTCGGGCGCCCGGACGACGTCCCAGTGGCCGGGGTCGTCCGGGCTCCTGAGCCTGCGGGCCTCGGTGCCGGTCTTGGCCGCGCGCAGCGTGGCGGCCCGCGCCTTGCCGCGGCCCTCGGCCACGGCCTCGGCCAGGTTCGCGAAGATCACGGTGAGCCACAGCCACACCACGACGGCCCAGGCGAAGAACGTCGGCTCCACGACGGCCAGCACGGTGGCGAACACGGCGCCGGCCTCCACGATGAACATCACCGGGTTGCGCCACGCCGTGACCGGGTTGAGCTTTCTCAACGCGTCCGGCAGCGAGCGGATCATCGGGACAGTCCTTCCGCGAGGGGGCCGAGCGAGAGGGCCGGAAGAAAGGTGAGGGCGACCAGGATGATCGTCACGCCGGCGACCATGCCGACGAACTGCGGCCGGTGGGTGGGCAGCGTGCCGGCGCCCTCGGGGACGGGTGACTGCGCGGCCAGCGAGCCGGCCAGCGCGAGCACCAGGATGATCGGCAGGAACCGGCCGAAGGCCATGCACAGGCCGAGCGCCACGTCGTACCAGGGGGTGTTGACGGTCAGGCCCGCGAAGGCGGAGCCGTTGTTGTTGGAGGCGCTGGTGAAGGCGTACAGGACCTCGGAGAGGCCGTGCGGGCCGGTGTTGAGCATGGCCGCGCGCCGCTCTTCCGATCCCATCGCGGACGCGGTCCCGGCCAGCACCAGGACCGGGGTCACCAGGAAGTACAGCGAGGCGAGCTTGATCTCGCGGGCGCCGATCCTCTTGCCGAGGTACTCCGGCGTGCGGCCGACCATCAGCCCGGCCACGAACACCGTGATGACGGCCAGGATCAGCATGCCGTACAGGCCGGAGCCGACCCCGCCGGGGGCGACCTCGCCGAGCATCATGTTGACCAGCGTCATCATGCCGCCGAAGGGCGTGTAGGAGTCGTGGGCGGAGTTCACCGCGCCGGTGCTGGTCAGGGTGGTGGAGGCGGCGAAGGTGGCGGAGTTGGACACGCCGAAACGCATCTCCTTGCCCTCCATGGCGGCGCCGGCCGCCTGTGGCACGGTCGCGTTCCCGGAGAGCTCGAAGACGTTGGTGAGCAGGACGCTCGCCAGCGCGAGCACGCCCATCACGGCGACGATCGCGTAGCCCTGCCTGACCTGGCCGACCATCCTGCCGAAGGTGCGCGGCAACGCGAACGGGATCAGCAGGATCAGGAAGATCTCGACCCAGTTCGTCCAGGCGGTGGCGTTCTCGAAGGGGTGGGAGGAGTTGGCGTTGTAGAAGCCGCCGCCGTTCGTGCCCAGCTCCTTGATGGCCTCCTGGGAAGCCACCGGGCCGCCGGTGATCGCCTGGGTGCCGCCGGTCAGCGTGGTGACCTCGTGGACGCCGGAGAGGTTCTGGATCACCCCGCCTGCGACCAGCACCAGCGCGCCGGTGAACGCGATCGGCAGCAGGACGCGGACGGTGCCGCGGACCAGGTCCACCCAGAAGTTGCCGATCGTGCCGGCGGCACGCCGGGCGAACCCGCGCACCAGGGCGATCGCCACGGCCATGCCGACCGAGGCCGAGACGAAGTTCTGCACGGCCAGCGCGGCCATCTGGGTCAGATGGCCCATCGTGGACTCGCCGGAGTAGGCCTGCCAGTTGGTGTTGGTCACGAAGCTGACCGCGGTGTTCCAGGCGATGTGGTCGGTGACCGGCGCCATGCCCAGGCTCAGCGGCAGCTTGTCCTGCAGCCGCTGCAGCCCGTACACCACCAGGACCGAGACGACGGAGAACGCGAGCAGGGCGCGCGCGTAGACGCCCCAGCGCTGCTCGGCGTCGGCGCGCACCCCGAGCAGCCGGTAGATGCCGCGTTCGACGAGGTTGTGCCGGTCGGTCGAGTAGACGCGGTACATGTAGTCGCCGAACGGCTTGTGCACCAGGGCCAGCGCCGCGATCAGCGAGGTGACGAGGACGAGGCCCGCCACGGTGGTGCTCATCAGAAGCGCTCCGGGAACAGCAGGGCCGCGACCAACAGGATCACCAGGGCCACGGCGACCACGAGACCGGTCGCGTTGACGGCGTTCACAGCCGCTCCACCGCCCTGACGACCAGCCCGAGGACCGCGAAGACCGCGATCGTCAGGGCGACGAAGATGACGTCTGCCATTCCACTCCTCAGTTCGATGTCCGAGAGCGCCGCCGCCTTCACCGCGGTGGCCGCAGAACAAGCGAACGCTGAGGTATGGAGGGTTTTGCCGTTCTTGACGGGTTTCATACGGCTACGAACCGAATCTTGACGGCTTCTCTACGCGTGCCATCGAAAGCGACGCGCGCCGCCGGTCACTCCGGTTCGACGCGTACCGTGCCCGCCGTGCCGTCGACCGTGATCAGCTGACCGGTCGTGATCTCGCGGGTGGCGTCGCGGACGCAGATGACGGCCGGGATCCCGTACTCGCGGGCCACGGTGGGGCCGTGCGCGACCGGCGAGCCGGTCTCGGTCACCAGGCCGGCCGCGGTCATGAACAGCGGCGTCCACCCCGGGTCGGTGGTCGGCGCCACCAGGATCTCGCCCGGGTCGATGTGCGCCCCGACCGGGTCGCGGATCACCCGCGCCCGGCCCGTCGCCTGCCCGGCGGCACCCGACATCCCGGTCAGCACGCCGTCCTCGACCGGCCGCGCGGGGGCGAGCGCCTCCACGTCGGTCCCGTCGGACAGCAGGGCGCCGGGAACGGTGGGCCGCCGCAGCTCCCGCTCGTGCTCCGCGCGCCGCCTCGCGGCCAGCCCTCGCTGGTCGGTTCCGTCGTGCACGGCGGCGCGCGCCTCGTCGAGAGTCAGGAACATGATGTCGCCGGCGTCCGCCAGCCGGTCACGGGCGGCCAGGTCCGCGCCGACCAGGAGGAGTTGCCGCCGGGCCGCCTGGATCGCGGGCAGCCAGGCGAACTTCCCGATCTCCCGCAGCCCGGTGAGCCGGCGCGAGCGGCGCATGAAGAACACCGCCAGCCGGCCGCGCACCGGCCTCCTGCGCCGCGCCCGCCGCGACAGCGTCGCGATCATCCGCTCGGCCTTCGCCGCTGCCGCCCTGAACCGCACGTCGGGCGCCTGCCCGGGGTCGTCGACGCGGAGATAGTTGGCGATCGTCGCGAACAGCGGTGCGGGGTCCTCGTCCCAGTGGGGCACGCCGACGTCGATCTCGGCCGCGGCGCGCATCCCGTACTTCTCCAGGAAGCCCGCCATCCCGATGTCCGGGAGGTCACCGGCGAAGTATCCGGCGGCGAGCTCCTCCGGCGGGGTGCCGAGGAACAGCTCGCGGTGCTCACGGGCCCGCACCGCGAGGTCCCAGAGCTCGAGGTCCATCTCCGTGGTCACGTTGTACGGCATGCCGCCGAGCACGGTGTCGAGCTCCTCGTCCGAGGCGAAGCCCTTGAGCAGCGCGGCCGGGATCGTCCCGGCGATCATGCCGGCCGTCAGCGGCCAGAGGATCCCGTGCATGTCGATGTTCATGATCGGCTTGTGGGAGTCCTCGATCACCCACCGCAGCCGTTCCGCGGCGGTGGCGGACTCGCCCGGCGGGGTGGTGAGGCGCTTGATCTCCGCGACGCCACGGTAGGCGCGGGCGCGGGCGAGATCCGGGTTGACCAGGCTCGACACGACTCCGGCGACCCCGCCGGGCAACATCCGCAGCGCGCCCTTGACCAGGCTGCCGACGCGGAACGGCAGACCGGGCCGCGGCGCGAACCGCGGATCGTCCAGCATGCTCAGCACGGCGCCCTGCACCCTCGGCCCGTAGATCTCCAGCGAGGTCCCCAGGCGCCCGCGCATGACCCCGCTGCGCAGGAAGTCGGTCACGTCGAAGAACAGCCGGCCGCCGATCGACACCAGCCGGGGCATCGGGTCGCGCCGGTCGACCCGGGCCCCCGCGGCCTCGAACCACAGGCTCGAGCCCGACTTGAGCAGCGAGAACCCCATCGGGGTGCACGGGCGCAGCATGCCCTGCATGTGGCCGAACTCCAGGTAGAGCCGCGTGTCACCGGTGTCGGGCGGTGGCGGGAAGAGCGTGGTGATCGGCCGGGACTGCAGCAGCCACAGCGTCCCCCCGGCGTCGATCGCCCACTCGACGTCCTGCGGCGAGCCGAAATGCTCCTGCAGCCGCGCCCCCGCAGCCCGCAGCTCTTCGAGCCGCGCCGCGTCGAGACACCCGTCCGGGTCCGGCACGGCCGGCGCTCCCCGGCGGAGGACATGATGGTCGGGTACGACGGTGCCCTCGACGATCGCGGTGCCCAGACCGGGAGCGGCGTCGACGACCATGTCCGTACGGCAGCCGGTGATCGGGTTCGCGGTGAACATCACCCCCGCCACGACGGGGTCGATCATGCGCTGCACCACCATGGCCATGGCGGGCTCGTCCTCGACGTGCACGGCTGCGCGGTAGGCGACGGCGCGCTCGGTGAACAGGGAGTCCCAGCAGCGGCGGACCGCGTCGATCAGCTCCGCGTGACCCTCGACGCCGAGGTACGTGTCCTGCTGCCCGGCGAAGCTGGCCTCCGGCAGGTCCTCCGCGATGGCGCTGGACCGGACCGCCACCCGCCCACCGCCGAGCCGCTCGTACGCCTCGACCAGTTCCCGCTCCGGCAGCTCTCCTGACCGGTAGCACTCGACGGTGAGGCAGAAGCCGTCGGGGACGCGCTCACCCGCCCTGATCATCTCTCCGAGCCCGGCGCCCTTGCCGCCCACCAGGTCGATCATGGAGGCGTCGATCTCGGACAACCCGATCAGCTTCATCGCGCCATCTCCTCATGGCCGGCGCCATGCGCGACATGGCCGCCCCCGGTTTCCCGGCGCTCCGCCCCCGACGCTAACACCGCGGCGGAATCCAGACCAGGCGGTCACCCCCGTGTCACGAGGGTGACCGCCGTGCGGGTCAGGTCGCCGCCGCGAACGTGTACGAGCCGGAGGCGACCTCGTAGACCGCATGGCCGCCGTCCATGCGCAGGAAGGCCGCGCGGTGGGGCGCCGCCACGAGGCGCCTGTCCCCGGCGGGCACCCAGACCTCGGCGGCGGTGTTCGGGGGCACCTCCACCGTCAGCGTGAACCGGCCTGCCTTCTTGGTCCAATCAGACCGTACGGTGCCGTGCGGGGTGTCGTAGCCGCCCTTGACGAAGGTGAGGTCGCCGACCGGTTTGGGGTGGATGACCAGCCGGCGGTAGGCGGTCGAGCCGTCGGCCGCGCGGATGCCGGCCAGCCCGGTGTGGAACCACTCCTCGATCTGGGCGAGGATCATGTGGTTCTTGGAGTCGCCGCGGTTCCAGCGCTCGCCCATGGTGGTCATGCCGCCCGGGTTGGCGCTGGTGGACTCCATGAAGAAGCCGTAACCGGGCTGGTCGTCCTCCTGGAGCAGGTCCCACAGCACGTCGTCCCTGCCGCCGTCGGCGAGCGCCCGGACGGTCGGCCCCATCCCGATGGTGCCGCCGCTGAAGTGCGGGCCGTCGCCGTTGGGGTGGAAGGCGTACACCAGCTCGACGAGCGCGTCGAGCACGGCCTGCCGCTCGCCGTCGGGGACCAGCCCGGCGTCGAGGGCGAGCGCCTGGGCCGTCTGGGTCGCGCCCGCCATGCCCGCGTCGCCGTCGGAGGTGTAGCGGCGGAGCTGATGGTTGTAGAAGCGGGCGTTGAAGGCGTCCTTGATGTCGGCGGCCAGCGCCCGGTAACGGGCGGCGTCGCCGGCGTGGCCGGTCAGCCCGGCCATCGTGGCCAACTTGCTGATCATGACGTAGTAGCCCCAGGTGCCGGTGATCCGGCCGGAGGTCTGGTCGGCGGCCACCCAGTCGCCCAGGGCGGCGTCCACGATGTGGGCGTCGGCCTTCTCCCGCTCGATGTAGCCGGCGAAATCGGTCATCCGGTCGTAGTGGCGGGCCATCGTCTCGGTGTCGCCGTAGAGCTCGTACAGCAGGGACGGGACGAGGATGATGGCGTTGCCCCAGTTGATCTCGTCGCCGAAGCGCCCGCTGTAGCCCCAGTCGTAGACCGGGGTCTTCAGCGCCACGTTCCCGCGCATCGGGGTGTCGGCGACCGACTGCCCCTCGACGAGGTGCCGCATGGTGGTCTTCAGGTACGCGCTGAGGTCGTGGTCGCGGTGGATGGCGCCCATCGGCATCGTGTAGTCGGCCGGGTAGGACAGCTTCTCGCGGCCGGGGCAGTCGGTGAACACCGACATGATGTTCGAGGCGAAGGAGTATCTCGCCATCTTGTGGATCCGGTCGACGCGGGCGCTGGAGGTCGTCACCCGGCCCGCGACCGGCGTGTCCGCCTGGAGCCGGATCCCGGTGACGAGGTCCTTCGCGGGCCTGTAGCCCTCCGGCAGGCCGGTGACCTGGATCCACTGCATCCCGAAGTAGGTGAAGTCGGGGTGCCAGGTCTCTCCGCCGCGGAGCCCGGCCGTGGTGTAGGTGGAGAACAGATCGCGGCCCCGGCTGCCGCCGCCACCCATCAGGGAGGACTGGTCGACGGTGCCGTCAGGGGCGAGGGACTCGGCGGGCGACATGCGGACGGTGACTCCGGCGGGCACCCTGCCCCTGAGGTGCAGCAGCGGCCATCCGGTGATGTTCTGGCCCAGGTCGAACACCCAGACGCCCGGCTTCGGGTTGGTCATCGAGACCGGGGTGAGCTTCTCCACGGCCCTCACCGGCTCGGCCGTACGGCCGACGAGCTCGGTCGCGAGGTTCGGGGGAGGGGCGATGCCGGCGGCCCGCCACTCCATCGCCGAGCCGTCGCGCCGCGTGGCGGCGGGGGACAGGTCGGCGCCCGGCGCGTCCCAGCCGGGCTGCTCGCGGCGTGCGTCGTGGTCCGAGCCGGAGTACCACGCGTCGGTGACCAGCGGGCCGAGCGCGGTGCGCCAGTCGCGGTCGGAGACGACGGCGTCCGCCGAGCCGTCGGCGTAGCGGATCTCCAGGCGGGCGATCAGGCGCGGCGTCACCGCGGCGCCGGCGCTCGGGTCGCTCGCGGCGATGTTGTTGCCGGACCCGGTGACGGCCGCCCCGGCACGGTGCGGCTTCTCCAGCCCGGGGGTGAAGGTGATGCCCGTGCCGCCGGGGCCCGGCGTGCCGATCGCGGTGATCGTACGGGATTCGAGGGTGTCGCCGCCGTCGCCGGTGTCGATGTTGACGGTGCCGCCGAGGTGGTAGCCGGTGACGTCGTCCAGTCTCACCGTGGTGGCGCCGGGCGCGGCGTCGGCGGCCAGAGTGCCGCTGCCCTTCAGCCGGCTCTGCCACCAGGAGTAGGGCGCGGTCCGGCCGGCGGCGGGGTTGGTGACGCTGCGCCGCACGTAGGCGGGGCCGTTGCCGAGCCGGACGCCGAGCGTGTTCGGTCCGCCGCGCAGGTGCCGGGTGACGTCGTAGGCGCGGTACTCGCTGGAGAGCTGGTAGTTGGAGTTGCCGGGGGCGAGGACCTCGTCGCCGAGCTCGCGGCCGTTGAGCGTCGGCAGGTGGAGCCCGACGCCGGAGAGGTAGAGGCGGGCTTCGGCCACCCGCTTGCCGCGGTCGAGGTCGAACGCGCGGGCGAAGATCGGCATCGGCTGGTTCTCGGTGCGGCCGGGATACTCGATCCAGCGGGCGCCTCCCCAGTCGCTCCGCTCCAGCAGGCCGATCTCCCAGGAGGAGGGCCTGCTCCAGGAGGACGGCGTGCCGCCGGCGTCCCAGACGCGGACCTGCCAGCTGACCTTCTCGCGCGAGCGCGGGGGCCGCCCGCCGTAGCGGACGCCGGACTGGACGGCGGAGCTCACCTTGCCGGAGTCCCAGATCAGCCGCCCGTGCCTGAGGTCGGCCTCGCTCGCGGCGGCCTGGATCTGGTACGCGGTCTGCGCGTCCGCGGGGCAGACGGCGGGGGAGGGGCGCCGGTGGCACGGGTGGGCGGCGCCCTGCCGGGTCTCCGTCATCCGCCAGCTCAGTAAGTGCGCGGTGGCGTCGATGCCGAGCGGCTGGTCACGCCGGCCGTCGACGCGCAGGTCGACGGCCTCGACGTGGGGCTGTCCGCCGGCGGCGGACGCCGGGGGGACGAGGGGCTGCGAGAGGACGAGGGTGAGAGACACCCCCGCCCCGGCGAGCACGCGGGTCCGGCGAGGTGCGGTGAACACGAGGTCACTCCCTTCCGGCGGCATGGCCGCTCTTCCGTGGTGAGCCCCCCTGGAGAGTGAAACGATTTAACACCCGCGGACGTCGTCACCGTAAGCGCTCCCTCATGTGCCGTCAAGAGGCAACGGTTCCCGCTCCCGCCGCACCTCGACCGGCCGCGTGTGTGGATGCGTGGGTAACGTTACCCACGCGCGTCAGGACGCGGGCGGGGCCGTGGAGCCGCGGACGACCAGGCTGGGGGTGACCGAGAAGCGGACCGCGGACGTGCGGCCTTCGATGCGCTCCAGCAGCAGCTTGCCGGCGGCGCCGCCCATGACGGAGCCCTCCTGGTCGACGCTGGTCAGGGTGATGTTGGGCAGGGCGGCCAGGTGGGTGTTGTCGTAGCCGGCGACCGAGACGTCCGCCGGGACGCGGAGCCCGGCCTCGTAGACCGCGGCGAGCGCGCCGAACGCCGCCTGGTCGGCCCCCGCGAAGATGGCCGTCGGGCGGGGATCGCGGTCCAGCAGCTCCCGCGCTCCCTCGTAGCCGCCCTTCTCGTGGTAGAAGCTGGTCGCGACGGCGATCTCGTCTGCCAGCCCGTGCTCGCGCATGACGCGCTCGTAGGTCGCGGCCCGGATGTTGTGGAGCAGGTCGGCCGGCTGCGCCTGGCTGTCGTCCTGGTGCGTGATGTGCGCGATCCGGCGGTGGCCGAGCTCGATGAGGTGCTTCACGACCAGCTCGGCGCCCGCCTCGTCGTCGTCGTAGACGGAGTCGTAGAAGGACGACCGCTCGTGGCGGGCCAGCACCACGGTGGGCTTCTCCTGGGCCACCTCCTCCAGTCGCGCCTTCGAGGCGAGCGGGGCGACCATGATGATGCCGTCGACCTGGCGGTCGATGAGGGCGTCGACCGCCAGTCTCTCCACCTTGCGGGTGGCGCCCCCCTGGATCATGAACGCCCGGTAGTCGGTGCCGGCGAGCTGCTCGGTGAGGCCGTCGAGGATGTCGGCGAAGAACGGGTTCCTGATGTGCGGCAGCATCAGGCCGATCGTGAAGGTGCGCCCGCGCATGCCCCGCGCCACGGCCTGGGGCCGGTAGCCCAGCTCCTCGATGGCCGTCTTGACCCGGTCTCTCATGGCGGGGCTGACGCCGTAGGCGTTGCGGATCACCTTGGACACCGCGGTGACGGAGACCTGGGCGTGGCTGGCCACGTCGTTGATCGTCACTCGTCGGCGTCGGCTGGGCGCGACCATGAGGCTCCAATTCCCGTGGGGTGATCCCAGTGTACGAGCTGGACGCGAGCCGGTCCGACGGGGGAAACATTACCTGCATTACTCGTACGTACAGCGATCTCAACTGCGAGAAGAGTGGGTACCGTTACCCAAATCATGTCTTGACACCTCTTCGGGCAACGCCTACGTTAACCGCATCGGGGAGCCGCTTAAAACGATTCAAAACCCCTGGAGGGTGTGTGAAGACCTCCCACCGCATGCTGGCATCGGCCGTGGCCGTGCTCGCGACGGCGGCCCTTGCCTCGTGCGGATCCGGCTCGGAGCCCGCCGCCGACGGCACCGTGACCCTGTCCTTCATGACGGGCAGCGACCAGTCGACCGTGGACACCTCCAAGGCGCTGGCCGACGCGTTCATGAAGGCCGACCCCACGATCAAGATCGACATGGAGCACCAGCCGGGCGGCAGCGAGGGTGACAACGTCGTCAAGACCCGGCTGTCCACCGGCGAGATGACCGACGTGTTCTGGTACAACTCCGGTTCGCTGCTGCAGGCGCTGAACCCGGCCCAGACCCTGGTCGACCTGACCGGGGATCCCGTCCTGGCCCAGGTCCAGCCCGACTACCTGCCCGTCGTCTCGCACGACGGCAAGGCGTACGGGGTCCCGGCCACCACGATGGGCGGCGGCGGCATCCTGTACAACCGCAAGGTCTACGAGCGGCTCGGCCTGGAGGTCCCCAGGACCTGGGCCGACTTCATGGCCAACAACGACACGATCAAGGCCGCCGGGGTCACCCCGGTGATCAGCACGTTCAAGGACACCTGGACGTCCCAGATCTTCGTGCTCGCCGACTACCACAACGTCCAGGCCGCCGTGCCGGGCTTCGCCGCCGACTACACCGCTGGCAAGGCCAAGTTCGCCACCACGCCGGCCGCGACGGGCGGCTTCCAGCACCTCGCCGACGTGCACGCCAAGGGCCACCTCAACAAGGGCTTCGGCTCGGCGACCCTCGACCAGGGACTGAAGATGCTGGTCGAGGGCGAGGGCGCGCACTACGCGATGCTCAGTCAGCTGCTCCCGCCGCTGCTGGAGACCTACCCCCAGACCGCGACCGACGTCGGCTACTTCGGCATCCCGGGCGACGACCCGGCCGCCGGCGGCGCCACCGTCTGGGAGCCCGCCGCCCTCTACATCGCCAGGACCACCGAGCACCTGGACGCGGCCAAGAAGTTCCTGGCCTTCGTCGCCTCCCCGGCGGGCACCGAAGCCGTGACCGCCGCCGTCCAGCCGTCCGGACCGTACCGGATCAAGGGGTCGAAGCTGCCGGAGGACGCCATCCAGGTGGCCAAGGACCTCCAGGCCTACATCGACCGGGGCGCCACGACGCCCGCGCTGGAGTTCCTGTCGCCCATCAAGGGCCCGTCGCTGGAGCAGATCACCGTCGCCGTCGGCTCGGGGCTGACGCAGCCCGCCGAGGGCGCCGCCCAGTACGACAAGGACGTGGAGAAGCAGGCCAGGCAACTGGGGCTGGCAGGGTGGTGACCGAGCAGCGTGCCGGGCTCCGCGCGGGGCCCGGCGGGCCGCCGGCCAGGCGCAGGTCGCCCTACCCGTACGCCCTCTACCTGCCGGCCGCCGTCGTCTACCTGGTGATCTTCCTGGTGCCGACGGTGATGGCGTTCTACTTCGCGCTGACCCGGTGGACGCTGTTCGACAGCGAGTTCGTCGGCCTGGACAACTTCCGCGACTTCCTCTCCGAGCAGAACCTGCGCGTCGGCTTCCGGAACACGATCGTCTACGCCGTGGTCACCAGCGGGCTGAAGGTGGTGCTCGGCCTGCTGCTGGGCGTGCTGCTCACGTCCAGGCTGCGGCTGCGCGGCTTCCTGCGCGCGGTGGTGTTCTTCCCGGTCCTGGTCTCCACCGTGGCGGTCGGCATCACCTTCAGCGCGCTGCTCCGCCCGGACACCGGCCTGGTGAACAAGGCCCTCGCGCTGGCCGGCGTCGACGGCGCCGACTGGCTCGGCGACGCCACGACCGCGCTGCTGTCGGTCGCGCTGGTCGACGTCTGGAAGGGCGTGGGCCTGGCCACCGTCATCTACATCGCCGGGATCATGTCGATCCCGCGCGACTACTACCAGGCGGTCGAGGTCGACGGGGGCGGCGCCTGGCACCGGTTCCGGCACGTGACGCTGCCGCTGTCCTGGCCCGCCACCTACTCGGTGATCATCCTGTCGTTCATCGGCGGGCTGCGGTCGTTCGACCTCATCTGGACGATGACGCGGGGCGGTCCCGGCTTCACCAGCGACGTCATCGCCTCGATCATCTACAAGCAGTATCAGGCGGGCTTCTTCGGCCTGTCGACCGCCGGCAACGTGCTGCTGTTCCTCATCGTCACCGCCATCGTCGTCCCGCTCACCTACGTCCTGGGCAAGAGGCAGGTCGCCGTATGAGGACCTTCAGGAGGTTCGGCGCCGACACGATCGCGCTGGTCCTGGCTACCGTGATCTTCCTGGTGCCGTTCTCGTTCATGCTGATGACCGCGGTCAAGGACCCGGCGCAGGCCGCCGATCTGGACTTCGCCTGGCCGGTCGACTGGCGGGTGGTGGACAACCTCGTCGAGGTCGTCCAGGCACGTGACTACGTGCTGCTGCGCGCCTTCGTCAACTCCACCGTCCTCACCGTCGCCTCGGTCGCGCTGATCGTGTTCTTCGCCGCCATGGCCGCGTTCGTGCTGCAGCGCCGCGCCGGCAAGGTCGGGACGCTGGTCGACTTCCTGGTGCTGTCCGGGCTGATCATCCCGCCCGCGATCGTGCCCACCATCTGGCTGCTGCAGGCACTGGGCCTGTTCAAGACCCTGCCGGGGCTGATCCTGGTCGAGGTCGCCTACGGGCTGTCGTTCGCGATGCTGCTGTTCAGGGCGTTCATCGCGGCGATCCCGCGCGAGCTGGACGAGGCGGCCCAGATCGACGGCTGCCACGGGGCGCGGCTGTTCTTCCGGGTGATCTTCCCGCTGCTCCGGCCGGTCACCATCACGGTCGTGCTGACCTCGTCCGTGGCCGTCTTCAACGACTTCGTCAACCCGCTCTACTTCCTGCCCGGCGACGAGAACGCCACCGTGCAGGTCACCCTCTACAACTTCCAGAGCCAGTACAGCACCCAATGGAACCTGCTGTTCATGGACATCGTCCTGATCAAGATCCCGCCGCTGCTGGCCTTCGTCTTCTTCAACCGCAAGATCGTGGCCGGCATGACCGCCGGCGCCATCAAGGGCTGACATGACCTCTCTGCGGCGACGGCACCCGCACCGGCGTCGTCGCGTCGGGGGAGTCGGTGCTCGTGCCGTGGCCAGGACCGGAGCTGGGCTCGCGCGAGCGGTGCGGTCCCGTCGAGCGGGCCCGCCTGTACGTCACCGCGCACGGCACGTACGAAGTCGAGATGAACGGCCGGGTCGTGGGCGACGACGTGCTCGCCCCCGGCTGGAGCAGCTACCACCACCGGCTGCGCTACCGCACCCACGACGTGACCGGCCTGCTGGAGGAGGGCGCCAACACGATCGGCGCCACCCTCGCCGACGGCTGGTACCGGGGCCGCGTCGGCTTCGCCGGGGGCAGGTCCGCCGTCTACGGCGACCGGACCGCCCAGCTGGAGATCACCTACTCCGACGGCACCACGGACACCGTCGCCACCGACGGCGCCTGGCGGTGCGCGCCGGGCCCGGTCACCGCCGCGAGCCTCTACGACGGCGAGTCCCACGACGCGCGCCTGCTTCCCGGCGGCGGCCTCACCCGCGCCCGCGCCACGCTCGACACCCCGTACGGCCGGGCCGAGGCCGGCTGGGAACGGACCGGGGACCAGACGGAACTCGTCGTGGTGGTGCCGGCGAACACCACCGCCGCCGTCCACCTGCCCCTGACCCGGACACCGCCGTCGAGGTGGGAGCCGGACGGCACGTCTTCCGCTGGGCGTGATCAGCTGGGCTCCGGACCGAGCGCCCGGCGCAGGAAGTCCAGCTCCAGCAGGAGAAGGTTCTCGGCGACCTGCTCCTGGGCGGTCATGTGGGAGACGCCCGACAGCGGCAGGACGGTGTGCGGGCGGCCCGCGGCCAGCAGCGCGGCGGACAGCCGCAGGGTGTGCGCGGCGAAGACGTTGTCGTCGGCCAGACCGTGCACGAGCATGAGCGGGCGGCGCAGGTTCGGGGCGTCGGCGATCAGGGAGCTGCGGTCGTACGCCTCGGGGTTCCGGTCGGGATGGCCGAGGTAGCGTTCCTGCCAGTGGGTGTCGTAGAGGCGGGCGTCGGTGACCGGCGCGCCCGCGACGGCGGCGTGGAAGACGTCGGGGTGGCGCAGCACGGCCGCGGCGGCCAGATAACCGCCGTACGACCAGCCGCGGATCGCCACCCGGTCCAGGTCCAGGTCGGGGAAGCGGCCGGCGGCGGCCCGCAGCGCGTCGGCCTGGTCCTCTAGCGCCGCGCTCAGCTTGTCGAGGTGCACGGCCCGCTCCCAGGCCGGTCCGCGGCCCGGCGTGCCGCGCCCGTCCACGACCAGCACGGCGAAGCCCTGGTCGGCGAACCACTGCGC
The DNA here is from genome assembly GCF_039540635.1 of Nonomuraea ferruginea. NCBI lineage: Bacteria > Bacillati > Actinomycetota > Actinomycetes > Streptosporangiales > Streptosporangiaceae > Nonomuraea > Nonomuraea ferruginea. Next base: position 2,111 of record NZ_BAABFD010000005.1, on the reverse strand, counting down.
GACCGCGTAGTCGTCCAGCCCGCGCAGCACCAGGGCGCCGCCCGGCCCGGCGTACGGGCTGAGCAGGACCGGCAGCCGCCGCGAGCCCGGCACGTGCCCGGACGGGAACACGATCGCGCCGCGCAGTTCCCGTTCGCCCAGCGACACCAGGTCCGCCCGCGGGCGCACGACCGGGGTCGCGCCGTTCGAGACGATCGGCGTGGCCGCCCCTCCGCCGGTCACCGTGACGCGGGTCCCGTGCTCCTCCAGAGTGCGGCTGACGACCAGGGTGACGCCGCCGGCGCGCGTTCCGGTGTGCACCCCCGGCTCGGAGGTGACCCTGGTCAGCCCCGCGGCCCTGGAGTAGCTGTAAAGGTGGCGTTCCGTCGGCTCGTCGCAGCACTGCGCGAGCACGGTGTCGCCGTCCACCGCCAGGATCCGCAGCACCTGCAGGCCCGGCGGCGTGACCAGGTCGTCCCCGACCATCAGCCGGCGGGTGTCGTCGCGGTCCACCGTCCAGACCAGCTCCCCGGCCGCCGTACGGGCGGGGGTGCCGGGCACCAGCGTCAGCCAGGCGTCGTCGGCGTCCTCGCGCACCAGCGTGGTCGCGCCCGTCGCGGGGTCGGCCTCCAGGAGGCGGGTGGTGCGCTGGTCGCGGCTCTGCACCAGGATCAGCAGCCCCTGCCCGGTCCACGACACCGCCGCGACGTACTCGAACGCCGCCCTGTCCCAGACCACTTCGGTACGCTCCCCGGCCGGCGTGGTCAGCCAGAGCGTCACGTCGGCGTTGTCCGTGCCGGCCGCCGGATAGGCCATGGTCCTGGAGGGCCTGCCCGGATCGGCGGGCTCGGACAGGTGCCACCTGCTCACCCGGGCGTTGTCCACCCGCGCCACCAGCAGGCGGGTGCCGTCGGGCGACCACCAGTAGCCCCGGTGGCGGGCCATCGACTCGGCCGCCACGTGCTCGGGCAGCCCCCAGGTCACCTCGGGACCGTCGGGCGTCAGCAGCGGCTTGCCGTCGAGGTGCAGGGCGCCGTCGGACACGTGGGCGACGCGCTGCCCGGCCGGGTCGAGCCGCGGGTCGGATCCGGTCGTGCCGAGCGGGGTGACCTCGCCGGTCAGCAGGTCGACGGTGTGGAGCGCGCCGTCGAGCGCGTAGACGGCCTTGGTGACGGCGGCGTCGGTGGCGTAGGCGACGATGCCGCTCGCGCGCTCGCGGGTGCGTTCCCTGCGGGCGCGCTCCGCCTCCGGCAACGTCCCGCCCGGCGTGCCGGGGTCCACGAGCAGCCGCTCCTGCCCGGTGGCCACGGTCAGCGTCCACAGCCGGTTGACCGGGTCGTCACCGCCCGAGGACCTGAGGAACACCACCCGGGCGCCGTCCGGCGAGATCGTGAAGTCCCTGGGGACGCCGAGCTTGAACCGGGCCGTACGGGCATGCTGACGAGGAAGCGTGAGGGGAGGCATGGGGGATCATAGGCACGCCCGCCAAGCCGGACGCAACCGCATAAACCAGCGCCGATCGCCTCTCCCGCCACCCTGCGGTTACGTCGTCACGGCGCGGCCTCGTCGTTACGGTGCGACCCCTCTTTACGGCACGATCCCGTCGTTACGGGCGCGACCCCTCGTTACGGCGCGGCCCTCGTTACGGCGCGGCCACGTCGTCACGGCGCGTCCGAGGCGGCCCGGATCGGGCCGCGGAAGGAACCTCGGGGGTTCTCGCCCGGCATCGGTGCTCAGCTTCTCGAACCGGACTTGATCGACGAGATCGACCCGCACCTCGCGCCGACCCCTGCTCGCGGAGGTCCGGCTGTACGACAAGCCGGTCCGCCTCCACAACCCCAGCTCGGAAGCTCACGTACGGTGCCGGACCCTCACGGCGCCCGGCAGTCTCCGCCTAGGGCGGGGGTTCGCGTACGGACCGGACCCTCACGGCGCCGGGCGGCCTCCCCACGAACCCGGGGGGAGTTCGCGTACGGTACCGGACCTTCACGGTGGCGGGCGGCCTTGTGGACGGTCAGGAATTTCTCCAGGTGGGCGGCCAGCCTGATCCAGGCTGGCGGCCATGAAATCTCCAGGTAGACGGACACGTAAAGTCCAGGTGGACGGTCAGGTGAGAGGGACGACACCCTTTC